>NZ_SMMF01000491.1:0-1296 GCF_009711355.1 Roseibium sp. RKSG952 | reverse complement strand
GGACAGGCTGAACCGGAACTTCCGGATCCGGCCGGTTTTTGTGATCTTGCGGCCTTGCGGGCGGAGCTGAAGAAGGTTCTTCCTGACCACATGATCCCGTCGCGTTTTGCCGGTCTGGCCAGCCTGCCGCTGACAGCCTCGGGCAAGATCGACCACAAGGCGCTGCCGGATGTGGCGGGTTCGGTGGCCCGCAGCGCCTTTGCCGCGCCGGTCACGGCCAGCGAACAGCAGGTTGCAGATGCCTTCTGCGCGCTTCTGGACGTGGAACAGGCGGGCCGCCACGACGGGTTCTTCGAGCTCGGCGGGCATTCCCTGAGCGCGGTGCGGCTGGTGGCGCGGCTGGAACAGCACACGGGCCAGGCCCTTGGCGTACGCGATGTGTTCGAAGAGCCAACGGTGGCGGGGCTGGCCGCCCGTCTGGAAGCAGCTGGCGGGCAACGGGACAGTTTGCCTCTGGTGGCGGTTGACCGGGCAAAGCCCGTTCCGCTGTCATTCGCCCAGGAACGGTTGTGGTTCCTTGACCGTCTGGATGCGCGGGCCGGGCGGGCCTATCACATGGAAACCGCGTTCCGGATCGACGGGGCGGTTGATGTCAGGGCTTTGGACCGGGCCCTTGTCCGTCTGGTCACCCGCCACGAGGTGTTGCGGACAGTGTTTGCGGCGGATGGCGCGGGCGTGCCGCATCAGGTGGTTCGGGACGTGCCGGACAGCGGCCTCCTGACGGTGGAGGATGCCAGCGGCCTGGACATGCCGGACCTGATGGCGCGGCTGGCCACGCTTCTGGCCCGGCCGTTTGATCTGGAAACAGGCCCCTTGTTCCGGGCGCATCTGCTTGCCAGGGGAACTCCCGCCGATGTTCTGGTTCTGGGCGGTCATCATGCGGTTCTGGACGGCTGGTCGCTGGGCATCCTGTTCCGGGAACTTGCGGAACTTTACCGGGAAGCCACGGGCGGTCCTGCGGCCGGTCTGATGGCCTTGCCGGTCCGCTATGCCGATTATGCCCACTGGCAGCGGCAGGTCCTGTCCGCGGACCGGCTTGCCGCGGAAACCGGCTGGTGGCAGGAGACGCTGTCGGGAGTTCCCGAAGCGATCACCCTGCCGTTTGACCGGCCCCGGCCGCAGGTGATGGATTATGCCGGCGGTGTGGTGCCGCTGACGGTTGGCCGCGCGGTGACCGGGCAGCTGAAAGGCCTCGCCCGGCAAACCGGCGCGACCCTGTTCATGGTTCTGGAAGCGGCCTTCTCGGCACTGTTGTCGCGTCTGGGCGCGGGCCGGGATGTGGTTGTCGGCACGCCG
>NZ_SMMF01000864.1:0-20253 GCF_009711355.1 Roseibium sp. RKSG952 | reverse complement strand
CAGCCGCTGGCCACTACGGCCATGCCTCAGTGAAAGGTAAAAATGCCATCGCCGCTGCGCTCGGCATTGGCGGTGTGGCAAAGGCGGAAGCAGGCGGGGCGATCATGCTGGCCGCTTACGACGATGACTTTAACCTGGTCGCAGTCCGCGCCTCGCTGGTTGGCGAAAACGGGATCGAACCGGGCAAGAGCTACATCCTGTCCGTTGATGGTGCGTTCAAAGAGTGGAGCGTATAATGGTCGCTCTCCCGCAATTCCGCTCTCCCACCATTGACGCGATTTACCGGGTCTACGAAGCGCGGGCCAAACAAGAGCCGGAACGCACCTATCTCGGGATTTCCATTCTGGGCGAAGAGTGCGCCCGCAAGCTCTGGTACGCGTTCCGCTGGGCGCAGCCCCGCGAGGACTTTGACGGGCGCATGTTGCGGCTGTTTCAGACCGGCCACCGGGAGGAAGCCCGTGTCATCGAGGATCTGCGCGCCGCAGGCATCGACATTCACGATGTGGATCAGCTGACCGGCGATCAATGGGCCGTATCCACCGCAGGCGGGCATGTGCGCGGGCATATGGACGGCATCATCTTCGGGGGTGTCGTCGAGGCGCCGAAAGCCTGCCATGTGTTCGAGTGCAAGACGCATTCGGTCAAGAGCTTCAAGAAACTGTTGCTGGAGGGCGTGCAGAAATCCAAGCCTCTGCATTATGCGCAGTGCCAGGGCTACATGCATCTGAAGGGGGTTGACCGGGCGCTTTATGTCGCGGTCGAGAAAGACACCGACACGATCCACATCGAGCGGATCCACTATGACGCGGCGTTCGCGATTGCGCTGATGGCCAAGGGCGAGCGGATTGTTTTCTCGGATCACGCGCCCGCAAAGCTGCATGACAACCCGGAAAGCAGAGCCGCTTATGCCTGCAACTGGTGCCCGGCGAAATCCGTTTGCCATGAGGGCGCATGGGCGCGTGTGAATTGCCGGACGTGCCTGCATGCCGCGCCAAGAGATGACGGGCAGGGCGGCTGGCACTGCGCACGCCATGACCGGATGTTGAGCACGGAAGACCAGCAAAACGGTTGCGGCAGTCACCTGTTTGTGCCGGATCTGGTGCCGGGCAAGCAGATCGACACCGACCCGGACGCGGAAACCGTCACCTATCAATTGCGCGACGGCTCCGAGTGGGTGGATGGCGCGGGAAAGGCGGTGACGGGATGAAACCGCAAAAGAACCCGTTTGTGCCGGTCAGCCAGAGCATGCACCTGACCAAGGCGGACATCGGCACCGCAGGGGATGCTGACCAAACCTTTGCCGGAATGGCGCATTTTGCCGGAACCGGCCCTGCAGGCAAGGTCTGCGGCACCTGCAGGCATTTCCAGGTCAACAACAACAAAACATGCAGCCGGATGCCCGACAGCCGGTTGGGCAAGCCGGCGGTGTGCCTGAAGGCGCGCAAGCTCATGGGGGGGGCAACCGCCCGGATTCCCTCGCGGGCCGCCGCCTGCAAGTATTACGAGGGGACTGACACATGAAGAAGGATGTGACCCTGACGCCTACAAAAATGGGCAACCTGCTGATCGAGCAACCCGGTCAGGAAACAACGGAAATCGCGTTTCACGATGTGCCGGCGCTCGTGGCCGCCATGCTGAGGCGTGGGGACATGAAAGGCGCCCGTGAAGTCTGGAAGGTCGCCTTTGAAAGCAATGCGGCGTTCCATGGTCTGTGTGGGGAGGTGCCGCTATGGCGATAACCCTGCGCCCCTATCAATCCGAGGCGATTTCTGCTGTCCATGACTATTGGGCCACCGAGGGCGGCAATCCGCTGATCGTGCTGCCCACGGGGGCGGGTAAATCCCTCGTGATCGCGGAGCTGGTGCGCGGATTGCGGGAGGCATATCCGGCCATGCGGATCGGCATGATCACGCATGTGAAGGAGCTGATCCAGCAAAACGCGGAAGAACTGATCAAGCTGTGGCCGGAAGCGCAAACGCTGATCGGGATCTATTCGGCGGGGCTTGGCCAGCGCAACCTGCACCGCCCGATCACCTTCA
Organism: Roseibium sp. RKSG952; assembly: GCF_009711355.1. Classification (NCBI taxonomy): domain Bacteria; kingdom Pseudomonadati; phylum Pseudomonadota; class Alphaproteobacteria; order Hyphomicrobiales; family Stappiaceae; genus Roseibium; species Roseibium sp. RKSG952. The sequence goes on along the minus strand of NZ_SMMF01000864.1, from coordinate 18,214 downwards.
TGGGCATCCAGTCGGTGCACAAGAAAGCGGCCGCGCTGGGCGGGTTCGATCTTTTGCTGATCGACGAGGCCCACCTGATCCCGCGCAACACCGCCACAATGTATGGCCGGTTCATCTCCGATTGTCTGACGATCAACGCAAGCATGCCGGTCTGCGGTCTGACCGCAACGCCTTACCGGCTGGACTCCGGGCGGCTCGACAGGGGCGAGGACCGGCTGTTCGACAAGATCGTCTACGACGCCAATGTGCGTGATCTGATCGAAGACGGCTATCTCGCCAATCTGATCAGCAAGGCGACGGTGGCCCGGATTGATACCAGCAAGGTGCATATCCGCGGGGGCGAGTTCAAGGCGGACGAGCTGGAAGCGGCGGCACTGGATGTTGTCGAGGCGGCGGTGGCGGAAATCGTGACGATGGGCGAGGACCGGGCCGGGTGGCTGGCGTTCTGCACCGGTGTCGATCATGCCGTCCAGGTGCGCGATCTGATCCGTCAGGCGGGCTATTCCTGCGAGGCTGTTACGGGGGAGACGCCAAAGGGCGAGCGGGACCGGATTTTGACAGCCTACAAGGCGCGGCAGATCCGGTGCCTGACAAGTGTTGGCGTTTTGACCACCGGCTTCAACGCGCCGCATGTGGATCTGATCGCGATGCTGCGGCCGACGCTTTCGACATCGCTGTTCATCCAGTGCATCGGGCGCGGGCTGCGCAAGGCACCGGGCAAGGGCAACTGCCTTGTGCTGGATTTTGCCGGAAACACCGTGCGCCATGGTCCGGTCGACGCCGTGAAGCCGAAGAAGGAACCGGGCGGCGGCGATCTGCCGGATGAGGAAAAGGTAAAGCCGGACACGGAGCGGGCCAAGGAATGTCCGGACTGCGCGGAAGTGGTGGGGCTGGCAACGCGGATCTGTCCGGGCTGCGGCCATGAGTGGCCCTTTGCCGAAAAGCCGCGCCACGAGGCGGAAGCGGCGTCGGATGCCCCAATACTTTCAACTGAACAGGTGGCACCGCAATGGCTGGCCGTGACGGACACCCGGTTCGAGATCCATCAGAAATTCAGCGCTCCCGACAGTCTGAAGATCACTTATGCGACGGACAAGCGGGACTACAGCGAGTGGCTGTGTTTCGAGCATGGCGGCCGGGCTGCGGGCAAGGCCGGCATGATCTGGCGGCGGCTGGGCGGAGCATTGCCGATCCCCCAAACGACGCAGGAGGCGGTCAGCCGGAAAGGCGAGCTGGACACCGTTGTTGCGGTCAGCGTCAAGCGGCAGGCGCCGGGCTCGAAATACTGGACCGTGGCGGATCGGCAGACGGCTAACGGGCAAGCGATGGAGGCGGCGGAGTGAGTGCGCCTCAAGCCTACTACAACGAAAACGACCTCTACGCCGCTGAATGGCTGCGCAATCTCATTGCTGAAAACCTGATCGCTCCCGGAGATGTGGATGACAGATCAATTGTCGATGTTCGACCTTCTGACCTTGCCGGATACACGCAGTCTCACTTCTTCGCCGGTATCGGTGTCTGGTCCTACGCACTCAGACTTGCAGGATGGCCCGACGACAGACCCGTGTGGACCGGCTCCTGTCCGTGCCAACCTTTCTCCGCGGCAGGCAAGGGAAGCGGGTTTGATGACGAGCGGCACCTTTGGCCGCACTGGTTCCATCTCGTCAGCGAGTGCCAGCCTCCAGAGATCCTTGGCGAACAGGTTGCAAGCAAGGACGGCCTCACTTGGCTCGACCTTGTACAAGCTGACCTGGAAGGAGCGGGTTACGCCTGCGGGTTTGTCGATACCTGCTCAGCGGGCGTCGGTGCCCCGCACATCCGGCAGAGGCTCCGGTTCTGGGCTCAAGGGGTGGAACACTCCGAATTGCCCGCGAAATCACGACAGCGACCAATCAGCTGGCAGGCTCTATGCGAGCAAAAAGCAGCAAGACTTACCCGAAACGGCTTGGCTCACGAATTGGACGGAAACTCCGGTGACGCCGGGGTGCTTTGCGAACAAACAGTTGATCCCGATACCAAAAAGGGCGCAGTTGACGGGCTGGCCGACGCCGAATGCAACAGACAGCACCGGCGCGAGCACGTCGGGCCGTCAGGGCGGCATGAACCTGCAGACGGCGGGACAGCTGGCGGGTTGGCCGAGCCCGACAGCAACGGATGCTCACAAGGGCGGGCTTCCGCCGAGGCCACACGACACGGGCATTCCGCTGACGCAAATGGCGGCATTGGTCACAATCACCCACCCGGTCCGGTTAACGGCTTCTGGCGAGATGCTGACTGGCTCAGCTGCCGGGATGGAAAGTGGCGGCCAGTTAGACCCGGCTCATTCCCGCTGGTTGATGGCGCTGCCTCCCGAGTGGGACGTTTACGCGCCTATGGAAACGCGGTCGACGCTCAAGCGACGAAAGTCTTCATCGAAGCGGTGATGGAGTGCCGGCCATGATCCCCATAATCCAGCTCGAAATCGCCGCATGTGGCCGGTTCGGAGTGTCGCCATCGCTGTTTCATTCCAGCTCGTGCGGCGGGGATCTGTCAGCGGCACGCCGGGTGGCGTGGTGGCTGGCGCACAGGCTCAACGGCTGGTCGCTGGCGTCGATCGCTCGCGACCACGGCGGCACCAACCCGTCAACGGTTATCGCGGCCATGTGCCGGTTGCGCCGGGATTTTAACGAGCACAACAGCGTTGCCCGTGATGCCCGGGATCTGCTGGCCATCTTTCAGGAGCTTGACACATGGCGAAACAAAGCTTGAGCGGCGGGCCGTGCTGGCTGTGCAGGCGCCGCGATGACGGTGTGGGCTACATGCTCAGGCACAATGCCCGGCCTGTCTGGTCCTGCTCGGAACATCTTCATCTTGTCAAAAAGGGACAGGCCATGTCGCAACGGGAATTCGATATCTACGAGGGGCAGGCGCTGCATGATGCCATGTGCATGGCAGCCGACCGGCTCGACCGGCTCGGGACCGGCGATCTGAACGCCCTGAGCGAGGTGCAGGCGGTCGAGTTCTTCCGGGGGTTTCTGGATGACTTCGGCACATCCCTGGCAGACAAGCTGGAAAAGCTCGACCCGCCATTCTGATTTCTCTTTGCATGCGGGGCCGCAGTGGCGAAGCTTGGGTTTACATTCGATCCGTCCATCGTGCGGGTGCTGTCAAATTACGAATTGGCCGTGTCGCTGCATGAGGCGGGTATGGCGGTCTTTCCATGTGATCCGTCTCCGGCTTACAACCCGGACGGCACCAAGAACGATAGAAGCAAGAAGCCATTATCCGGGACCAGTTGGCGATCCGGCGCAACCAGTCACAGGCGCAACATAGACAATTGGTGGCGGCGCTGGCCGGACGCCATGCCGGGCATCGATCTTGGCAAGTCGTCGCTGCTGGTGGTCGACCTCGACGAGGAGGACGGGGTTCGCGGCCAGGACTACTGGGACCGGATTGTGGCGGAAAACGGCGGTTGTGATGCGCCCTATGCGGACACGCCATCGGGTGGCCGGCATGTCTATTTCCGCCAGCCGGACGGGCTGAACCACGGCAACGGGCGGGGCAATCTGCCACCGAAAAAAGAGTGCCCGATCGATATCAGGGGCACGGGTGGCTATGTGATCGCACCGGGCGCGCATCGGGATGACGGGATCTATGAACCGGGAGACGGGGATCCGCTGTCCATTCTGGATGCACCGGTCATGCCGGACTGGCTGGTGGAACTGCTGACGAAACGGCCGGAAGGAATCACCCATCAGCCGCAGAGTTGCGCCGTTCCGGTGGTCTCCGGAGGCCAACAGGAAATCGGCTTCGAGAGCCCGTTTTTCAGGAACGTCAACAGCATTGCCTTGCAAAAACTGTCCGTGTGGGTGCCGCAGATCTTCCCGCAAAGCAAACCGCAGCCGGGAACCGGGGCCTATCGCGTGTCCTCGCGCCTGCTGGGGCGGGATCTGCAAGAGGATCTGTCTCTGGCACCAACCGGCATTGTCGATTTCGGCGTGCATGACATGGGCGATCCACGGGGGGGCAAGCGCACGGCGATTGATATCGTGATGGACTATGGCGGGGCAGGGGATGCTGTTGCCGCGGCCAACTGGCTGTGTGACGTGCTGTCGCTGGATCCGCGGGCCCTTGGCTGGGGCGTGGCGGATGAGGCGGAGATTGCAGAAGGGGCCGCGAGTGCCCGGACCTTGCTGCAACAGGATGACGGCACGATCATTGACCAGTCAACGGGCGAGGTGATCGAGACGCAAGAGAGTGCCAAAGAGGACGCTTTCCCCGATCATCTGACACGGGTGCCGGGGCTGGTTGGCCAGATCACCGACTGGATCGAGGCAACGGCCCGGCGGCCCTCCCGGGTTGCAGCCCTGGGCGCGGCGCTGACGGTGACCGGAACCGTGATCGGGCGCAAGCTCTGCGGGCCGACACAATCCGCCACACATCTTTATGTGCTCAATCTGGCGGGATCGGGTGCGGGCAAGGATCACGCGCTGAACCAGGCACCGCGATTGCTTGCGGCGGCCGGCATGTCTTCGGTCAACGGCCCGGATGACTTCATGTCCCATTCCAGTCTAATTGCCAGATTGACCCGGGCGCCGCTGACCCATTGCGCGATGGATGAATTCGGGGCGTTTATCGCCAAGGTCAACCACGCCAGGGGCGGCCCGCATGTGGCAGGCATTTCCAAGATCCTGCGCACGGCGTGGGGCAAGTCCTTTGCATCGATGACAACGCCGGAATGGGCCAGCCGTCAATCGGAGATCATCCAGGCACCGGCCCTGTCCATTTTGGGTGTGTCGACACCTGACGAGTTCTTCGAGGCGCTGAAGGGCAAGGATGTGATCAACGGCTTTCTGAACCGGTTTCTGGTGTTGCCGTCCAATGGCAGGCCGAAGGACCGTGATCCGCTTGCAGATCCGCGGGACGTGCCGGAAGAGATCGTCAAGCGGATGGAAGCAATGTTTGGCGGCGGCAACCGGCTTGCGGGCATCACGGGGCAGCTTTACGCGGATCCGGCATCGGAGGTACGGCCGGTGGAAGTGCCGTGGGCCGATGATCATGCACGGGAGATTTTCCGGGATTTGCAGACCTATGTCGAGAACCTGCAGGACCGGCGGCCGGATCTGGCGCCGTTTTATGCAAGGACTGCGGAAATGGCCGTGCGCATGGCAACCATCCGGGCAGCCGGGGAAAACATGCTCAAGCCGTCCGTGTCGGTCGAGATGATGCAGTGGGGGCGGGATCTGGCGCTATGGTCCGCTGACCGGCTGGCGAAGGATGCCGGGCTCTACATGGCGGAAACCGACGCGCAGGCCAACGCCAACAAGGTGTTGCGGCTGATCCAGGAGAATGGCGGGCGGATCACGCGCCGGGATCTCTTGCGCCGGATGCAACACACCCTCAAGGGACGCGATCTGGATGATACGATCAAGTCCCTCAAGGAGGCGGAGCAAATCGTGCAGGAGGCCGTGGCATCAACGCGGCGGCCGGTCGTGACCTATTTCCTGACGCGGGACTGAGCCGCTACAGAGCTTCAAGCTCCGGGAACTTCTGAAATTTGATCCCGCTATTGACGATCATGAAGCAGCCAGGGGCATCCTGCAGCGAGCGGACAACCCTGCCATTGTCGATGACAATGCTTGTGTATTTCACGCCAATATACGCGCCGAACGAGTTTTTGGCATTCAGGGAAAGGCAGCCAGCACGGCCGCCACGGGGCGTGTTGTCGAAAAAGTACGAGATCTGAGCATCGCGTATTGAATATGGATCCTTGAAGGTGTTGCGCACGTAATTGACAATTATCCGGCGCTCTTCCGGCGTGGCCGGCTTGGAATGCGCCACCATCTGATCCACCTGCTCTGTAGTGACGCATCCCGCCAATCCAATTGTCAGGATCAGCATGACAAGCAATTTCATAACGTTCATCTCTTACAAACCCAAAAACAATCAAAATATGTTTTGATGATTTCAAAGCCCCGCTTCTGCGGTCAATCGGGCGCGCACTTCACCCTTGTTGTCATTGACCATTCCCGGTATCAAAAAGGCGTCGACGATAATCCATCCCCAAGCGAAAATGAGCAGGAAGCCGCCAAGCGCGCTGCCATTAATGAGAAACACCCATCCGAGCAGCTGAAGAGCCAATATGCTCAAGCCACTCAGGGCGCGCCCCAGATACATCCGGTGAACACCCAAACCGCCTAGAAAAAACCAGCATATATATGCGAGAGCCATGGATTTGGCTTCGTTCGTGACGCGTTGCTCGATCAAGATCCGCTTCTGCGTTTCCTCGCTCATACTCTCAGTCCCCCAAGTTCAAAACACCATCTCGGCGTGACGGTACTCATTACGTTAATCATGGAAAAACGCAACCTTGTGTTGGTTTGTTTCACCTTGATCAGAACGAGGGGCCGATATCGGAATACCGATATCGTATTGGTGCGCGCAGTACCTGCAATCAAAAATGTGCACTCAGTACACCGTGACACTTAGCGTGACACTTTTCGATTTTCCGTGACACTTTTGAAAAGTGTCACGTGACACTAATGGTTTTCGTGACACTTTTCGTGACAGTTATTTCCCATAAAACACAATAAGTTAATATCAAAAAAACCTAAGTGTCACGGTGTCACGGGGGTGTATGGGATTGGATGATTTTTGAAATATTGTTGCGTGAAATGGGGTGTGTCTATTTACGTGCGTGACAGCGTGACACTTATGAAATGCTCAGATTTGACCGTTTGGGGTGGTGGGGTTGCCTCTTGCAATCTCCGGGCAAATCAGGTCTAGATTGAACCGCCTCACGACCGCTGCTGCGACCCACCACAAAAGGCCGCAGCGCATGACATCACATCCGCAGTCCACTCACGCCTCACTGGCGTGGTATGTCGTTCGCACCAATCCCAATTGCGAAGGACGCGCCAAGACGGCAATGCGGGAAGCAGGCTTTGAGCCCTATTGCCCGATGGGACGCCATGAACGCCGATGTGGCCGGGCGCGTCGCCGTGTCGATGTCAAGCGGCCCTTGTTCTGCCGGTATGTGTTCGTTGGACTGGATCCGGCTTCCCCTCCGTTCGGAGCTGTTCGCCGCATAGACGGTGTCCGTGAGTTCGTCGGCATTGATGGAACACCTGTACGGATACCGTGGGCGTGTATAGAGGCCCTGCAATGCGCCGAGGATATGGGTGTGTTCGATTTCAGGCAGTCAAGGCAGGCTATCGCGCTGGAGATCGGGGATGGTGTGGTGCTGGTGTCTGGTATGTTCGAGGGATGGGAGGCATCTGTCGAGCGTGTGCCATCGAGCAAGGATGATCCGGTGCTGTTGTCGGTAGGCTCCATGAAAATCCAGACGCCGCTTGACACTGTTCAGAGATTGGCATAGCTTTTGCTTGTTCGCTCGTTATATGAGCAAACCCTACGGTGTCCGAGTGGCTGAGTTCCACCGGCCGTGTCAGCAGGAAAACGCAGGATCTGCGGAGCTGGCGCAACGGGGTTCTATTGCCGAAGCAACGATAACCGCCATCCTTTTGAGGGTGGCTTTTTTTGTGGGTGGTGTCATGTGACCGATAGGCATTGGCAAGGCTGGTACAAGACAAAACGCTGGCAAAGGCTGAGACGCCAGCAACTCGCTACTGAGCCGCTTTGCACCAAGTGCCAGTCTGAAGGGCGAGTCGTGGCTGCAACGGTCGCAGACCATATCAAGCCACACAGAGGCGATGAGGCCCTGTTTTGGGATGCAGGCAACCTGCAATCACTCTGCACCCACCATCACAACAGCTGGAAACAATCATTGGAGCGGCGCGGCTACAGCCTGGACATCGGTTCTGACGGCTGGCCGGTCGACCCGGCCCACCCCGCCAATCGGTAGGGGGGGTATCAAAAGTTCTGACCCGGGCGTCGGGAGATCGGCGTGTGGGCAAGAGAAAAAACGCTAACACAGTTTTAGGGATCGCGTGCGCGCAAGGACAGCATGGCAAAAAGGCAGCGAATAGATAGCGCTACGGAAGCCGTGAGGGTGATGCAGCAGGCAACGCAAGAGATCGTACCACCAAGCAATGTGCCTCTGGAAGACGAAGATTTGCCTTTCTTCGCGAGCGTTATTGCCGAGTTCGCCCGCTCTGAATGGACTGCGCATCAGCTTGAACTTGCGGCACTCATGGCGCGCACCATGGCGGATCTTGAGCGTGAGCAGCGATGTTTGAGAGACGAGGGCTCTGTGGTCCTGACAGAAAAGGGAACGCCTGTCGTCAATCCGCGCAAGGCCGTGGTCCAGATGCACGCCAGTACGATTTTATCCATGCGAAAAAGTCTTTCACTGCATGCCCGCGCAAAGGAAGGCGAGGCACGAGACGCTGCCAAGCGCCGGAAGCAGGCCAAGGCCATCGAGGATAACAACCCGTTGGATGATGACCTTTTGGCGAGGCCGAACTGACCAAGCCGCCTGACATGACACGCGGTGAAAAGGTAATCCGGTTCATTGAGCGGTATTGCCGTGTGCCTGAAGGAAAACTTGTTGGCCAGCCTCTGGTGCTGGATCCTTTCCAGAAAAAATTCATTCTGGATATCTACGATAATGAGGCAGTGACAGCGCGAGCCTATTTGTCGCTCGCACGCAAAAACGGCAAGTCAGCCCTGATCGCGGCGATCATGCTGGCGCATGTGGTGGGGCCGGAAGCGCGGTTGAACAGCCAGATCGTATCCGGAGCTCGGTCACGTGATCAGGCGGCGATTGTCTTCAAGCATGCCTCCAACATGGTCAGGCTGAACCCGGATCTGGCAGCAATAGCGCGCATCGTGCCGTCATCAAAAAAGATCATCGGATTGCCGATGAATGCAGAATACTGGGCGATTTCGGCAGAAGCCGGCACCGCCCACGGGTTGTCTCCGGTGCTGGCCATTCTGGATGAAGTCGGCCAGGTCAAGGGACCATCCGACAGCTTCATTGAGGCCATCGAGACCGCGCAGGGTGCTTATGACGACGCGCTTTTGATTGCGATTTCGACACAAGCAGCGTCGGACAATGATTTATTCTCGCGCTGGCTGGATGAGGCGGCAACAGCGGAGAACCCGCGAATTGTCTGTCATTGGTACTCTGCCGATGAGGACGCGGAGTTGAACGACGAAGCAGCCTGGAGGGCAGCGAACCCGGCACTTGGCAAGTTTCGATCATTGATCGAGATGCAGCAGGCAGCAGAGCGGGCGCAAAACAGCCCGCAATTCGAGAACTCGTTTCGCTGGTTGTATCTAAACCAGCGTATTGACGGCTCCACACCGTTTGTTGCCAAGAGCATCTGGAATGCTTGCGGTGGCCCGGTTGCGGATATGCGGGGTGTTCCGGTCTGGTGCGGGCTGGATCTGTCGGCCACGTCCGATTTGACCGCCTTCGTGATGATTGCACAGATTGACGGTCTTTGGCATGTGCAGCCGACGTTCTGGCTGCCGGAACATGGCCTGCGGGAAAAGGCAAAGGCAGATCGGGCGCCTTATGATGTCTGGGAGCGTGAGGGTCTGCTGAAGACCTGCCCCGGCGCGTCCGTCGATTATGACTTTGTCGCGCAGTTCATCCGCACGGTCTGCGATGAATACCAGATTGAAAAGATCGCGTTTGACCGTTGGAATTTCAGGCATTTCAAGCCTTGGCTTGAAGCGTCCGGGTTTGACGAAGACGAGATCGAACAGACGTTCGAGGAATTCGGACAGGGTTACAAGTCGATTTCTCCGGCATTGAGAGACCTGGAGGCAGAGCTTTTGAACGCCCGCGTGCGTCATGGCGGGCATCCTGTTCTGACCAGCTGTATTGCGAATACGCGTGTTTCGGTTGATCCGGCAGGCAATCGGAAGCTGGACAAGGCAAAGGCAACAGGCCGCATTGATGGAGCGGTGGCGCTGACCATGGCGTTTGGTGTGGCACCTCTGCAGGAACCGGATGACACGTCCGTCTACGAAGAACGCGGGATACTGTTTCTGTGAGCTTGTTCGATTTTTTCAGGCGTTCGGAGCCGGTTGCGGCGATGGATGCCGTGAGCCCGCGTGTCGAGCCTGTCATGCCCCGGCCGGGAGCCGTGCAGGCGATGGCTGGCGAAAGCGCGGTGTTTTCGGGGCTCGATGATCCGGCGCTTTTGGCCTTCATTCGTGAGGGGTACGGAACTGTCACGGAATCGGGGATTACGGTCACGCCGGAACAGGCGATGAAGAATACCACGGTGTTCCGGTGTGTGTCCTTGATCAGCTTTGCGATCGGCATGTTGCCGTTGCATCTGCGGTGGAAGGCGACGAAGGAAAAGGCCAGCGAGCACCCGGCATTCCGGTTGCTGCATCGGAAGCCGAACGATTGGCAGACAGCGTTTGAATTCCGTTCCCTGATGCAGCAATGGGCCTTGATCCATGGCAACGCCTATGCCCGGATTGTGCGCTCCCGTGGCCGGATCATCCAGCTTGTGCCCATGAACCCCACGCAGGTGACGGTTGAGCAAAAGCTGCTTGGCGGCAAACTGACTTACAAATATGCCCGTGCCGATGGCGGGGAAGTGATCCTCCAGGCGCAAGAGGTGTTTCATCTGCGCAACGGCATATCGCCAGACGGTATATCCGGCATGTCTCTGGTCGAGAAATCGGCGGAAGCCATTGCTTTGGCAATCCAGACGGAAAAAGCGGCAGCGCGGCTCTTCAAAAGCGGTGTCATTGCCGGATCGGTCTTGAAGACACCGGGCAAGCTCAGCCCTGAAATACGGGAAAACCTGAAGGCCAGCCTTGAAGAGCGCCGCGGCGCGGAAAACGCGCACAAATCCATGCTTCTGGAAGAGGGGCTTGAATTTGCCGATGTGTCCGGCACGGGCCGGGATAACCAGCATCTTGAGACCCGCAAACACCAGATCGACGAAATAGCACGCCCGTACGGGGTGCCGCGTCCGCTTCTTGGCGTTGATGAAACGTCTTGGGGATCCGGCATCGATGTGCTTGGCCAGCTCTTTGTCCGGTATGCACTCAACCCGTGGTTTGTCGCGTGGGAGCAAGCCATCGAGCGGGACATTCTGAGCGATCAAGAAGCCGACGAGATCGAGGCGAAATTCAACCCGGGGGCTCTTTTGCGCGGCAATGCCAAGGATCAGGCGGAATTCTTCGCCAAGGCGCTGGGCTCTGGCGGGCACCAGCCCTGGATGAGCACCGATGAAATCCGGGAACTGAGCGACCTCCCGCCCGGTGTTGAGCTTCCAGCCGCACCCGGACAGCAAGATCAGGAGCAACAGAATGAGCCTTCGTGATTTGCCGGAGCTTCAGACTGGCCAGCTTCCAAAAGTTTGTGCTTTTGAGGCTGATCCGGATGCGCTCGACCGCTGGAATGCTGCGGTTCAGGCAAAGGATACGGACAACAGCACTATTTCGGTTCTGGATGTCATCGGTGAAGATTACTGGAGCGGTGGCGGGGTCACGGCCAAGCGTGTATCGGCTGCCTTGCGGGCCATAGGTGACAAGGATGTTACCGTTGAAATCAATTCGCCGGGCGGGGATATCTTCGAGGGCGTTGCCATTTACAACGCGCTCCGGATGCACCCGCACAAAGTCACTGTCCGGGTTCTGGGGCTAGCAGCGTCGGCCGCATCGGTCATAGCGATGGCCGGCGATGAAATCCAGATCGGCAAGGCCGGGTTCCTGATGGTTCACAATGCCTGGACGGTAACCGTTGGAAACCGTCACGACCTGCTTGCCGCGTCGGAGATGCTGACACCGTTCGATGCGGCGCTGGCCGGGCTTTATGCGGATCGTTCTGGCGTTGAGAATTCCAAGGCCTCGGAATGGATGGACAACGAGACGTGGTTCAACGGCGAACAGGCGATTGAAACCGGCTTGGCGGACAGCCTTCTTCCGGCTGACGCGATCACGGAAGACAATACAAAGGCGGAAGCTGCCCAGGGCGTGAATGCAACACGCCGTGTTGATGCGCTTCTTGCCAGAACAGGAATGCCAAGGTCGGAACGCCGTGCGCTTCTGGCCGATGCGAAAGGGGGCATGTCCGGCGCTGCCCCATCCGTCACGCACGACGCTGACGCAATTGCAGCCCTTGCCAAGGGCCTTTTCAAGATCTGACATAGGAGAAGCATCATGACGATGCATACAGCACCCGCCAAGGCGCGGGGCATCATGGCTGTGCGTGCGGAAGCGGACGCTACGACGATTCTGGCCACCCTTCAAAACGATTGGCAAGCCTTCCAGGCTGCGCAGGCGGAGAAGGACAAGGAAATCAACGCCCGGTTTGACGATGTTGTCACAACCGAGAAGATTGACCGCATCAATGCCAGCATTGGCGAGCTTCAAGCCGCGATCGATGCCAGCAATGCGCAGCTGGCAGCCATGGAGATGGGTGGTTCGGGAAGCCGGTCGACGCCGGTTGACGCGGAATACACCAATGCATTTTCGGCGCATTTCAAGGGCGGCGATGTTCAAGCGTCCCTGAACAAGGGAAGCGATACCGACGGGGGTTATCTGGCTCCGGTGGAGTGGGATCGCACCATCACGAACAAGCTGATTGAGGTTTCCCCCATGCGCGGGATCTGCTCGGTCATGCGGGTTTCGGGGACCACCTTCAAGAAGCTCTACAACATGCGTGGTACCAACTCTGGCTGGGTTGGTGAAACCGCCAACCGTACGCAGACCGCAAACGCGCAATTCGAGGAAGGGGCTTTCCCGTTCGGTGAAATCTACGCGATGCCGGCGGCCACCCAGACCATTCTGGATGATGCGGAAATCAATCTGGAAAGCTGGCTTGCCGGTGAAGTTGAAACCGAATTCGCGTTTCAGGAAGGCGGGGCCTTTATTGCGGGCGATGGTGACAACAAGCCCTTCGGGTTGCTGACCTACGCGGACGGTGCTGCGAATGCGGGCCGCCATCCGCTTGGCGCGATCCCGGTCAAGGGCTTCGCCAGCGCAACCGATGTCACATCGGACGAACTGATCGACATGATCTATGCGGTCCCGTCGAGCTACACGATGGGCGCACGGTTTATCATGAACCGCACGTCACAGGGCAAGATCCGCAAGCTGAAAGACGGTGACGGCAATTACCTGTGGCAGCCTTCCGCCCAAGCTGGCCAGCCTGCTTCGCTTCACGGGTATCCGGTGACGGAAATCCCGGGCATGCCGGACATGACAACCGGGGCGATGCCAATTGCCTTTGGCAATTTCCAGCGTAGCTACCTGATCCTCGATCGTGCAGGGGTGCGGGTTTTGCGGGATCCCTACACTCTGAAGCCATATGTGTTGTTCTACACCACCAAGCGTGTTGGCGGCGGCTTGCTTGACCCGCAAGGGTTGGTCATCGCCAAGCAGGCTTAACGACATCGACAGGGGCGCTTTCGGGCGCCCTTTTTCACGTTAATTTCACGGGGTTTCACAAATGACCGCTGCCAAATCGGATCAGGCCAAGCAGCCTGCGAAACCGGAAGCCAAGCCGGAAGCCAAGCCGGAAGCCAAGCCGGATGCGAAAGCAACAGCCAAGCAGAGCCGCACAAAGGAAGACCTTGCGCGGTGCGGGCTGGATGTGACCGTCTTCGGGTACAAGTAATGCAACCCGCCATGCAGCGGCCCAAGCTGGTGACGCCACCGGCTCAGCCTGTCGTGACACTCGACGAGGCCAAGGCGCATTGTTACGTCGAGCACGGCGAACATGATGCGCTGATCACGTCGCTGGTCGCGGCTGCCACCAGCCACCTTGATGGCTGGTCCGGTATTCTGGGGCGGTGTCTGGTCAACCAGCAATGGTCCGTTGCCTTTGGCGGGTTTCCGTATGACCGGTATTTGCGTCTGCCGTTTCCGGACGTGGATCCGGACAGCGTGACCGTCAGTTATTTCGATAGCGATAATCAGGAACAGGTGTTGCCTGCAGATCGCTGGCATCTGGCGGAAATGGCGAGCGGATCACGGTTGATGCTGGCTCAAATGTGGTTCTGGCCATCGGTTTGTGACCAGCCCGATGCCGTCACGGTCACATTTACGGCTGGGTATGGAGCGCTGGGTTCTGATGTGCCGGATGCGATCCGGCACGCCATCTTGTTGCTTGTGGGTCACTTTTACGAAAACCGCGAGGCGGTGACGGTCGGAGTGACCGCAACAGACTTGCCGCTGGGTGTTGACCGGCTGATCAGCGGGTATCGGCGGGTGTCGATCTGATGGCGCGGGCGGGATCCTACCGGGACCGGGTGACGTTTCAGGAAAGTCAGAGTGTTTCTGACGGGGCAGGCGGTCAGACAACTGCCTGGGTTGATCTGGTGACGGTCTGGGGAAACTACCGGGCAGAACGCGGCACTGAGGCCATGAAAGCCGGGGCAGTGCTGGCAGCGAGCCGGGGCACCTTGAAGGTTCGCTATTCCAGCCAGGTGGCCGGGATCAATGCGACATACCGGGCTGTGATCCGGGGCGAGGTCCATGACATTCAATCTGTCATCAATCCGGATCGCAGGTGGCGCGAGCTGGAAATGGTTCTTGTGCGTGGAGGATCGGGTGCATGAGTGAGGTTACCTATCAGCTCGTGTTCAAACTGCCGTGGTGGTGGCGGTTCTATTTTTGGGCAATTGTTTTCTTTGAATGGACCGTTGGTGGCGTTGACCCGGAGAAGGTCGCTGACTTCGTAGTGAAGCACAGCAAGTTTACAACGCAGCCGGTTCGGCGCGTAAAGCCGGGGTCTTCTGATGCCTGACCGGGTTATTATGCGTTCACCCAAACTCGATGCGACCATGGCCCGGATCAGAAAGATTGCGCCAAAATCGAATGAGTATCTGGAGCAGGCAAGCGAGCGATCGGCAAAAGAACTGGCCAAGCTGGCTTCCAGCGCTGCGCCACGCGTTAGCGGTGATCTTGCCGATAGCATCAAGGCAAAGAAGACGGAAGACTATCAAAGCGCATGGGGCGTCTATGCGATTTGGCGCTGGATGTTCACAGAGTTCGGAACCTCAACGAAAGCAGCGCAACCGTTCCTGTTTCCAATCTATCGGCTTCTCAAGAAAAAACACCTTGGCCGCGCCAGACGGGCGCTCAACAAGGCCGTCAAGGAAGCGATGGGCAAATGAGTTATTCGGTTGCCCTGCAAAAGGTGATTTTTCAGGCGATTATGGGAGCTGCGATTGCCGGTGTGAAATCGGTGGTCGATACGCCAAAGCAATCGCCCGAAGCCTCTGATTTTCCCTACATCCAGATCGGCGCGGCGAACAGTATTCCCGATGACGTGTCAGGCAGCGTCGGCACAGAGGAATACATCGATCTGCATGTCTGGTCGCGGACGCCCGGCCAGTCGGAAACAAAGCGCGTTCTCGACGATCTGAAGGCTGTCTTCCACGCGCAGTCGCTGACGGTATCCGGGCTGACCACGGCATATTCTTACGTTCATGGCTGGCGCGTCTTTGATGATCCGGACGGGTTCACCCGTCACGGCGTTCTGACCCTCAAAATCCTCTGCCATACATAGGAGATCGTTATGTCTCAACAGAAAAGCCGGTTGCTGCTTATCGAGATCAGCAGCGGCACCGGATCGACCGACTACGATACGTTGGGCGGTATGAAAACCAGAAACTTTACCCTGAGCTCGGAGCCTGTCGACACAACGACGGCTGACAAGGAGAACCCCGGCGGTCCTGTGCAAAAAACGTCGGAATACGGGACCAAATCCATCACCTTCTCCGGAGATGGCCAGTTCGAAAGTTCTGAGATCATGACACGTGTTGTTTCAGCTCAATGGAATGACGAAAAGATCTCTTGCCGGATACTTGTTCCGGGACTCGGCACCTTCTCCGGACTCTGGATTGTTCCTTCGCTTGAGGTGTCTGGTGGCGAGGTTTCTGACAACCTCAGTTTTTCTGCGTCTTGGGAAGCTGCAGGTAAAATCACATTTACACCTGCTACCACGGGCGCCAGCTCGTGATGCGGCCGGCGAACAAGACACGCGGTGAAGTCGCGTTGAAACTCGGCACGCATGATTTGATCCTGTGTGCCGAGATGGCCCGTATCGAGCAGCTTGAAGAAGCAACAGGGGGCATGAATCTGGTCGCCCTGATTGCAGCGCTTCAAGGACGCAAGATGTCGACCGTCAAGGCGGCTTTGATCTGCCTCTGCATTGAGGGGGACGCGGAAAAAGCCTGGAGCGCTCAATTCCCGGGTGTCACCCATGTCATTCCAGCGGCGGAAGCGGTTCTTGCTGCGCTGGTTCCCGGTGACGAGCCGGGGGAGGCCGACGCCGGGGCGGAGAACGGCTAGACCATTTTCCGATCCGGCAATGGCGCAAATGGATGCCTGCCCTTGGATGGACGCCGGATGTTTTCTGGCTTGCTTCGATCTCTGATTTCTTTGCGGCTGTCGAGGGCTACGCGCTGATGAATGGTGCGGAAGAAACAGGCGGCGGCTTTTCCCGTGATGATTACGAGCGTTTGAAGGCGCAGGTTGGCTGATGGCATCGACCGAAGAAAAACTTGTCCTTCTATTTGAGGCCAAAACGAATCAACTTGAACGCAAGCTCAATCAGATTGAGCGGGCATCAAAACAAGCTTTCAATAACAGCCGTCGCCCGCTGCAGAAATTCAACCGTGATCTTCAAAAATCCCCGCGGCATTTGTCGCGTATGCAAGCAGCCTTGCGCAAATCGGCGCAGTCTGCGGCGGTTCTGGAAGGCCCGCTTGGCGGGATAGCTGGCCGGTTTTCGGCAATCGGGTCTGCTGTTGGCAGTATCAACCCGGTTGTTCTGGGGGCAGCACTCGGTCTGGCGGGGTTCACGGCCGCTGGCGTCAAAGCGGTTAATGCATTTGAAAAGGCCGAGACCCAGTTTCTTGTTACCGAACAGGTGATCAAGGCGACGGGTGGTGCAGCGGGCCGGACAGGTGAACAGATCGAGGAACTGGCGCAGGGCATCGGAATGGCCACCCTTGCCAGTACCACGGAAGCGCGGGAGGCCGCGACCCAGCTTCTGACGTTCCGGTCAATCGCCGGGGATACGTTCGACCGGACGCTGAAACTCTCCCAAGATCTGGCGACTGTCGGTTTCGGTACGCTGAAGTCATCCGCCGTTCAACTCGGCAAGGCTCTGGAAGACCCCGAACAGGGCTTGTCCGCGTTGCGCCGTGTCGGTGTCAGCTTTTCGAGCGCACAGCGGGAGATGATCCGGAATTTCATGGAAACAGGCCGGGTTGCAGAGGCGCAGGCGTTGATCCTCGACGGCGTTGAGCAACAGGTTGGCGGAGCAGGTGCGGCATCTGGCGGCGGCTTGGCCGGGGCATATGACACGCTGGCCGAAGCCACCCAGATCCTGCTGGAAAGGTGGGGCTCGCAGATTGCTTCCGCGCTCAACTTGCGTGACGCAATCATGGGAATTGCCGGGGCGGTTGATGCAGTGAATGCGCGGGCCGGGCTGTCAGGTCAGATTGCAGAGACAACGCAAAGGATAGATTCGACGCGTTCAAAGCTGTCTGATTTTAGGGCGACTGCTGGAGAAGAGCAGAGCAACGGCGGCGTCTTCAATTCGCAAAGAGGAATCATCAATCAACAGGCGGCGCTTGCTGCTGAGCAGGAACTGCAAGACCTGCTTCGCCAGCGCGGCGACCTTTTGCGCCAGCTGGACCGCCAGCGCAAGGAACAAGACAACGCATATGTGCAGGCGCAGGAGGAAAAGGCGCGGGCCGAACAGGAACGCATTACGACTGTCCTTGACGGGCTGAACAAGGAAATCGAACTTGCTGGCAAGTCTCGTGTCGAGCGGGAAATCTCCAATAAACAGGCACAGGCGGGTGTCACAGCGGACAGTGCTGAAGGGCAGGAAATCGAGACACTCGTACGTCAGGCGGAGGCCACTCGGAATCTCGCTGTAGCCCGCGGTGGTAGCGCCCGGGCGGCCGGTGGTCAGGCTGATGCGGTTCAACGGATCATAGATCAGCTTCAGTTCGAGCTTGATCTGATGGGGATGTCCGAGACCCAAAAGCGCGTCATGAACGAGCTACGGTCTGCTGGCGCGGCTGCCACAGACGAGGAACGGGCCGCCATTGAAGCGTTGATCATCGCTCAAGACCAGGCATCCCAACGGCAGCAGCAGGCCGGTGAATTGTCTCAATTCGCAGCCGACATGATGTACAGCCAGTGGTCAGCTCTGACGAGCCAGATCAAGACGGGTAACGAAGCCCTTGACCAGTTTCTGCAGACACTGGCGCAAGTTGCGCTGCAAGGCGCAATCTTTGGTGAAGGCCCGCTTGGCGGCTTGTTCGGCGGGGGC
>NZ_SMMF01000813.1:0-11658 GCF_009711355.1 Roseibium sp. RKSG952 | reverse complement strand
CAGGGGCTGTCCACAAATGGCAATGCCGGTTGGCCCGCTTGATCGTCAGATCAAATCGCAACTTCTACAGCTTATCGCGGCGAAACACTGGTCGAAAACCCGGGGCCACCTCTCGTCTTCTCGGGTCAAGTGCCATGAATTGATATCCCATGGTCGGGGGCGTCGCGTGGAAGGGTGATTTCGAAGCGGAAATTTTCGTTGAGATAATAAACCCTTAGCAACTCAAGGGGGATGCCATTGTCCGCATAGCTCGTCCGGTCCATTGTCAGGCAAGTGGACCCGGTCGGCTGGTCCAGAATTCCTGCCGTGTCCTTGTCCAGTTTGGCAGCGTACAGGACATAGCGGGCGTCCCTGATCTTGATGTTAAGTTCGTTTTCAAAAACCGAGTAACTTGTCGTACCGAGATGACCGGCGCGGCTCATGAACTCCCCCACCCCGCTCATCGCAAGGGGCAGGTAAAGCTCCATCAGAACGAGCACCTCGCCTTCATGCGAATAGAGCCTTCTGAGGCGTTTGACCGATCCCGCGCCGGTTCCAAGTGCTTGAGTAACCGACTTGTCCGGGACCACTTCCTCAAAACTCAGTTGCCGGATATCTGGAACAATGCCCTGATCCAGCAGAACTTCATTGATTGTCCGGGCCTTTCCGGCGAGTTTCTGACGGATGGCTTTTCCGGTCACGAAAGTCCCGAGCCCCTGCCGCTTTTGCACCCGTCCCTCAGCCTCAAGATTTGCAAGAGCTTGGCGGACGGTGATCCGGCTCACATCGAAACGCTTGGCGAGTTGCGCTTCGCTCGGCAGTTTCCCTTCCGGCAAGGAACCATTATCGATCAAATCCGAGAGGATCTGGGTGATCTGGGCATGAAGCGGCCTGTCCGCATTGCGGTCAATGATGTCAATCTGCTCCATGAAAATCCCTTTTTTGATACAGACATGTTTCATGCGGTTTATGAAAGCAAAAGCCTTTCGCGATCATTTGTTGTGGTGACACGGGACAGATACAAGCGCAATGAATGAAGCGCCCGTATCTGCCGGCCATACATCGGATCGGCACCTTAGTTCACTCCGTTGGTGCCAGTTGCTTCTTTGCCCTTTCTAGTGCCTTCCGGCCAACATCGGAGATTTTCTCCGCCGCTTCCTCAGGCGCGCTGTTCCAGCGGTCCGGGATCTTGTCCCATTCGCTGTAGACGGTGAAAGGATTTGAGGTCACGCCTTTTGGCGGAACGCCTGTGTAGCCCCGATGCTTCAACTGATAAAGATAGTTGTTGGACAAACGCTTGTCGCGCGCCTGCTCGACCAGTTGCGGATAGACGTCAACTTTGGTCATGCCTTCGTTGCCATCAAGCTCACACAGGATGTTGCCGTCGAAATCGCAGGCCATGGAGCGCCCGAAGTAAGTGTATGAATTGTCCTGCCCCGTGTGATTGACTGCAATGACATAAGCCTGATTTTCATATGCACGCACCTGATTGGTGATGCCCCAGATATGGTCCCATGGATACATGTATTTGGCGGTTCTCAAGAGAACGTTGGCGCCCTTCCAGGCCGCTTCACGGGCAACTTCCGGATAATCGAAGTCCGAACAGATCGCAATCGCGAGCTTTGAGCCTTTCGGACCATCGCAGACGGTCATTTCCGGCCCCGGGCTCCAGGGTTCTTTCGGACACCACGGGATCATCTTGCGATAGGTCAGTGCGACCTCCCCTTCCGAGTTGATCAGCACCATGGCGTTATAGGGCTTACGCGCAGGATCGGGGTGGCGCTCCACAACGGACACACACAACCAGACGCGCTTTTCTCTTGCAATCTTGCCGAAAGCATCCGTTTCCGGCCCCGGAATTGTCGATGCAAGTTTCAAATGTGTCGCATAAGGGTCAAAACCAAAACCGTGCGTGCTGTATTCTGGAAACACGATCAGGTCGACACCGGGAAAGCTGTTACAGGCGCGGTCGACATAATTGGAAATCGTCTGAATGTTTTTCTCAACACCGGCCGCATTTGTGGCTGGCTCTGGAGAAAACTGAACCATGACGACGCTCATTGCGTCTGGAATTGGATTAATGGCGGGCATCGCTCGTCTCCTTGAAAAAATCCTGCCTGAATATTGAATGCAATATGTATATAACATACATACTTGTCATAACAAGTTATACCACACAAAAAACACGGCAGCACCCCGCTCTGGGTTGCTGAAACAGGAGAGAAACATGAACATGCCAATCTTGGTTTTTGCGTCCTTTCAACCGAAAGACGGGCAGGAACAAGCCGTCAAGGATATCCTGATGGACATGGTCCCGGCGACACGCGCGGAACTCGGCAATCAGCTGTATGAACTCAGCCAACAGAAATCGCTCACGGGCGATGTATCATACCATCTCTTCGAAAAATATGCCGACTCGGAAGCCCTTGCGACGCACAAGGCATCTGATTACTACCAGGATTATCGAAAGAGAATAGAACCACTTTTAAAAGAGCCGATTGCGGTTAAAGTTCTGCAGGCCTTGGAGAATTCGTCGAATGTAGCCGGGTCGAACAATTCATCTCCGAACGACGTATACTTATACAATGACCGCCAAAAGGCAAACAAAGCAGGACACACCTGCACTTGCTCAAAACACGGGAAATAATGTCATGGCGATCACAAGTATCAACCCGGCAACGGGCGTGTTGCTGAAAAGTTTTGAAGCATGGACGGATGAGGAAACCGGCTCAGCTCTCAGTCAGGCCCATGCCGCACAACAGCAATGGAAAGAAACGGCGCTATCCGAGCGCAGTGCAATATTGCACCATGCTGCCCGCCTGCTTGAGGAGGAGCGTATCGCCCTCGCCCGGTTGATGACAACGGAAATGGGCAAACCGTTCGCCCAGGCCGTGGCAGAAGTCGAAAAATGCGCAAGGGTTTGCCGCTATTACGCCGACGAAGGACCAGCATTTCTGGCGGATGAACGCATTCTTCCAAACGGCAATGGATCGATCCGGTATTTGCCCCTTGGAACGATCCTCGCCGTCATGCCCTGGAACTACCCGCTCTGGCAGGTGTTCCGGTGCCTCGCGCCGGTATTGATGGCCGGCAACGCGTTACTGCTGAAACATGCCTCAAACGTGCCGCAGAGCGGTCAGGCAATCGAAGACGTCATGCGCCGCGCCGGACTTCCCGAAGGTCTTTTCCGTCACCTGCTTGTAGGGTCTTCGAAGGTCTCCGGCATCATCAGGGATGACCGCGTGGCAGCTGTGTCCCTTACCGGCAGCGAGGGCGCCGGGATCAGTGTTGCCGTTGCAGCCGGTTCTGTCTTGAAGAAATGCGTCCTCGAACTTGGCGGAAACGATCCGTTCATTGTCCTGCCGTCCGCCGATCTGGACGCGGCCGTATCAACGGCGATCAAGGCACGGACATCGAACAACGGACAGTCATGTGTCAGCGCGAAGCGCTTTATTGTGCACGAGGCAGTGTATGACGCGTTTGCAGAAATGTTCGTTTCCGGCATGAAATCGCTCACAATCGGAGACCCGCTGCTGGACACGACCGACATCGGACCACTGGCCACAAAAGAGGGGCTTGTGACCCTGACGCGGCAAGTGCGGGAATCTGTCGCTGCTGGTGCCAAGCTCCTGACAGGAGGTCAAAGGGTTGACGGACCGGGAAACTTCTTTGACGCAACAGTTCTGGCGGATGTGCCTGAAGATGCTCCGGCGTACCGGGAAGAACTATTTGGACCTGTCGCGGTCCTTTTGAAGGCAAACAGTCTTGATCATGCAATCACGCTGGCCAACGACACGCCTTTTGGACTGGGCAGCAGTGTCTGGACACATGATCCGCAGGAGATGAAAGCATGCGCCGACGGCATTGAAGCCGGGCAAACATTCATAAACGCAATGGTCGTCTCAGACCCCAGACTTCCCTTCGGCGGCATCAAGCGATCCGGATATGGCCGTGAACTTGGCGCCTTGGGTGCACGCGCATTCACCAATGCAAAAACAATTGTGTCGCACGATTAAGGCCAGTTACTTGGGGTTCATTCCTCAAGCGATCATGCGGATATCTTCTCGGCAGGGCTACGCCCCTAAAGACAATATGACTGAAGCCGCGTTTGAGACTGCAATCACTTGAAGTTTACAGGTGAGAACGTTTTCTACCAAACTTAACTAAAAACAATCAGACTTTAAGACTTACAACAAAGGAATATTACAATGGATCTCGGCATCACAGATCGCGTTGCGATTGTCACAGGCGCAAGCTCCGGCATCGGATACGCAATTGCAAAAGAACTTATATCAAACAATACAAAGGTGCTGATTGCAGCGCGCGGCGAGGATCACCTGCAAGCCGCTGAACAGACGCTCGGACAGCTCCCTGGCGCCCGGGTCGCGTCAATCGCGGTTGATGTGACTAACAAGGACGCCGCGCAACGCATCCTCGACAAGACCATGGACAGTTTCGGAGCGCCCGATATCCTCGTCAACAATGCAGGCCGCGCACATGCTGGCGGCTTGCTGACATCGAGCGAGGACGATTGGGAGGAAATGACAGCCGTCAAGCTGACATCCATGCGGCGCATGTGCAAGGCGGCTGTTCCTTTCATGCAGGAAAAGGGCTGGGGGCGGATCGTGAACATGTCGTCCATTGGCGGGATCTATCCCAATCCGAAACTTTTCATCTCGCATGTCCTGAGCGCGGCGATCAACAACCTGACAAAGTCACTCGCATTGGAAGTGGCTGCGGACAACATTCTCGTCAATGCCATTGGCGTCGGTGCCGTCAAGACCGACAACTGGGCCCGAAACATGATCCCGTTCGTCCGGAAGAACAACCCGGACCTCGCGGATCTTTCGGACGATGACCTGATTGCAAGGATCTCCGAAAAATGCACGCCGGTCCGCCGCCCGGGAGCCCCAGAGGATATTGCGACCCTTGCTGCCTATCTCTGTTCGGCCCGCAACAATTTTGTCACCGGAGATACCATCGAGGCTTCCGGAGGAGCTGACCGGTTCATGTAAATTCCAGCCTGGAAGGCAATTCCTTTATAATCTGAAAATTCAGATACTTGCCGAAATTTCCTGAACTCTTTTATCTGATGAATAAAGGTGCTTCTCGATAACCAATCCATCGAACGCCGGACGAATGCTCTCCGGCAGTTCTCGGCACAAGGCTGCATAATCCAGATCGTTATGCATGTTCGTCAGAATACCTTGAACCGGCTTGAGTTCACCCAAAACCTGCAAGGCGTCCGTCAGAGAAAAATGGCTTGGGTGCTGCCAGCGGCGAAGCGCATCCAGAATGAAAACATCCAGTTCCGAAAAATGCGTCAAAAGATCGGCTGCAATATCGGAAACATCAGGTAAATAGGCAATCTTTTCAAAGATAAAGGCCAAGGAGTTAATGTCACCATGAACCACCTCGATGGGCAAAAACTCCAGCGGACCACCTGGGCCTTCCACCGACAACTTGCGCCCCGCAGTCAGGATATTGGCATCCAGAATTGGCGGATAGGATGAACCCTGCGGGGTCTCAAAACAGTAACCGAACGCCGCTTCTGCACGCTTGTATGTCGTCTCGTCCATATAGACCGGCATACGTTTGCGGTTGCGGATCGTGAACACGCGAAGGTCGTCGATGCCGTGCAGATGGTCCGCATGCGCATGGGTATAAAGCACCCCGTCCAGATGCTGAACGTCATGATCCAGCATCTGCTGGCGCAAATCGGGTCCGGTGTCGATCAAAACAGTGGTAGTTCCATTCGGCCCGCGCCGTTCGACCAGAACCGAACACCGTTTCCGGCGATTCTTCGGTTCAGACGGGTCGCAAGCGCCCCAGTCGTTTCCAATACGCGGAACGCCACCGGATGATCCGCACCCGAGTATGGTTAGTTTCAATCGGTCGGTCATGCAGCCTCGGCAGTGCGCTTTGCCGGCCGGGGCACCTTGGTGAACAACCGGAAGAAGTTTTCGGTTGTTTGCGCTGATATCTCTTCGAGAGAGACGCCCCGCGTTTCGGCAAGAACCGCTGCCGTCATGCCGGTATAGGCCGGTTCGTTCCGTTTACCTCGGCGCGGTTGCGGCGCGAGGTAAGGTGCATCCGTTTCAACCAGCAAGCGGTCCGATGGGAGCTCCCTTGCAATCTCGCGCAGTTCTTCTGAACGCTTGAAGGTCAGGATGCCTGAAAAAGAAACATAAAGGCCGAGCTCGATGCCTGCCAGCGCCAACCCCTTGCCTGATGAGAAGCAATGCAACAGAGCCGGAAAGGCGCCCTTTGCCATTTCCTCTCGCAAAATGGATTCCATGTCCTCATCGGCATCTCTTGAATGAATCACCAATGGCAGACCCGTCCGGCGGGCGACCTCGCAATGGATCCGCAGCCCTTCGGCTTGCGCGTCCCGTGGCGCCTTGTCGTAGAAATAGTCCAGTCCCGCCTCGCCCACTGCAACCACTTTCGGGTGTTCCGTCAGCTTGGTGATTTCATCGGCTGTAATCCCGCGCTCCTCGGCGGCATTGTGCGGATGTGTGCCAACGGAGCAGAACACCTCGTCATACCGCTCGGCGATCGACAGGATCGGCTGAAACTTTCGCACTCTGGTGCATATCGAGACCATGAGATCGACGCCGGCCTCGTGCGCGCGCGCGATCAGGTCGTCGCGGTCGGTATCAAAGTCGGGAAAGTCCAAATGGCAATGACTGTCAACGAGCATGGTCGTCCGGTTACCTGATTACATGAGTGAATTGGGTCTTTAGTCCCTCGGTAGTGTGACACGACGCCAAGTTCAAGATGCGTGCACGGGAATTCATGAAACGAGGTGCCTGTTGAGCACTAGGCAGCGCTCTGTTTCAGCTTCGAAAGGTCGAAAAAGAATTGCAGCACAACTTGTTTGCGATCAAGATTGAGCGCCTCGGTCTCACGAATTTGCTGATTGAGGCGCGACCAGAGATCCGCCCAGCCGATCAGGTAGGCGGGTGCCGGCTTTGCACAGGACCGCATCTGCGCATGGACCCAGCTTTGCGCGATGTGTTTGAAACTCTCCCAATTGTCTCCTTGCCCCCTGGCTGCAACAAGATCGCCCAGACCATGAAGTGCGGGGATGTCGATGGAAGGTGCTGCTGCCGCCAACCCGACAAACCCGCGGGTAATCGCAAGGCCGTCTCCCGACAGCAAGGTCAAGGCCGAGCGAAGGCTTCCGTCGGCAAAATGGGTCAGATCTTCCAGATGCGAGGTGTTTTCAATTGCACCGGCAGCCAACTCCTGAAGCCCCTGAACAAGGTCATTGTTTGACAAGGAGGCCATGTCCAATCGACGGCATCGCGACCTGATGGTCGGCAACAAGCGGCCCGGTGCATGCGACAGCACCAGGAACAGGCTGCGCGCGGGCGGTTCTTCCAGGATTTTCAAGAGCGCGTTTGCGGAACTCGCATTCATGTCATCCGCCGCATCCACAATACAAACGCGCCAGGCAGCAGCGGAAGCAGTCGTGCCAAAGAACGAGACCGTTTTGCGAACCTCGTCAACCGGGAGCTCTGCTTTGAACCGCTTTGATTTCTCGTCCCAGGGGCGTTTCAAATGCAGGATATTAGGATGCCCGCCCGCCGCCGCCTGGCGGAAGACGGGATGGTCTTCGGCAACAGCCAAATTTGATGCGGTTGCCACACTCTCACCGAACCGGTCGGGATGCGCCAGCACAAAACGGGCAAAGCGGAACGCTAGCGTCGCCTTGCCGATCCCCTTGGCACCACCCAGGATCCAGGCGTGATGAAGCCGCTGCGAACGATAGGCATTCAAGAGCGCTGTTTCGGTCGTTGTATGGCCGATCAGCGCAGAACGTTGCCGTGGCAACGGCACCTCTGGCAGTGCATCGACTTCCGGTATTTCGACAGCCTCGGTCTTACGCGCCATGTTTGAAGGCCTCATCTGCGGCGGCGGGACCAGTTGCTGCGTCAAGCGCGGTTCCGAACTGCTCAAGAACGGCTTGCCAGATATCCGATGTGACGTGCTCGATGTCCCGGGTTCCGTCAATAACCACGAAACGGTCCGGCTCGCCTCGGGCCAGGTCCAAGAACAGGTTTCTCCGTCTTTGGTGAATGGGCAGCCCATCTGTCTCGAAGCGGTCCGGCCCGCCATTTCCGGACACCTTCGCCCGGTCATTGACCCGTTTCAAACCGATCTCGGGCGGGACATCCATCAAGATGGTCAGCTCTGGCCAAAAGCCCGCAACGGCGGCAGTTTCCAACAGCTGAAGGTAGTTGTCATCAACTCCGGCTTCACCCTGATAGACTCGTGTTGAATCGGCGAAACGATCACACAGGACCCAACTCCCTTTCGCGAGTGCCGGGCGAATGGTTTGGTCGACGTGGTCAGCGCGCGCAGCCGCGAACAGCATTGCTTCTCCGCGCGGCCCAAGGTCACGTGCTGCGCCAGACAGCAGGATGTCGCGGATTTTTTCTGCCCCCGGAGACCCGCCCGGCTCCCGTGTAACGACAACGGGAATGCCTTTCGCCTCAAGTCTGGACTTCAAACGCAAAATCTGGCTGGATTTCCCGGCCCCCTCGCCGCCTTCAAATGTAATGAAATGGCCTTGCACGCCTGTATTACCTCTGCTGTGTCCACCCGCGCTGGCGAGAACCCTTGTCAAAACCAGCCGAACAGCAATTCCACAAGCCCGTCGGCAGCACGCGCATGCAAGGGCCCTGTCGGGATATCATCCCCGGTTTCCAGTTCGGTGCTGTAAACCACTCCGTCTTCCCCGATAACCCGCAATTCACCTGCAGGCTGGCCCGCTGCGACCGGCGCATTCAGTGGACCGTCATAGACAACCCGCAGCCGGTAGTCGAGGGTGCCGCCGCGCGGCAGCAGCACATCCACATCCTGTTTCGCGACCAGCGGCACCTTTCCGGACGTTCCGCCGAAGACCGCGGCCGCGGCCACCGGCTCGCCCTTGTCAAAGATCCTCTGGACGGTAAAGAAGTCCCAGGCGCCGTCCACAAGATCGCGCATGGCTTTCAGCCGGGCCTTGTCACTTGGCAATCCCGAAACCACCCCAACGACCCTTCGGCCATTGCGCTCGAGCGAGGCGAGACCGGCAAAACCGTCCGTCTCGCTCTGTCCAGCGCCCAGACCGTCCAGCCCTCGAATTTCACCGAGAAGCGGGTTCTTGTTGCGCTGAAAGATCCGGTTCCATGTGAATTCCGGCTGCGAAAAAACCGGGTAGCGATTACCCTGCTCTGTAACGATGTATGCGCCAAGACGCGCCATATCCGATGCTGTGGTTTTGGCCCCGGCCGCTTCATAGCCGGTCGGATTCCTGAAGACACTGTTCTGCATGCCGATTGTTTGGCCAAATCCGGTCATCCGCGCGGCAAAGCCCGCCTCTGTACCGGCCAGACACTCGGCCAGAACAATGGCTGCATCGTTGGCGTTGTGAACCAGCAAACCCTTGAGAAGATCATCTATGGAGATTTCGGACTTGAGTTCGGCAAACATGGTCGCACCGCGCGCAGGCGCCCCTCCGGTCCGCCAGGCATGCTCACTCACGCGGCAGGTATCTTCCCCCGCAATCTCACCTTGCTGAAGCGCATCAAAGACGACCGCGGCCGTCATGACCTTCGCGAGGGAACCGGGCGCAAACGGCTCATCCTCTGCTTTTGCGTATAGCGTTGTGCCGCTGAAGGGCTCAATCAGAATTGCGGATTTTGCCGCCAGAGACAGACTTTGTGCGCCGACACTACAGGAAACCGAGAGTGCAATCACAAAAGGAGCGAGCCGTTTCACAACTTGCCGGCAGACTTCGGGCAACATCATCCCTTAGCATCCAATTCAAACCGCGGTTAACATTGCCCCTGCCCCGACCTATTGGTTGCAGTTTCATGCCTTACCGCGCGAACATACCGGTCGATCAAAATGCGGATTGTCCGTTTGGCGTCACCGTCTGGCCAGTTTGGACAGCGGAACCGCTTCATCATCCCCCGGCAAAAGTCCGAAAGCCGAATATGCGTCGGAAATCCGGCTGTTGGCGGCATATGAAGAAACGGCACTACCCGGCTGAATCATGTTCGGAGATTGTCCTTGCGGGACCTGCAACACACCAAGGACCCCCGGTTTGGGGGCGGGGTCGGCATAGGCTGAAGCCGGCACACTGCCGTTGGACGATACGGATTGCGTCCCGTTCAGGCCTCCTGAGAAGGTGTTGAGCGAGGCAACCTGTATCGTTTGACTGCTGGCCTCAAAGGCCACAGCCGGATCGAAGGCGATGAGAACGCCAACACCGGAGGCTTCGGCTGATGCGACTGTCGTCATGCCGTTATAGGGCCGCGGGGCCGGTGCCGGTGCGCCGCCAAACAGCAATTGTGGAGGCGCGGCTTGTGCAAGCTGTGTCCCCGGGAATGTGCCGCCAGGCGCAACGGCATCCGGACCGCTGTAGGACGCCATCAGATAGCTTTCATCACGCCCGTCCATCCGGGCCTTGCCGACATACTCGACCTTGACCTTGCCGACACCCTTGTCCTTGGTGCCGAGCATCATGGCCACGCGTTCCGAAAGATCGATCACCCGGTTGCCGTGAAACGGGCCGCGATCATTGACCCGCACGATCATTGACTTGCCGTTGTCGACATTGGTCACCCTTGCGTAGGACGGCAAGGGCATTGTGGTATGGGCGGCTGTCAAACCATTCCGGTCAAAAACCTCGCCATTGGCCGTTTTCCGGCCATGAAACGTGGGCCCGTACCAGGACGCAAGACCGACCTTTTTATAGTTCGGATCGTGTTTCGGATAATACCACTTACCGGCAATCTTGTATTTTTTGCCAACCACATAGCGCCCGCCACCCTTGGGCACCGGCTTACCCGCAGCAACAACCCGCGGACTGGCTTTCACGCCGTATTTCTTCGGGCTGAATTTTGCCTTTGGTGTTTCAGGTGCGGAACTGCAGGCCGCAAGCAGCCCGGCAACCAATGAGACACAAATCCCGGCCCTGACGCCGCTCCATCCCGATTGGGAGAGCCATCGCCGTTCGGACCCCGCGCTCCGCTTGTCGATTGGAGCCGTTTGCGCGCTTGCGCTGTGCCTCTCGCCCGGCATTTGCATTCCGCCACCCTGTCAAAAACGCGCTGACTGCCCCGGCACCGCGCAAAAACGAGCCATTCCGGTCGCCCGGCTGCCTCAGGAAAATGGGCCGGACATCGAAGATCCGGACCTATGACCGTGCCGCAGCCAGCCCCCGCGCCGTCTGCAAGCTAGCCATATAAAGCCCAACTTCCTTACCCTAAAGTGAATCACCGGTCGACACGAACCCGGCAGCGGTTGCAGCTTGCACCCAAATCAATTCGCGGCTGATGCAAAAACAGCACAACACCACCCCAAAAAAACACAGGGTTTGTGACAAGCATCACAGGCGCTTGAGGCAGGCCGGTGTAGACATAAGCCATTGCAAGGCACCCCCAACCACCTTGCAAGCTGGACCCACCTCCAGCTTCTGGCCGCCGGTCTCCTCCCTGCCCACACGTGTCGACCGGCGGCCAACCAAACACTCCGGACAAACTTTTTTCCAAATAAAAAAGCCACCACTGAGAACATGGGACTTGACTTTACCCCTGGAACCTTCGAAACGGAGCGCACTGGAAGGGTGGCCGAGTGGTTTAAGGCAGCGGTCTTGAAAACCGCCGTGCGTGAGAGCGTACC
>NZ_SMMF01000844.1:0-16131 GCF_009711355.1 Roseibium sp. RKSG952 | reverse complement strand
TACCAACTGAGCTACTGGGGATCACCACTTTTCAAGGCGGCTTGCAACCGCCCCGTCAGTGAGGATGCGTATATCAGAGCCTTTTGCGTTTTGCCAAGCCCCAATTCCAGATTTTTTGACAGCTTTGTGGGTGTCTTGCGCGTTGTGTGGAAAACTAACGTGATATCAGAAGGATAGAGATAGGCTGGCGTTCAGGTTGGCAGCAGTTCCATCCCGGAATGGGCCCTGAACTGATCTGTGATTTTGTGCCGCCGTCCGTGAGTTCGGCTTGTTGCAGTGCAGGGTGAGCTGCGGCTTGTATGCGGGTGCCGGACGATATAGGTGTGGTGTGTCATGGTTTCCGGTGGCGGGTTTGCCGTTGTGCCGGAATGAAACGGGAATCCGGTCCTCAGGCGAACATCGTTCGCCTTTCCAATCCGGAGCTGCCCCCGCAACTGTAGGCGGAGAGCTGGCGCTGACAGCCCACTGGGAAACCGGGAAGGGAGCGTCCGCATCGACCCGCAAGCCAGGAGACCGGCCATGATGCGGATGCGAACCACAAGGCCGTCGGGCGGACGGTGAAAGGTAAGATGATGGCTCTGAAGCGGCGGTGCAGCGACATGCCGGCTGTGTCCGGCACATGTAATGGCAGCTCCGTGCCATGATACAGAATCCGGGAATTCTGGTGGTCGGCGGTGCCCGTTCCGGAAAAAGTCAATTTGCTGAGCGCCTTGCAATAAAGTCCGGCTTGCCGCGTGTCTATGTTGCGACATGCGAGGCGTATGATGATGAGATGCGCGCGCGGATCGACCGGCACCAGCGTGATCGCGATCACTACTGGGACACCATCGAGGAGCAGATTGATCTCGTTGGTGTTCTTGCGCGAGAAGCGGCAGCCGACCGGGTCTTGCTGGTCGACTGTTTGACCCTTTGGCTCTCCAATCTGATGATGCAAGAACGTGATCTTGAGCTCGAAAGCGAACGCCTGTGTGCCGCCGTTGCCGATCTCAAGGGACCGTGTGTGTTTGTCTCCAATGAAGTCGGCATGGGAATTGTGCCGGATAACCGTTTGTCCCGGTCGTTCCGAGACGCGCAAGGGCGGCTCAATCAGGATATCGGCCACATCTGCGGCAAGGTCGTGTTTGTGGCCTCGGGGCAGCCTATTCTTCTTAAACCACGTCAGGGACCGGAAATAATACTATGAAATCTGGACAGAAAATTCCCGCAACCATCGTGACCGGGTTCCTCGGGGCGGGCAAGACCACGCTGATCCGCAATTTGTTGCTAAACGCCAATGGCAAGCGGATTGCGCTTATCGTCAACGAGTTCGGCGACATGGGCTTTGACGGATCTCTGGTCAACGGTTGTGCCGATCCTGACTGTGCGGCGGAGGAGGTTGTGGAACTGACCAATGGCTGCATTTGTTGCACGGTTGCCGATGACTTCCTGCCGACCATGGAAATGCTGCTCGCCCGCGACAACCCGCCGGAACATATTGTCATCGAAACCTCCGGTCTCGCCTTGCCGCAGCCGCTTGTCCGCGCCTTCTCCTGGCCAAGCGTAAAGCCGAAGGTGACAGTCGACGGTGTGGTCACGGTTCTGGATGCTGCGGCCTTGGCCGAGGGCCGGATTGCCCTTGATGAAGAGGCACTGGAGGCGCAGCGAGCCGCCGATGAGGCGCTTGATCACGAAAGCCCGGTAGAAGAGCTCTTCCACGATCAGCTGAAATGTGCCGATCTGGTGGTGCTGAACAAGGCGGACCTTGTCTCCGCAGACCAGCTTGAAGCCGTTCGGGCGCGCATTTCAGAAGATTTGCGCGAAGCGGTTCACATGGTTGCCTCGGAAAAGGGAACGCTGCCGATCGACGTGCTGCTTGGACGCGATTCTGCTGCCGAAGATGATATGGCCGCACGCCATGAACATCATCAACATCATCATGACCACGATGATGACGACCATGATCATGACGGTGATGATGACCATCATCATCACGATCACCACCACCATGATGACTTTGAAAGCTACGTCCTCAGTGTCCCGGGCTTTGACAGTCTGAAGGACGCGGAAGCGCGGGTTCTTGAGGCCATGGCGCTGAAAGGTGTCTTGCGTATCAAGGGAGCTGTCCGGATCGAGGGCAAGGCGGCGCCTGCCATGGTTCAGGCGGTTGGCCCGCGTGTCGAGACATGGTTCGCAGCCGGTGCGGAAAGTGCCGGGCGGCTGGTTGTGATCGGTCTGAAGGGCCTTGATTTCGGAGCGGTTGAAGCCCTTGTGGGTGCGAGCCAAAAAGCCGCCTGACGACATGCATATTCTTGCCAGCCAGACCCGGCGTATAGATGATGGCGGCGACGCGGTCGACCTTGGCCAGTCGCCTGCCGACATTCTGTTTCTCTCCGCAGCCGACACCGAACTGGGCAGCCTTGCGGCGGCCCATGCGGGACTTCACGAGGCGCGCGCCAGCTTGCGTCTTGCCTCCATCATGGCGCTTCAGCATCCCTATTCGGTGGATCTTTATGCCGGGCAAACCGTGGCCGGGTCCAAACTCGCCGTGGTGCGGGTGCTGGGCGGCGTGGAATACTGGCGCTACGGGTTGGAGCGGCTGGAAGAAGAAGCCCGCGCATCCGGTGTCCGGCTGGCGGTTCTGCCTGGCGACGACAAGTGGGACAAGGACCTTGCAAGCCGGTCTACCCTGGGGCAAGCGGATGTGCACCGGCTGTGGCGTTATCTCGCCGAGGGCGGGACGGGAAATTATGCCAATTTCCTGAAATTCTGCGCATATCTGCTGGACCCTGAAGACGAGCCCGCCCATCCGGTGCCCTTGCCGCGGGCCGGGATCTATCTGCCGGGAACGGCAGTGCCGGACCTTGAGGCCCTGAAAGCCTCGTGGCGGGAACCGGACCGGCCGGTCGCGGCGATCACCTTTTACCGGGCGCTGGTTCAAAGCGCGCAGACACCGCCGGTCGATGCGTTGGTCACGGCGCTCGACGAGGCCGGGATCAATGCGCTGCCGGTGTTCGTTTCCAGCCTGAAGGAGGCGGAATCCGCCGGCATTCTGGCCAGCCTGTTTGAGGCGGCAAAGCCGGATGTGGTCATCAACGCGACCGCCTTTGCCGTCTCCAAGGCAGGCGCGGCCCACCAGACAACGCCTCTGGACGCACCGGGCAAGCCGGTCCTGCAGGTGGTGTTTTCATCCTCTTCCCGGGAAGGCTGGGAAGACAGTGATCAAGGCCTGTCGATCCGTGATCTTGCCATGCATGTGGTTCTTCCCGAGATCGATGGCCGGATCCTGAGCCGGGCGGCGTCGTTCAAGGAAGAAGGCACATATGACGAGGCGACCCAGTCGACCCCGGTTCGTTTTGTGCCGGTTCCGGACCGGATCGCATTTGTCGCGCGGCTTGCGGCCGGCTGGGCCCGCTTGGGACATGGGGAAGCGCGTGACAAGAAGGCGGCGCTGATCCTTGCAAACTATCCGAACAAGGACGGGCGGCTGGCCAATGGGGTCGGGCTGGATACGCCAGCCTCTTGTGTTGGATTGTTGCAGGCAATGGCTTCAGCCGGATTTGAGTGCGGTGATGCGCCACGCACTGCCGGCGAGTTGATGGCACGTCTCACCTCGGGTGTTACGAATGCGCTTGAAGAGAGGGTAAAAAGAAAAACATATCAAGAGCTTGATATGTTTTCTTACAAGCGTGCTTTCGAGAGCTTGCCCAAAGCGGTCAGGGAGGCCGTCACAGAGCGTTGGGGCGCGGCGGAGGACGATCCTCATGTGGTTGACGGGGCATTCCGGCTCGCGCTGCACCGGTTCGGCAATCAGGTCGTCGGCATTCAACCGGCGCGCGGCTACAACATTGACCCGAAGGACACCTATCACGATCCGGATCTGGTGCCGCCGCACCACTATTTCGCGTTTTACATCTGGCTGCGGACCACATTCGGTGCCGATGCTGTGATCCATCTCGGAAAGCACGGCAATCTGGAATGGCTGCCCGGAAAGGCACTGGCTCTCTCGGAAGCCTGTTTCCCGGAAGCGGTGCTTGGACCTGTCCCCAACATCTATCCGTTCATTGTCAATGATCCCGGCGAAGGCGCGCAGGCCAAGCGCCGGACGTCGGCCGTGATTGTCGACCATCTGACGCCCCCGTTGACCCGCGCTGAAAGCCATGGGGTGGCGGAAGAGCTCGAAACCCTGCTGGATGAATATTATCTGGCGAGCGGTGTTGATCCACGCCGTTTGAAGGCGCTCACGCGTGACATTCTCGACGTCGCCGCCCGGCACGGTCTCGACAAGGACATCGGCATTACCGCGGAGATGGACGAGGACACCCGTCTTGCGCGTCTCGATGCCCATTTGTGTGATCTCAAGGAGCTGCAAATCCGGGATGGCCTGCATATCCTGGGTGAAAGTCCGGAGGGAGAGCTTTTGACCGACCTTCTGGTGGCACTCACCCGTGTCCCGCGCGGCACGGAGCCAAAAGACGAAAGCCTCTTGCGGGCCCTTGTGCAAGACTTCGGTCTTTCCGAATTTGCCGAAGCGTCATCCCGGCCAGGTGCAACGCCAGCCGGGACCGGAGAGCCCGGGAACAACGGCCAGACCCCGGCTCCCCGATCCGGGACCTCCGCTGATGTTTCGTCCGGGATGACGATGAAGCTGACGTTATTTGATCCGCTCACTTGCGACTTTGCGCAAGACTGGGCCGGACCGAAGCCGGAAGCTTTGAAGGCCGTTTGCGATGCGCCCTGGCGCTCTTGCGGTGACACGGTGGAACGGCTTGAGCTTTTCGCGCGCGAGATCACGAGAACCCTTGAGGTTCGCGAAGGATTTGAGGCGACGGAGGCCGTCCTGCAGGAAATCCGGACGCGGATAGCCCCGTCTGTCACAGGCTCGGGCCTCGCCGAGACGCAAGCCGTGCTTGACGCGCTGGCTGGAAAATTTGTGCCACCGGGGCCGTCCGGGGCGCCGTCTCGCGGCCGTCCGGACGTGTTGCCCACCGGCCGGAACTTCTATTCGGTTGATGTGCGGGCCGTGCCGACGGAAACGGCATGGCGGCTGGGGCGGCAATCTGCGTCCCTGGTGGCCGAGCGCTATTTTCAGGAGGAAGGCGAGTGGCCGGTCTCGCTGGTTTTGACCTGTTGGGGGACGGCCAACATGCGCACCGGCGGTGACGACATTGCGCAGGCTTTGGCCCTGATCGGGGCCAGGCCGGTCTGGGAGGCAGGGTCCGGCCGGGTGACCGGCTTTGAGATCCTGTCTCTGTCCGAGCTGCAGCGTCCCCGCATCGATGTCACCTTGCGGGTTTCCGGCTTCTTCCGGGATGCCTTCCCGCATCAGGTCGACCTGTTCGACAGTGCCGTTCGGGCGGTTTCAAAATTGAACGAACCGGAAGGCGCCAATCCGATAGCGGCGCGTGTCCTGAAAGACCGGCTGAGTTTCGAGGCGCAAGGGGTTGATGCCGATGAGGCATCTTTCCGCGCCGGGTTCCGGGTGTTCGGCTCCAAGCCGGGCGCTTATGGCGCCGGACTGCAAGCGCTGATCGATGAAGGGATCTGGGACGAGCGCAGCGATTTCGCCGACGCCTTTCTGGAGTGGGGCGGCTATGCCTATGGCGGCGGCGCGTCCGGACAGGCTGCCAGGGACGACCTGAAAACCCGGCTGTCATCGGTGGATGCGGTCCTGCACAATCAGGACAATCGCGAGCATGATCTGCTCGACAGCGATGACTACTATCAGTTCGAAGGCGGACTGGCGGCCAGCGTCGAAGCCCTTAAGGGTCAAGCGCCGCGCATCTATCACAATGACCATTCCCGGCCGGAACGACCTGTTGTGCGGAGCCTGTCGGAAGAAATCGGCCGGGTCGTGCGCGGGCGGGCGGCCAATCCGAAATGGATCAGGGGGGTCATGCGTCACGGCTACAAGGGCGCCTTCGAGATTGCGGCAACGCTCGATTATCTGTTTGCCTTTTCAGCCACAACGCGGGCCGTGGGCGACCACCATTTCGATCAGTTGTTCGAGGCCTATCTGGAGAACGCCGAGGTGCGTAGCTTTCTGGAACAGGCCAACCCGGCCGCCTATGCTGACATACTGACCCGTTTCGACGAGGCGATCCGCCGGGATCTGTGGACGCCGCGCCGGAACTCGACACATGCCCATCTGGGTGAACTGAAAACCGCTCTTTCGGGGGGAAACTGACATGACCGACAAGACGACTGCTGAATTGACCGAGGAAGAGCTCAACGCCCGCCACGCCGACAAGATGCGCAAGAAAAAGGCCGCGCGGGACAAGATCATGGCGACCAAGACCATCGAAAAGGGTCTCGTGATCGTCAATACGGGCAAGGGAAAGGGCAAGTCGACCGCCGGCTTCGGTCTCGTCTTCCGCTCACTCGGTCACGGCCACAAGGTCGGCGTGGTTCAGTTCGTCAAGGGCCGGATCGAGACCGGCGAGCGGATGGCGCTTGAGCGGTTTGACGACCTTGTGACCATCAAGCGCATGGGCGAGGGTTTCACTTGGGAAACCCAGGACCGGCAGCGGGATATCGACGCCGCGCGTCAAGCCTGGGAAGCCGCCAAGGACATGATCACCTCCGGCGATTTTCGTCTGGTTCTGTGTGACGAGCTCAATATTGTGCTCCGCTACGACTACCTGCCGATCGAGGAGGTTGTCGATTTCCTGAAAAACGAAAAGCCGGAAGACGTGCATGTTGTCATCACCGGTCGCAATGCCAAGGATGAACTGATCGAGATTGCCGATCTTGTGACCGACATGACCCAAGTCAAGCACCCCTTCCGTTCCGGTGTGAAGCCGCAGGAAGGTGTTGAGTTCTAAAAAATTCGGTGATTATGCTGCGTGATGTCCGGTGGGGGCACTTGTTGCTGTTATCCCGGAAAAGCCGACGGCTTTATCCGGGATCGCAGAGCTCGTGATTTATCCGGACCTGTGGCTCTCCGATCCCGGCTCTGCGCTTTGCATGGCCGGGATGACGTGCGGCTGATAAGTACATTTGAGCCGCCTCGTGCAGACCTGTTTGCCCATGGACGTGACGGGGTACGATCTACCAAAAAATGCCATACCGCATCTCTCCCGCCAGCAGCGCGGACTCTCATGAAATCGCGGCGTTGTTGCGCCGCTCCATCATAAAACTCTGCGTCCCTGATCACGGGGGTGATCCGGAAAAGTATGAGTCCTGGCTTGAAAACAAGACACCGGAAAATGTCGAAAAATGGATCTCGGGTCCGGGGCGGATGTTTGTCGCACAAGATACGGATCGCAGGATCCTGGGTGTTGCCATGGGCAGTCCCGATGGACATGTGCTGTTGAATTATGTTTTGCCGGAAGCCCGCTTCAGTGGTGTCAGCCGGGCCTTGCTGGGAGCGGTTGAGGACTATTTTCGGGATTGTTTTGTGGACGTGTCCTGCCTGAAAAGCACAGGCACCGCAGAGCGGTTTTACCGTGCGCGCGGCTATGTCGAGACCGGCGAAGTTGACGTCCGCAAGGACATGTCCTTCAGGTCTTTCAGGAAAGACCTCTGACATGATACGGGGCATGTCTCGCACACCTGCGGTGATGGTTCAGGGCACCGGCTCGAATGTCGGCAAGAGCCTGATCGTGGCCGGGCTGTGCCGATTGTTGGCCAATCGCGGCATGGCCGTGCGCCCGTTCAAGCCGCAAAACATGTCTAACAACGCGGCGGTGACCGCCGATGGCGGCGAGATCGGCCGGGCGCAGGCGCTGCAGGCGATGGGGTGCCGGGTGCCGTTGTCGGTCCATATGAATCCGGTGCTTTTGAAACCCGAAACCGATACCGGTGCGCAGATCATCGTGCAGGGCAAGCGTTTCGGAACCATGCGCGCCCGCGAATATGGAAAGCAAAAAGCCGAATTGCTTCCAAGAGTTCTGGAGAGTTTTTCAAGACTTGAAGCAGAGTGTGACATCCTTCTGGTGGAAGGGGCAGGCAGTCCGGCGGAGATCAATCTGCGCGCGGGCGACATTGCCAACATGGGCTTTGCCGAAGCGGCTGACCTGCCCGTGATCCTGTGCGGGGATATTGACCGGGGTGGTGTGATTGCGTCGGTCGTCGGCACCCATGCGGTGCTCGAACCTTCCGAGCAGGACCGCATCAAGGGGTTCTTCATCAACCGGTTTCGGGGTGATGTCAGCCTGTTCGACGATGGCATGCGCGAGATCGAGGCGCGGACGGGCTGGGCCGGGCTCGGTGTTATCCCGTGGTTTGCCGATGCCAACAAACTGCCGGCGGAAGATGCGCTGGATCTCAGTCACGGGCAGGGAGACGGCAGCATCAGGATCGCCGTGCCGGTGATATCGCGCATTGCCAATTTCGATGATCTGGACCCGCTGCGGATGGAGCCGGGCGTGACCTTGGAGCTGATCGGCCCCGGGACACCCTTGCCCGGTGATGCGGACATGGTGCTTTTGCCCGGCTCGAAATCGACGATCGGGGATCTGGCCTTTTTCAAGGAACAGGGCTGGGACATCGACCTGAAGGCCCATCACAGGCGGGGTGGGCATATTCTGGGGGTTTGCGGCGGATACCAGATGCTCGGCAAGACGATCTCCGATCCGGACGGCATAGAGGGCACCCCCGGAACGGTCGAGGGGCTGGGCTATCTCGATGTCGATACCGTCCTGACGCCGGACAAGTCCGTGGTGGAGGCGGACGGAACCCACATTCCGACCGGCGCACCGGTGTCGGGTTATGAAATCCACATTGGCCGGACGCACGGCCCGGACAGCGCTAGCCCGCTCATGCACTTGCAGAGCCTGAACAGTCCGGCCCGGCCGGATGGCGCGATTTCGGCAGATGGCCGGGTCTGCGGGACATATCTGCACGGGCTTTTCACCGACGACCGGTTCCGCAAGGCCTTTCTGGCCGGTTTCGGCACGGTGTCCGATCTGGCCTATTCCAGACGCATCGACACGGTTCTGGACGACTTGGCAGCGCATTTGGAGACGGCGTTTGATGTCGAAGCCTTGATGCGGATTGCTGAGAACCGTTGAGGGGGCAAGAATTGGAGAGAGTGGCCTAGGCAACTGCCACTGAAAGATGTAGGCAGCTTTATGGCACTCGAATACTCTTCTACACCGATTTCGCGCCCCGCTCTTGGTATCGGGTTTCTGTTGCTTGGCATTGCAGGCATTTCCGTCAATGACATGCTTATCAAGCATCTGTCTGGAGGCTACCCGCTTCACCAGATGGTGTTTGCCCGTTCCGCGCTTGCACTGTTGGTGACACTGTTTTTCTTCGTGCCTTTCGAAGGAGGCTTTTCGATCCTGAAAAGCAATCGGCCATGGCTGCATGTCCTGCGCGGGGTGCTGATGGTGACCGCGAATATGTGCTTTTTCACCGCCCTTGCCATTGTGCCATTGGCGGAGGCGACCGCGCTTTTCTTCGTTGCCCCGCTGATGATCACCCTTCTGTCGATCCCGCTTCTTGGAGAGAAGGTCGGGCCATGGCGTCTGGCGGCCGTTGGCATCGGATTTTTTGGCGTCATGCTGATGCTCAGGCCCTGGGAGAGCGAGCTGGAAATCGAAGGTGGGCGCTGGGTGTTGCTTTTGCCTGTCATCGGCGCGCTTGCCTATGCACTGGTGCAGATCATGACCCGCAAGCTTGGCGTCACGGCAAAGGCGTCCGCACTTGCGGTCTATTTCCAGTCCACTTTTCTGCTTGTTTCCTTGGTGTTTTTTCTTCTTGCCGGGGATGGGCGGTTTGCAGACGGTTTCGAGAACAGCAGCATGAAATTCCTGTTGCGGGAATGGGTCTGGCCAGCCGGTAGCGATCTCTACCTGTTCCTCGCCCTTGGCGGGTTTTCTGCGATCATCGGCTATGCCATGTCGCAGGCCTACCGTGTTGCGGATGCCGCGACCGTTGCGCCGTTTGAATATGTCGGGCTGCCCTTTGCGGTGATCTGGGGCTGGTTGATCTGGGGAGAGTTGCCTGATGTTGTCGTGTTCAGCGGCATCCTGTTGATTATCGGGGGCGGGCTGGTCGTGTTTTTGCGCGAACGGCACAAGCAGCGACAGCTGTCACGCGCTGCCCGGCGGTGATGCTGATGTTCAAAAAAAGGATGCAATCAGGGCACCGGTCAGCACCAGCAGAGCCTCAACGACGCAGGCGCCTGCAAGAACCTTCAGGCTGCGGGAGATGTCAGCGGCATTCGCGGCCTTTCGGCCGGTGCCGTTCATATACGGGTCGTTGACGGTATAACCCGGATAGACGCGCGGGCCTGCGAGCGCGAGGCCAAGCGCACCGGCCATGGCAGCCTCCGGCCAGCCGGCGTTGGGAGACCGGTGTTGTCCGGCATCCTTGCGCACAGTGGTGAAGGCCAGAAGGGGCGATCCGTTCGCTCGCGGTGCGGCGAGCGCAACAAACAGGGCAGCCAGCCGGGAAGCCGGCAGGTTGACGAGATCATCAAATCGCGCCGAGGCCCAGCCGAAGTCGGCGTGTTTTTCGTTTTTGTGGCCGATCATGCTGTCGGCCGTGTTGATCGCCTTGTAGGCAATCAGCCCGGGAAGGCCGAGTACGGCGAACCAGAAGACAGGCGCGACAACACCGTCGGAAAAATTCTCGGCACAGGATTCAATTGCAGCCCGCGACACGCCTGCCTCGTCCAGTTGCTTGGGATCACGGCCGACGATCATGGCGACCGCCTGCCGTCCGCCTTCAAGGCCGGATTCAGTCAATCCGTCGCGCACTGCTGCCACATGGGTGTAAAGGCTGTTTTGGGCAATGAAGACCGCCGCAATTACAATCGTCAGGATCTCGCCAAAGGGAAGGCGGTTTGCGGCAGCCTGCAAGACGGCGCCGGATGCAAGGCTGCCCGACACCAGAACAATCAGCGTCAAGACGCCTGCCATACGGCGCTTGCCCGGTCCGAACTCCGGGCGGTTCAGCTGCCGGTCCAGGGCCGAGATAACCTTGCCGAACAGAACCACCGGATGCGGAAACCGGCGCCAGAGCCAGGCGGGATCGCCGACAACGGCATCCAAGGCAATTGCGGCCAGCAGCAGCCACAGCGTGTTTTCGTAAAGCAGCATGCAGGCTGGTTAGAGCTCTTTCATCGCCTCTGCAAGGGCAGCTGACAGCCGGTCCAGATTTGCTTGTGATCCCGGCAGGCCGATCCGGATCCAGGTTGGCGCGTAATCGAAGACCCGTGTCCATATCCGGTGGCGAGCGAGTGCTTCGTGCAGGCCCTTGGCGTTGCGGGCGGCTGCAAGGGCATAAAGCGGGGTGCCGCCAAACACACCTAGCCCGGCAACTGAAAGCGCAAGGGTGAGATCTGCCATTTCGTCGGACAACTGGCGCATCATTTTTTCCTGCCAGTCCTTGTTGGAAAGGGCTGCAGTGCCGATGTGAAGCGCCGGGCCACTGACCGCCCAGCTGTCCAGGTGCAAGGCCGCTTGCCGGATTATGTCCTGAGGGCCAGCAAGAAAACCGAGCCGCAGGCCTGCCAGGCCGAAGAATTTTCCGAAAGACCTCAAGACCAGAACCGGTTCGTCTGTCAGATGCGGCAGGATGCTCGCGCCCGGCATGACCTCGGCAAAAGCCTCGTCAAGAACCAGAAAACCACCGCGCTTCCCGAGTGTCCGGGCGATTTCCAGAAGGCTTTTGACATCGACGAGCCGTCCGTCGGGATTGTTCGGATTGACGATCACGACAATGCGGGCGCTGGCGGGCAGGGCGTAAACGCTGGAGACTTCGACCGGTGTCCGCCCGCTCCGCTCCCAGGCCGATTGGTGCGAGGTGTAGGTCGGGACTGCAATGGCGACCTCGCCGTCGGGCAGCAGGCGTGGCAACATGGAAATCAGCGCCTGTGTTCCGGGGGCGGCGGCAACTCCGATGTGATTCGGGATCTGATAGGCAGTTCGTGCCGCGCCAATCAGCCGGTCCAGGTCGCTATGGGCCGGCAACGACGTCCAGGCGCTTTGCGGGACTGGCTGATGCTCCGTAAATCCGTGGGGGTTTATGCCGGTCGAAAGGTCCAGCCAGAGTTCGGGGGTGCCACCATATCTCTCGCAGGCAACGGACAGATCTCCACCATGAAGCATGTGCTGCAAACTCCCATCTTCTCTGCCTGGATGCCGCAGTTTTTCTGCGGTTTCCGAATGCGTGCCCGGACATCCCGGTCCTGTCTAGAAGTTTGGTTCGGCAAAGTACAGCCGATGTCCGACCGGTTATGAAGCGAATCCGACCGGGCTCAAATTTTCTTGAGTTTGTCTACCCCCCAATATTGATTAGTCAAAAATGGTGACGTTTACGTAAAATAGAGTGGCAGGAACATACTAAGAAATGTATCCATAAAAAATACAACCAAGGGAGGATTGGATGTCATTTTTCGAGTACAAGGGTCAGGACGCTTCCACACTGGTCACAAACGCAGTTGCGCTTTCCGCTTATGCTAACGGGACTTATTCGTCGGTCTACGAAGCGGGCGATACATCAATTGTCATCAGCACGGATCAGGTCGTTGGGGGATGGACGATTCTGAGTCCCGATGTGCTGGGATATTCGGGCACTGTTGACGAAAACGGTACCTATTATGGCGAGACAAATGAATTCAAGGACGCTCAGGCCGAGGTTTTCGCCCAATATGACGAAAACGGCAGGGTGATCAGCGTCGCCTTGGCAATTCACGGTACTGATGAATTCGGCGATGTGTTCGATTATCTCGAATTCCTGAAATCCGAGCCCGAATATGTCGAAAAGGCGTTTGAGGATCTGCTGGCATCGCTCAAGGATTTCATGATTGCCAATGACCTGACGGCGGAAGACCTGATCGTGACCGGCCACTCTCTTGGCGGTGGTGCCGTAACAAACATGGCGGAGCGCAGCGACGAGTTTCTCGACGGCTTCTTTGTCGATGCCAACTATGTCGGATTTGCGTCGCACTATACGCCTGACGAAGGTGATAGCGTGCTTGATTCGGGCGCGGAAATTTTCAGCGTCGATTTCGAGAACGATCCGGTTCCCTCAGGCATTGCGGACGGAACGATCCATCCGTTCGGAAATGACACCGACTACGACTACGCGACCAGCAACCTGGTGTTCTACAACGAGTATTACGGCACACCGCTTTATTGGGATGGCGGCAACATCTACAGCCCGTTTGCCTGGGATTCCCATTCCTCTGCCAATTATGCAAAGGCGGTTGACGTCATTTCATCCTCGATTTTCTATGTCGAAATGGAGCGCGACAGCCTCGTGATCGTTTCCGGTCTTGACGAGGATGATGCCGATGATCGTTGGGTCGAGGACGAGTTCATTCCGTTGGACAATACGGGTCATCTTGGTGATGATGCCTTCATCCTAGGGTCTGATGCCGGTGACTGGTTGCGCGGCAACCGGGGGGATGATTCGATTGAAGGCTTCGACGGAAACGACCACATCACGGCCGGCAGGGGTGACGACCGGATCTGCGATGGCGCAGGCAAGGACGAACTGACCGGCGGTGCCGGCAACGACATCTTCATTCTTGTTGCGGACGGCCAGAAGGACACGATCACCGATTTCACCGTTGGTGAGGACAAGATCGATCTCAGCTATGCGGGTGTGACCTCTTTCGACGAGCTGGAGCTTGATGACGGCGGCTGGTTCGACGATTTCGAGATCGCCTATTACGATGACGTGATCGTGCTCGAAGAGGGCTGGTTCGACGGTTACAACGATCTGAGCGCAAACGATTTTATCTTCGCCTGATATGCGATGGTCTTGGAGACGGCGGCGGAAATCCGCCGTCTTCGGATCGTTTTTCGTCGTTTCAGTGTCAGCCAATTCTCTCGGGCTTGTTGCGATCCTTTGAAACAACCTCTGGAAAGTTGACCGGGGAAGTGAATTTCGAGATAAGAACAAAAGAAGAACAAATCAGATGGGCGCCGATACGCTTCATGACCTCCACCCGCCGAACCCGGATGCCTCTCGATTTTGACAGGCAAGAGCTGCTGAAGCAGCTCGGTGAGGCCCGGTGTGCGATGATTCGCGCGCGGCGTGTCATGAGGCCGAAGTCGGGCCTGGCGCGCGCCGCAGACGCCGTGATTGCGGAAATCGATGAATTTGCTCTCGTTTTGACGGGAGACCGGAGCTACTTCCACGCAAATCCTCACGCGGCCTTGCAGCACGAAAAGCGTCGCGATGAGAACCGGTAGGACTGCCGGGATCTGATTCTTCATATTGTCCGGCCCAACTGCGAACAAAATGGGAAGCCTATGACGGTGCCTGTGCATTTCCTGTGACTATCGGCCGTCATTGCGCAAATTGTTTCGCCTGTTAATCAACTTTGAAGATCACGCCGTGAGTACTGGGGCGTCTTGAAACCATGTACTCACGGGAGAGACGTTTGAAACGTTTGCTGCAGGCGGTGCTGGGTGGCTGCGCCCTCGTTTTGGTTCTGGCCGGTTTGGGCCATGCGGAAGTAAAGCTCTCGAAATCCGGTATTTGCCATCCGCCGCAAAGCCCGAGCTACGGGCGGACGACCAGCTTCAAGCCGTTCCCCACTTTGGATGGGTGTCTTCAGGCTGGCGGCCGGTTGCCGAAAAACTGTCCGGACTGCGGCAGTTCTGAGCCGGTCACGGCCAAGGTTCCCGCCGGGGCGGCCGGGCTCGCCTACAACCGTGCGGCTTTCGGGGATTGGGCCGATAGTGATGGCGACTGCCAGAATACGCGCGCGGAGATGCTGGCCTCCCTGTCGACGGGGACGGTTCTTTATTCCGGCAATCGCGAATGCAGGGTGGTGCGCGGACGCTGGCTTGATCCCTATAGCGGCCGCATCTTCGTCAATGCAGCGGATGTCGATG
Organism: Roseibium sp. RKSG952; assembly: GCF_009711355.1. Taxonomy (NCBI): domain Bacteria; kingdom Pseudomonadati; phylum Pseudomonadota; class Alphaproteobacteria; order Hyphomicrobiales; family Stappiaceae; genus Roseibium; species Roseibium sp. RKSG952. The sequence continues at coordinate 1,351 of NZ_SMMF01000844.1, read as the reverse complement.
TCGACCACCTTGTGCCGCTGAAATGGGCCTGGAGCCGCGGGGCGCATGACTGGAGCTCTGCAAAGCGCAAAAAATTTGCCAATGATCCGGTCAACCTGTTTGTGGTCGACGCGACAGAAAACCGGTCGAAAGGGGCAAAAGGTCCGGCCCAATGGCTGCCCAGCAACAAGGGCTATCATTGCGAATACATCACGCGTTTCATTCGGGTTGCCAAGACCTACGGCCTTGATCTTTCACGGGATATCACAAGGTTCAATTCCATCCGTGCCGATGTCTGTTCCTGACCTGAAAGGCCTGCCTGAGCAGGCGGCCTGGGTCAGTCAGTTGTAACGGGCTAAACTCTTGCACCGGATTGCCCGGGCGCGCGATGCGCGATATCAAGACAAGGCAGGTCAAAAGGCAAAACGGCAACGCTTGCACAGCCGGTTCGGAAATGTATCGAAAGGACAGGGGGCTTGCTGACATGGATACCCTTGGCTGGCATGACCCTGGCCGTCGTGCTGATTGGTCTGATCGCAGGATTGCCGGCACTGAATGGAAAGGCCTTTTCTGCAGGCGGACGGCTTGCCGGTGTGGGAGAGGCCCTGTCTGTCGGGGTGTTCCTGGGAGCAGGTCTGATCCACCTGCTGGCGGATGCAGCCGCCGACTACCAGACGCAGGGTGTGGATTATCCTTGGCCATTCTTGCTTGCGGGGGTGATGGTATTGGCGCTTGCCTGTCTGGAGCAGTATGGCCGGGCGAGACTGAACGCAAACGGTAACGGCATCGCGTCTATTGCCGTCCTCGCAACTGCGATGCTGACAATTCACTCTTTTCTCGCTGGCGCAGCCTTGTCGGTCAGCAAGACCGGAGGAGTGGCGTTACTGATTTTCTTGGCGATTCTGGCCCATAAATGGGCGGCTGCATTCGCTCTTGCCTTGATGCTGTCCCGCAGCCCCATGTCCATTGCCAGGCGGCACATTTGTTTTCTTGTTTTTGTGGCAGGCGTTCCGGCCGGCGTGATTGCCGGAGCGCTTGTCCGGCAGTCGTCGTCCCGGTTTCCGCTCCTTGAGCCGACGCTATTGGCGTTTGCAGCCGGCACCTTCATCTATCTGGGCACCCTTCACGGTTTGTCGGAGGGTCCCATGGTCCGGACGTGGCGGACCATCGGCAACTTTCTTGCGATTGTTCTCGGGTTCACGATTATGGCTGTCGTGGCCATTTGGGTGTGAACCGTTTGCCGGACGGCTCCCGGCATTGGATGCGGGACGCCTGCGCATTGACGGGCCCCTTGCATAAAATGTCAGATTGCGGGCGGCGTTAATGTACGAGAAGGGGCGGGGGCGGATGAAACAGGCGGTCCGGAAGCTCT
>NZ_SMMF01000821.1:0-12795 GCF_009711355.1 Roseibium sp. RKSG952 | reverse complement strand
GAGTGGCCCTGAAAATCGGGGCAGGTCACGGTCTCCGCGATCGAAAGCCAGCCGCTATCATATGTAAATGTACGGGCACGGCCAGCGGGGTCTTGGATCTTAACCACGCGTGAGATTTCGGTTTCAGACGCGCGTTCAACAACATAAAGCCAAAAAGCCTCTCGCTTCTCCAATGCGAGATCAAACTGCGCACGAGACAGGCCTACCGGGCGATCTTTCAAAGATCCGGTCATTGATTTCACTTCAACCCAACGCACGACGTTCCCGGATCCATCCGCCTCATAGAGGTCGAAACCTTTATTGCCCTCCACAGTTCGTTGGAGGTCCGGTTCAATATCGATAATCTTATCAATGGCCTTGGCTTCAATTTGCATGCGTGTGGCTTGGTTGAGGCCATCTGGGTCAGGACCTTCATCATCGGGATGTGAGCCCAGATACGAGATGAATGGTCGACCACCATTGGATTCGGGAGATCGCTTGCCTTGATGGTTCGAGGTCTTGCTCGTTGCGTCGCCACCTGCTCCGGTTCTTACGGCTTTCGAATCGCCCGATTTGCCACCGCTGCCGTTCCCAGATGAGCCTCCTCTATTCCCGCTCCCTCCACCGGTCGCACCGGAGCCACTTCGCCCGACATCAACGTCGCCAGCCGGATCGTATGTGCCGTTGGGTATGTCCGGCATGTCATCGCCATAAAGATCCTCAGCGTCTTTGTAGACGTCAGGATCTTTAGTTTCTGCGCCGTCAGTATCTGCATCCGCTTCCTTATCAGTGTCATTCTCAGGCACGAGGTCCGTTTCACGAATTTTAGACATCAGGTCGGCAGCGCTTGTGATACGCAATTTTCTCAACAGATCTAGCACGCTTGGGTCTATGCCGACCTCTTTTGCAAGCTGATAAGTCATTGGAGGTTTGAATGTGATTTTTGTCAGCAAGAAGGGGTTGGAGTTCCAGCCAAGGGTCTCGAAATCCACGAGGCCCGGAGAAACCAGTTCACCATCGCCGTTCGGAACCCATGCGGTCCGATTGAGAATCCGTAAAAAATCGGCGTCGAATTGGGCGGTCTTTTTCTCTTTATAATAGCGCCATGTGTAGGTGCCGTAGAAGGCTGCTGTGCCTCGAGCCTCGAGATCTGCCAACGCTTCCCACAACACTTCCGCTCGGGCGGCTGCTTCTTCAAATTGTAGTTTGGGAAAGAACTCCAGCAACTGAGTCAAACCGCGAAGAGTAAAATCTTTTGGCTGCCACTCTTCGACTGCGCGTTCAAGTCCAGATTCTTTGCGGATTTTTTCTTTTTCGGTGTCTTCCAGCCCCGACTCTATTGCTTCCGGGATCAGATAGCGACTTGCGCCACAAGACACCAAAAGGTCACGGATGTCTTCGCCTCGCAGGCAATCATATTTGTTGTCAACAATCATAATGTTTGGAACACCAGCAAAAAGCTGTTGCAAGCGGTCGGTGGCAATATAAGTCTCGCTTGGCTTGGCGACGTATGTCTTTCCGTCGCCGGTGTCGACCACCATTACAAAGTTGGTCTCGCGCAAGGCAGAACGGAGTTTTTCTTTCTGCGCGGTCGAATCCGTGCCAAAGGCGACACGAATACGTTCGATGTCAGAAGCGTAGGTTTCGTCGTCCACATCCACTTCTTCGTTCTGGTATTTCGGCAGAAGGTTCCGGATCACGTCATCGACTGGATCGGGCTCGGTGATGCCGAGTGATACTAGGAATTGGCGTACTTCGGGTGTCGCGCACACGACGCTTCGCATGGTCGGCAAGTCTGTAGCACTGGTGCTAGGTAGGAACGCCTTGGCTTCACCGTTCTCAAATGCGACTACGTGTGAACCATCGTCGAGGCGAATAAATGGAACAGTTTCAAGGTAGCGCCGGAGGACTTTCTCCTGACCGCTCAAGAACTCGTAAAGTTGAAGAACCCATTCATCTGATTGAGACTCGAGAAATGGCTTGGTCAGGCTCGGCAGAAAATTCTCAGGCCTGATCTCGTCGATATCAAGCTCGCGCATCAGATATTGGCGGATCTCGGGTGCCTTATCCTGCGTGATGTCGCCTGAAAGCCACGCGCCTGAACTTGAATTGAACAGCGCCGCAACCTGTTCGGGGGTCAACAGATCACGCAAGTCTTGGGTTCGCGCAAGCTTTGCCTTCGAAGCAGAGACGTAGTCATTCTTATTGGTGGGCAGCAATGCGTCGTCGCGAAATGCCTCTCGGACTGCTTTAAACATCGGCGAAAACCGCGTGTCTTCCCGAAACTTCTCAGGATCAACCGGCAGACAGCGTAGCAAGGATACATCCAGTGTCTTCTTTTCGCGCAACCAGCGCATTGCTTCCACCAGCAGGCTTGACGTTTCCATTACCAAATGCTGGTTCCAGGGGTCACCTAACGGAATATTTTCCCGGCTGGGCGTGGTGCTATATGGTCCTTGGACGAGAAAGCCAAGGTGTGTCTCAACCACGGTTGGGAAGAACACCACCAAGGGCGAAGTTGGCAGCGGATGTACTAACCAACGACCGGAGGTTCCTTTCGATGTGGTTATAGAAAACGCGATCTCCACCCGGCCGACTTTTTTCTGCTTATCGGAGAACACGTCGCGGTGGAACACCAGCCAGTCCTGGTCAACCTCATCTTGTCCTGTCTCATGGCCGACTACCATCACGCGCCGGACGTTGGCTCCGAGCTCGTCCGGCGGGTTGCGCATGTAAAAACCAGAAGCACCATCCTCTACGCTCCAATTAATCTCCTCAATGTTGCGCAGAAACAGAAGGGCGCCAGGCCCCAACCTACGGAAGCCCGCCATTATGTCCCGCTCAGCAGTTGGGTCTTCAAGCGTAAGAGGTAGGATAATCTGCGTCTCGTCATGCTCGCGCGGAGCACGAGGCGCTGGCTTAGGAAAAACATAGTCCTGGATGGCGAAATCCTCATCGCCCGAGTGTATTTCCGGCAGGTCTGTAACTGTATAAACCGACTTGAAGCCAAGACCAAAGCGGCCAATCGATGACTCGTTCTTGGTGCTCTCAGCGATATCGCACACACTCCGGACATCAGCCTCATTGAACGGCTGGCCAAAATGGGACAGCGTCAACCTGTTCTTATTCAGAGTGAATGTGACCTTGCGTAATCCATTCCAGTCGCCACGTCTGCCGAGAGCATCTTCGGCGTTCTGAAGAAGCTCGAAGATGAAATGTGTTCGATCATCGTACAGCCCTGCGGCCAGCCCGCCAGATTTTTGGGCGCCTTCTGTGCCGTATCGCCGCCGATTTTCTTCGCAAATCACTTCGTAGTTCGATGCCACTGCCGCGCCTCACTTCCGCAGGGTTGATCCAAAGGAGGACAACCCAGTCAAATCATCTTGCCAAGTTTGTACATTCTTGCTCTTTTTAGCAATCTTGCGCAAGATAGCGCATGGGTGCGAGCCGGTGCGAGGTGCCATGGGCGATCAGGATGATGAGATACTCACTGTCGACGAGGTCGCTGCTTTCCTTAAAGCCGGGAAGCGGACGGTTTACCGGCTTGCCGCAAATGGGACGATACCAGCCTTCAAGCTAGGCGGAACTTGGCGATTTCGAAGAACGGATTTAAATGCATGGATCGAAAGCAAAACGGTTTCTGGCGGTCCAAAAATGGCTAAAGGCGAGTCTGATCAATGAACGCTCCCGTTTCGCTCTCTTCAAATGCCAACCCGCAACAGCTGGAAGCAATCAAGGCTACCAATGGACCAGTCCTGATCATTGCTGGCCCAGGTTCGGGGAAAACGTTCACGCTCGTAGAGCGCATTGTCTACCTGATAAAGAGCGAAGGCGCGGCGCCGGAATCACTTTTCGTAGTGACGTTTACAGATAAAGCTGCCCGCGAACTTACGACCCGAATTTCAAATCGCCTTTCTGAGCTCAATATTGAGTTCAATCTCAACGAGATGTATCTTGGGACTTTCCATTCGATATGCCTTCGCCTCCTTGAGGACTATCGCGAATTCACAAGGCTGAAACGTAGCTTCACCCTTTTCGACCAATTCGATCAACAATACTTTCTATACCAGCGCATTAAGGAATTTCGCGAGCTCCCTGACGCCCAGCTGGTCATGGGCGACGATCAAACCGGGCGTTGGCGGCAATCAGAACAACTTCTCAAGTGTCTTAACAAGGTAAGTGAAGAGGCCCTTGATCCGGCGACATTGGAAGAAGCTCCGGATGTGGAAGTGAGGGCTTTGGCCGGATGTTTTCACAAGTACCAGGAACTTCTACTAGAAAACAACTGCTTGGACTTCTCGGGCATCCAATACGAAGCGCTAAAGCTGCTGGAAGCGCATCCTGACGTGCTGGAAAGCCTACGTTCCAAACTGTCACACCTGATGGTCGACGAGTACCAAGACACGAACACCATTCAGGAACGCATCCTGCTATTGCTCGCAGGCGAGCAACGCAATCTCTGCGTCGTGGGCGATGATGACCAAGGGCTGTACCGTTTTAGGGGTGCCACGATCCGCAACATTCTGGAGTTTCCAACGCTTTTTGATAAGGGCAAGTGCAAGCAGGTTTCGCTGACCATCAACTACAGATCCCATCCTGCGATCATCAACACCTACAATGAATGGATGGCTGGCCAAGATTGGTCCGACGGTGAGCGCAGCTTCCGCTTTGAAAAATCGATTGTACCACGCGACGACGTTTTCCCGGCGGTCCCCACGGCAGTCCGGCTTGCGGCCAAGGACGAGCCCGACGAGAACGATAACTGGCACTCAGAAGTACTGGCCTTTCTCCATTCGCTTCGGGATTCAGGTAGACTCACGGACTGGAATCAGGTCGCCTTTCTTTTTCGGTCCGTGAAAAACGCCCGCGTGGTCGCCTTGGCGCGCTTTCTGGAGTTAAATGGCGTTCCGGTTTACTCCCCGCGGTCCAACATGTTCTTCGAGCGTGAAGAGATCAGGTTGATGATCGGAGCGCTGATATTCTTGTTCCCTCAGTTCCCCAAGGTACGCCAGTGGGCCGAAGGTGCCCATCTGCAGATCTGGGACTACTACGACCAATCCTGTTTCAAGGCATTCACGGACGAGCTACGCAAGCCTGAGAACCAGCGGATGCTGGATTGGGCGCGGCCGTTGGCCAAGCGCCACGCCGTCCTGACCCAGACGACCGACTATGCGTTTTCAGGGCTTTTCTATCAGCTCCTTCAGTTCCCTCTTTTTTCCCGCTTCCTCGATGAAGAAACCATGCAGGGTGTGGACAAGGGGCGCGCCGCACGCAATCTGGCGACTTTCTCCAAGCTGCTGACCAAGTTCGAATACCTGCACTATGTCACCGTTCTGAACCCCGAATTCATCGAGCGCGACATCAGGAACCTGTTCAACCAGTTCTTCCGCTTCCTTCAGGATGGCGGCATCGGCGAGTATGAGGACGAGGCGGAATACGCACCCAAGGGCTGTGTTTCGTTTCTGACCATTCACCAGTCGAAAGGGCTCGAGTTCCCGGTCGTCGTCTGCGGCTCGCTCGAGGCAGTGCCGCGAAAGCAGCACACCGCACTGGACGAGCTACTTGAGGATGGCGGCTACCTATCCAAGGCGCGCTTCGAAACGCTGGATCGGATCAAGCACTTCGATTTCCAGCGCCTCTACTACACAGCGTTCTCCCGCGCGCAGAACCTGCTGGTGCTGGCCGCGCAGGAACGGGATGGCAAAGGGTTGGGAAAGTCGCCATCAAAATACTTCGAGCCGCTTTTCCGTTCCCTGCCCAGCTGGCGCGATGTCGACCTCACGCAGCTGACCTTCGAGCAGGTGAAGGAGATAAACCTTAAGCGCGAGTATTCCTTCACCTCGCATATCACGCTGTTCGAGAACTGCGCGGAGCAGTACCGCTTCTTCAAGGAGCTCGAGTTCGCGGCCATCCGTGTCAGTCCGATGCTGTTCGGTACCTTGGTTCATCAGACCATCGAGGACATCCACAAGGCCGTGCTGCGGGGCGAGGAACACACCGTCGTTACGGATGCCATCGAATCCTGGTTCTCGTCGAACTACGCGATGCTGTCCAAGAAGGAGCGCGTCTACCTGGCTCCGGTCGCACTGTCGGCCGCGCTGGACCACGTGATGCGCTACTACAAGCGTGAGAACGGGAACTGGGACCGGATCCGCGAAACCGAGGTTGAGATTTCACTGGTCAAGGACGACTACATCCTCAAGGGCAATGTCGACCTGATCCGGGGCGAGCATGGCACGGTTGAAGTCGTGGACTTCAAGTCAGAGAAGAAACCTGACATGGAGAAGGACCGCGACCGCCTGCGGCAATATCAGAGCCAGCTCGAGGTCTATGCCCATCTCATCGAAGAGCGCACGGGCCACAAGGTCAGCCGGATGCACCTCTACTATACCGGCGAGCAGGACGGGAACCCGTATGTGACCTTCTCCAAGGATGACCGGGCCATCGGCAAGACCATCGCACGGTTCGATGAGATCGTCGGCCGGATCGAAGACGGTGACTACCGGATCAAGGCCCGCCCGGCGAAGCTGTGTGAGAACTGTGATATGCGCGCCTATTGTGACACCAAGAACTGGCATTTCAGGAAAGACGAGTAATGAACGACGAAAAGACCACGCAAGAAAACATGGATCTGGGCGCCTCTAACGCGGGTGTCGACAGCGTGGAGAAGTACCAGTTCGCGCCGATCAAAGGCTACCCGATGCTGAACTGGCGCGGGAAGCGGCCGTTCACATCGACCCAGTATTTTCCGGCGCAGCTGAAAGAGGTGCACGGCGAGGAAGTGGACGGCTGGCGCAATAAGATCTTCTGGGGCGATAATCTCCAGGTGATGAGCCATCTGTTGAAGGAGTTCCGTGGAAAGGTTGATCTAATATACATTGATCCCCCTTTTGACTCGAAGGCGGACTACAAGAAATCGATTTCAGTCAAGGGTAGTTCTGCATCTAGTGCAGCTTCAGCCTTTGAGGAAAAGCAGTATACTGACATCTGGACGAACGATGAATACCTGCAATTCATGTTTGAAAGGATTTTGATTCTCAGAGAGCTACTCTCTCCGACCGGCTCATTTTATCTGCATTGTGACTATCGAAAGTCCCACTACTTAAAGCTCATTATGGATGAGGCATTTGGACCAGAAGCTTTCGTAAATGAAATTGTTTGGCTTCGAACGAATGCCCACAATATGAAGAGCAAGGGCTATGCCAGATCAAATGATCACATTCTATTCTACAGGAATGGAAAGGATTTTACATTCAATGAACAGTATATGCCTTACGGCGAAGCGCAACTGTCCCGGTACAAAAAGGATGAGGACGGCCGACTGTATACTGGACGCGACTTGACGTTCTCTGGATCCAATCCGGAAAAGCAGTTCAACTTTAGGGGGACAACTCCGCCGCCAAACAGGTCTTGGGGCCTTCCTTTTGACGAGCTTGAGAAGCTCTGGGAGCAAGGGCTTATTCTTGTAAAAAAAGACGGAACGCCCAGACTAGATGGCTACAAAGTCTACTTGGATGACGCCAAGGGGACACCTCTCACATGCAACTGGAATGATATTTCAAGGATTGGGAATACGTCTGGCGAACGTCTAGACTATCCAACTCAAAAACCCGAAGAGCTGCTCGAGCGCATTATCAAGGTTTCATCAAACCCCGGCGACCTGGTATTGGACGCATTTATGGGGTCGGGCACAACCTTGGCCGCTGCAAGGACGCTTGGTAGACGGTTTATTGGGGCTGACGTCAATCTGGGTGCGGTGCAGACGGCTACCAAGCGGCTTGCAAGAGCATCATCCGAAGAGAAGCAACCTTCTGAAGTTGACGACAGTCATCAGGCATCAGCGGGTTTCGAAGTCTTCAACGTCAATCATTACGATATCTTCCGCAACCCGTTGCAGGCCAAGGAGCTTCTGCTAGAGGCACTTGAGGTTCAGAAGCTGGAAATGAGTACCGTCTTTGACGGTGAAAAAGACGGTCGCATGGTCAAAATCATGCCGGTCAACCGGATCGCCACACGCGCCGATCTGAACGAGTTGACGGCCGGCTTCGACTACAAGGCATGGGAACGTCGCAAAGCCGAAAACCCAACAAAGCCCGTTGAGAAAATCACTCTGGTCTGCATGGGTCATGAACCGGACTTGAAAGGTGTGCTCGAGTTCGAGGCCAAGCCCTACAAGATCGATGTAGAGGTCGTGGACATCCTGCGCGACAAGGCCGACCTCGAGTTCAAGCGCGACTCCGACGCCAAGGTGGTGGTCAAGGACGGCGAGTTGGTCATCGAACGCTTCTATCCCATGAACCTGCTGCAAAAGCTGTCCATGCAAAAAGAGGCCTTGGACGACTGGCGCGAACTGACCGAGAGCATCCTCATCGACTGGAACTACGATGGCGCGGTTCTGCAGCCCGAAGTCGTGGATATCCCCGAGAAGAAGACCGACTTGGTTGTCGGCCGCTACAAGGTCCCCGACGACGCAGGCACCATCCGCGTCAAGATCACGGACCTCCTCTCGGAATCCTGGGAAGGGAACGTCACCAATGGCTAGGCGTCCCAAAACCCAAAGCGCGTCGCTGGACTTCGCCTTCTTCCAGTTCCTGTGGGAGTTCTACCGCGGCAACCGCGGCACCATCCGCACCCACTACAAGGAGCTGACCCGCAAGTTCTTGGACTTCAACAACCCGGAAAAGAACCCCAAGGCCTTCCTGCGCGAACCCCAGTTCGAGGCGTTGGAGATGTACGTGTTCCTCAAGGAATTCATGGGGAACGCGAAGGTCGAAGAGATCTTCAAGGCCTGGTTCGAGAAATCGGGCCGCTTCGCGGGCCGTGCCGAGGGCGGGATTGTCGGCGACACCCGCCAGGGGTCGATGTTCGATGCGGTGACGCAAGACCAATACAAGGCCGTCTTTGCGGCGATGCGGAAGAACTCCCGCATCTACCCGAACTACATCTTCGCGCTGACCATGGGGACCGGAAAGACGATCCTTATGGCGACCTGCATCTTCTACGAGTTCCTGCTAGGCAACAAGTTCGAGAAGGACGAGCGCTTCTGCCACAACGCGCTGGTCTTCGCGCCCGACAAGACCGTGCTGCAATCGCTGAAGGAAATCGAGTCATTCGACCTCGCTCAGGTCGTGCCGCCTGAATACGTGAACTTCCTGACCACCCACCTCCGCTTCCACTATCTCGAAGAAGCCGGGACGTCGCTGAGCACCCTTGACCGCTCGCGTTTCAACATCGTCGTGTCGAACACGCAGAAGATCATCCTGAAGCGTCAGCGGAAGGAAAAGACGCCGGTGGACCAACTCTTCGGCGCGACAGGAAACACCGTTTCGGAAAGCGGCGTCTACGCAGAGGCTTCTGACCTCTACGATTGGGACCAGCCGGAGGAAGAAGCCGAACTCACGACCAACCAACGGTTTGGGAAACTGTGTCGCCTCGAACAGCTCGGCATTTTTGTGGACGAGGCCCACCATGCTTTCGGAAAGAAGCTGGCGAAAGACATGGGGATCGGGACCAAGGCAAATGACACTAGCCTTCGCACGACTATCGACATCCTGGCGGCGAGCCTGAACAAGGCTGGCACGCGCGTTGTCGCCTGCTACAATTTCACCGGCACACCCTACGTCGGGAAGGAGGTTCTGCCAGAGGTCGTCTACGCCTACGGCCTCAAGGAGGCGATCGACAAGGGCTTCCTCAAGAAGGTGGACCTGCGCAGCTACAAAAACACACGCAATGAAGAGTTCGTGGAAATTGCGATAGACCGGTTTCTCGAGGCGACAGAGGACCTGCGCCCGGAAGGCATGCTGCCCAAGCTGGCGTTCTTCGCTGCGACCATTGATGAGCTGACTGGAGATCTGCGCCCCGCAGTGGAACGTGCACTGGCCAAACACGGCATTCCTGCCTCGCGGATCCTCGTGAACGTCGGCGATGAAAAACTGACAACAAACGACGACATTCGCGAATTCAACCGGTTGGATACGCGAGACTCTGAAAAGCAATTCATCCTTCTGGTGAACAAAGCACGTGAAGGCTGGAATTGTCGTTCGCTCTTCGGCGTCGGGCTTTTTCGTGCCCCCAAGTCCAAGGTTTTCGTGCTTCAGGCAACCATGCGCTGCCTCCGAGCCATCGGCGAAGCTCAGCACACAGGTCACGTGTTCCTCTCAGACGACAATCTCCAGATCCTCAACGACGAGCTTCAGCAGAACTTCCGTATCAGCGCCGACGAACTTCAAAACGTGGCAAGCGACAAGGAGCGAGTACAAATCCGCGTGGTTGAGCCACCTGTAAAGATCAAGCTGTTCCGTGCGCGCAAACAGTTCAGCGTTCGTGAGAAGGAGCTAGCGGCCGGGGCATCCCTCGGCCTGAACCGCTCGGATACTGAAGCTTGGGCTGAATTGGTCGAAAGATATCGACTGATCGAAACTCAACAGGAAGGGCTCACGGCCGCCGACGCGGCAAGGGCAGCTTCCAGCCGTTCGTTTGACCTTACTCAGCGGCGTGAGAAGCGTGTCTTTTCGCGGCTTACCTTGGTGGCTGAGATCGCGCGCTATCTCAACCTCAACCCTTCCGACATCGAGGATCTGCTGGATATGACCAAGGAGGGGACCGAAGAATTCGTAGGAATTGTCAATGAATACAATGAAATTCTATATGACGAGATCATTCCGCGCCTCTTCAAACTCCTATTCGATCTCGACGAAAACCAAAAAACGGAAGAGCATGAAGTCGAACTCATCAAAGTTCCGCCAAGCGGATACTATGAGGTTACTGCGGAAAAAGACAAAATTGTGCGGAGCGCCGATGCCAAGGAAGGCGAGATTGGAAAGAGCTTTCATTTGGATACCTATTGTTTTGATTCAAATCCAGAAAGAACCCTGTTCTGGGATTTGCTGCGCGAGCAAAGGGTGAAGAAAATCTACTTCACCGGAATGCTCACGCACGGACAGTCGGATTTCTTCATTCAATACATCGACCCGGATTCCCGAACCGTTCGCAGCTACTATCCAGACTTTGTATTCGTGCGAGAAGAATCTGATGGCAGCGAAAAGTATGTCATCGTCGAAGTGAAGGGGGACCACCAAATCGACGACGCCGTAGTTCAGGCAAAGAAAGACTTCGCTCAGCAGATCGCCGTAGCCAGCGGCATGGAGTATCGCATTATTAAATCTAGCGATGCTGACGAGCGTCGGTACCGAATGCTGATGTGAAAAAATGAAACCTCGTTCAATCAACATTTTTTTGCTCGACGGCGATCCGAACGGCATTCGGGTAGCGCAGATGTCTATGTCTACGATCCAGGCAATTGCCTTCCGTCGCAACCAACTGCGTCGAGTTCGCGAGGCTTTTCCCGAGATTGAGCGGCCAGGCGTCTATATCTTGATCGGCACCGATGACAATGAGACGGATCAACAACTTGCCTATATTGGTGAGTCCGAAGGTATAGGCGGAAGGCTGTCCACACATAACTCGAATGAAAATGGGCGGGATGCAAAAGGTTTTTGGACGGATACGGTGGTCCTGATCAGCAAAGATGAGAACCTTACCAAGAGCCACGCACGCTACGTCGAAGCCTGCTTGATCCGAAGCGCTGGGAGCAATCCTCGTTGGACCCTTCCCAATACTCGAATGCCGTCGAACGATGCCGGCAAGCTTCCGCTTCCTGATCGCGCGGCCATGGACGAATTCGTCGATCAAACGAAAACACTGGTCGGCGCTCTCGGCTGGGATGTTTTCCGAGAGATGCGTGGGCGTGCGCCGCAAATGGTGCCCCTAGAAGCGGGCTTGCCTCAGCTTGAGCCGAGCGAAAGCCCGAGGTTCTTTTTCCGTGGTGAAGGCTTTGCTGCGGAAATGGAGATCGGCTCGTCCGGCGATTTCATCGTTCAAGCGAATTCAAGAGCACGACTTAGAACCACATCCACAATTCCCAAGGGAACTATTAATCTACGCTCCAATCTGCTTGAAAAGGGTGTGTTGTGCGAGGAGGGTAACTTTCTCCTCTTTACCAGCAACTACAGCTTTTCATCAGTTTCAGCCGCTGCGGCGGCCGTGATCGGAGCAAGCGCGAACGGCCGAATTCTTTGGAAGTTACCGGACGGATCAACCTATGCGGATTGGGAGTCGGGTCTGAGCGAAAACCACACCACTGAGCCAACCAAATAGGTTGGTTATACATTCGAAGATGAAGCTCCAAATACAACGTTCACCGGCAGGCGTGTCAACAGCAACATTATGATATAAATTAAGTAAATTTATTTACTAACCGAGGATCGCTATTTGTACTTTACCTTTCCCTGCGCAGGAAGCCTTATGTTGCCGACTAACTGCAGACCCGCGCCTGATCTCGCATGACCGCATAGTCGCTCATCATCTCCACAACCGCCGATCCGTCCGGAAGAAAGGCCAGTTCTTGTGCCACCCGCGCCTGAAACTCCCCGCTGTATGTCACGACCGGCGGGCATGCTGCCACGCCGTTATGATCAAAACTCGCCGTCGCGCAGCCGGTCAACCAATTCGTTGCAATCGCGAGGACGGCGAGCCGCCGCCTCCATCATCCTTCGCCGAAGTTCATTGGCTTTCTACCTGGTGTCAAGGCGTTCCGACAGACGACCGACACGCTCGCCGGAGCGGCGCAGGGTAAGCAGGAACAGAAGAATTGCGAAGGCGGTAATGCCATAGCGCAATGCCGCCCGCATCAATGGGCTCGTGGCGATCCCGGTGAGGAGCCCGCCGATCATCACTGCCCCCGTTTCTAATCGTCGAGGCGCGTATAGATCGTGACCGCGATGCCTATGGTCGACGATGCCGTTGGCGTTGTCCACG
>NZ_SMMF01000692.1:0-4571 GCF_009711355.1 Roseibium sp. RKSG952 | reverse complement strand
GGTCTGCAGCGTCAGCCCGAGATCGTCGCCGCTCGCCTCCTTGCTCATGGTGTAGAACAGATCGCCGGTACCGCCCTCGGCCAAGGTCCTTGCCGTCCAGAGCGCGGCGTTCAGCTTGGCCGAGAACGGGTTCGACGTATCGGCCGTGCTGCGGAGGCCCAGCCGGGCGTGAACAGCGAGCCCCAATCTGCCGTTTGCTGAGCGGCCGTATTAATTCGTGCAAACCCACGAAACCACGCAGGATTTCGATTGAACCCGACACGACTCCCCGCTACCACGCATTCAACACAAGAAATGGGCGAACATTTCTTCGCGCCAAACGAGTAGTGGAACGTGTAGAACGCCAAAGCAGAGCTTCGTTGGGAGGGTGCACAGCGACTTGAGTTCATCGAGTTCTGCTTGTTTTGGGAGGGGTTTGTGAACCGAAGCGACTTGATGGAGCAGTTTGGGTTATCGGTGAACCAGGCGTCCGCCGACCTGAACCACTATATCGGCCAGGCTCCGGACAACATGATCTACGCCAATAGTGCCCAGACATATGTCCGAGGCTTCGACTATGCTGCACAGGTCCTGAAGACCGACGCCAGCCGTTATCTCGCACAGCTTCGGTCATTGGCTGACGGCGTCATGGACAGCGACGACGCATGGATTACTGAACTACCAGCCTATGATGCCGCGCCGACTCCGACCCGTAGTGTGAACCCCGTTACTCTGCGATCCGCTGTGGGTGGAAGCCAATGTCATCTATCTCGACTGCGGCATGCGTGGCAGCGTGGTTGACTGCATCAATGATCGCACGTCAGAGACTTAAACCTTGTTCTGTAGCCCAACTATAGGACGGTAAGGTTCAGTACATTGATTCAACTATATACTCGACTATTTTTAGCACTCTTTGCCGATCCGCTCGGAAAGTCGGTGCGGAGCTTAGAACTCCACGACGACGAGCTAAAAGCTAAATGGCGAAATCGAACGGCGAAGATTTCATTGCAGTCACTGACGTGCTCACCGGCAATCAAGAAGGGAGTTTTCGGCGCAACGCTGACGATAAAGACTGAAACTGATGACAACGTAATCCTGAAGTGGGCTGGATATCGTAAAGCCAACGCGTTTTCAGAAGATCTCAAGAAAGCATGGGTCCACTTTAATGTAGGCGCACTTGAGAAGGAAGCAGAGCGATTGGACAGGATCCGCGCTGAGGTGCAGTCGCTGACGGCACCGTCCCGCTACCCTGCCGCCTGTGCGGTCACACCACTGCTGGACGACGCCCGAGCATTGGATGCTTCACTACTGTCAAAGCTGAAAGCCGAAGCCATCGGTGCCGAGGCCGCCGAACGCATTGCTCCGGTCCGAAAATTCGCAGCTGAGCCGAGCTCATTGCGGGCGAATGGCATAAACGTATTCGTCACCGCTGAACTGGACCGCCGGAAGGAATTCTTCGACACCATCGAAAGCATGCCTCTGACGCCAGAACAACGCCTTTCGGTCGTTATTGATGAGGATGCAACGCTCGTCCTTGCTGGGGCAGGATCGGGGAAGACCAGTGTCATCACCGCCAAGGCGGCCTACCTCGTCAAGGCGGGCATCCGCCAGCCAGAAGAAATCCTGCTTCTGGCATTCGCGAAGAACGCGGCGGAGGAAATGTCGGAACGGGTAGAGGCCCGATCTGGTGTGCCGATAGTGGCGCGGACCTTCCACGCAATCGCCTATGACATCATCGGAAGCGTCGAAGGGTCGAAGCCTGCCTTGGCCGACCATGCCGCCGACGACATGGCATTCACCAACCTGATCAAGCAGATTCTGAAGGACCTCGTCCACCAGCTGTCAGAGGTGTCGAAGGCGATCATCCAATTCTTCGCGCATTTTCTAGTCGAGCCGAACACCGAATGGGACTTCCAAACCAAAGATGGCTTCTACACCCACATGGAAACCCAAGACCTGCGCACTTTGCAGGGTGAAAGGGTCAAGAGTTACGAAGAGCTGCAGATCGCCAATTGGCTGTATGAGAACGGCGTCGAGTACGTGTACGAGCCGGTTTACGAATACAAGATCGCCGAAACCGGAAGACGCGACTACCAGCCGGACTTCCGCCTCATCGAGAGCGGCATCTACATTGAGCATTTCGGGGTGCGGCGCCAGAAAATGGACGACGGCAGCGAACGGCTGACTACGGCGCCGTTCATAGATCGCGACGAATACCTCTCTGGCATAGAATGGAAGCGGCAGGTCCACGCCGCGCATGACACAACCCTTATTGAGACCTATAGCTATGAGCGGCAGGAGCGGCGTCTGCTGACCGGGCTTGCGGAAAAGCTGTCGCCGCATGTCACCCTGAAACCCCGATCTGTCGATACGATTTATGACCGGATCGTCGAGTTGAAGCAGGTCGACGATTTCTCGAAAATGCTTGGAACCTTCCTGCGCAAGTTCAAGAGCGGTGGTTACACCTTGCAGGAATGCGAGACCAAATCCGAACAGATGAAGCAGGGCAAGCGCGCCCGAGCGTTCCTTGACGTCTTCGCGCCGGTCTTCGAAGAATACCAGAAGCGCCTCGGTGGCCGTATCGACTTTGAGGACATGATCCTGCGCGCCGCCCACTATGCCGAAACCCGCCGCTACAAGAGCCCGTTCCGTCACATCTTGGTCGACGAATTCCAAGACATCTCTCAAAGTAGAGCCCGGTTGGTGAAGGCGCTGAAGGCTCAGCATCCGGATGCGCGCATCTTCGCAGTTGGTGACGACTGGCAGTCGATCTTCCGCTTCGCTGGCTCTGATATCCATATGATGCGTCATTTCGGGCGGGAGTTCGGCGGCAGCTTCGATGGTGAGGCTGGCGTGCACCGGACCGTCGATCTCGGGCGCACCTTCCGGTCGGTCGATCAGATCGCCTTCGCTGCCCGAACCTTCGTTCTGCGGAACCCGGCACAGATTCAGAAGCAGATCGTCCCGGCCGGGACCGCGACCGAACCCGCCATCAGGATCTTGACTGTGCCCAAGGGCGAGTATGAAGGGAAACTGTCCGAGGCGCTTGCCGAATTGTCCGCCTCTGTGGCGCCGGAGGCGAAGCCTACGAGGGTGCTGCTTCTCGGCCGTTACCGCTTCGTCGAGCCAGACTTGCCGGTTCTGAGGCGACTTTTTCCGCGGCTGAAGATCAGCTTCAAGACCATCCATGCGTCCAAGGGTCTGGAGGCAGACCACGTCATCTTGCTTAATGCCGATAGCGGACGCACGGGGTTTCCTTCAGAGATCGTCGATGACCCCCTCCTGTCTCTGGTGTCACCTGAGGAGGATGCGTTCCAGAACGCCGAAGAGCGGCGCGTCATGTATGTCGCGATGACCCGAGCCCGGCACACACTAACAATTCTTGCCTCAAACGCCAGGCCGTCGTCTTTCGTAACCGAGCTTCGGAAAGACCCCGCCTATGGGATTTCGACAGTCCCGGGAGCTGAACCCGAAGCCCAAGTGTGCGGTGAATGCGGTGGGCGATTGTTGTGTGTGACCGGCAAGGACTGTCGCATCTGGTATCGCTGCGAGCATGTCCAGCACTGCGGAAACCTTCTACCTGCCTGCGCATCCTGCGGAACGACCCTGCCACGCCGCGTAGATGGAACACTCGAGGTTCGATGTGGTTGCGGCGCTAGCTATCCGACCTGCCCGGAATGCGAAAATGGCTGGCTTGTCGAACGGAGCGGTCGATACGGTCGTTTCCTCGGTTGCGTTCGGTATCCCTCTTGTGTCGGGAAAGCCCAGATTTCGTCAGTTCGGCGGAGTTCCTCAGCGGTTAAGGTCAAGCACTAGCATACCCGAGCGTTGGACAACTGCGGCCGACTGTTATTGTAGCCTTCCTCGAGTGCAATTTCATGGGCCTGGCGCGCCAAGGTCCAGTTCTTTCGGTCCGCTAGCGGAGCCTCAAACAGCGGGGCTGCCACCCGAAGAGCTGTTTGTTTCTTAACTGGCGCGGGACCCGCCGCCTTGCGCGCCTGCAGTGCTTCAATACCGCCATTCATGAAATCGCTCCATCACTAGCGAAGCTGTGTCTACGCGTTCCGCCAGGCGACCAGTGCGCTCGCGCAAGAAGCCCTCGGAACGTGGCGGTGTCATCGAATCCTCATTCTGCCGCTCAACCGACCTTGTAACCCCAAAGGGACGTGTGGTCGGCGGCGAAGTAGCCGTCCGCGACCCGGAAATACCCCTGAAGCTCAACGGTATCGCCCGCCGTCAATGGCACCATCGTCTGCAGCCAGATGGCGGTGGCGAGTGAAACATGGGTGGCGGAGCTCTCACCGAAAGAACCGCGAATTTCGGTTGCGCCGTTCAGGACGAGCCGCCCCCGCATTCGCGCGGTGGTGCTGGAATTGACCTTGTAGAGCAACGTCGCGCCGAAGAGGTAGGTGCCGTCCACCGGGGCCACAAAGTGGTTGTTCGCGGCGTCAAACGCGCCCTGGTCGTTGGTGTCGGTGTTGTTCAGCCCGATCTTCGTCCAGGTCCCGACACCGACGTAGTTGTCGTAGTTCGTGTACGCCTTGAAGCGCGGCAGCCGGGGCTGGTCGACGATGCCGTTGGCGTTGTCCACG
>NZ_SMMF01000261.1:0-451 GCF_009711355.1 Roseibium sp. RKSG952 | reverse complement strand
GATATCTTGCTTGGCCTTGTCCAGGCGGATGATTTTCAACCGGGCAGGCGGCCGGTGGTCGCTATTTCAAACCAGCGGCTGGCCGACTACACCCGACGCACAACACGCACGGTCACACGCTGCTTGAAAGCGCTTGTTGAAGCCGGGATCCTTGCATATCGCGACAGCCCGACAGGCCGCCGCTATGTGTATAGGGGCAGGGGAGGGGAGCCGGAACAGGCCTACGGTCTCGACTTTACGCCCGCCTGTCACAATCTTGATCAATTCAAAACCATGGCTGATGCGTTTCAGGCACATCTGAAGCGGCTTCAGGAAGCCAAGCGCGCTGTCAGCAGGTTATCGAGGGCGATAATCGATCTCGTTGAGGCTTCAGGTGATAACTATCAGTTGTTTGCGGATCGAGCGGTATTTGCCATCGATCAACACAAAGAGGATCCAATAGAAAGTGCAC
>NZ_SMMF01000904.1:0-45402 GCF_009711355.1 Roseibium sp. RKSG952 | reverse complement strand
CCCTGAGAAAGAACACTGCAGATTGAGCAGTTTACACTGTGTTGCACCTCGCGCCTGAATTCACCCATGCGTATACGATTACAATTCTCAGGAACCCAAAGAGGCCATTCTTGCAACTGGATATTTTCACTCTTTACGTTGCGATAGCCCTTGTAAACCTTGCCAGTGCGGCATTCTTTGCGCTATTTTTTGCCAGTTCGGCCCCCAAGTCATCAGAGATACGGCTTACCGCTGCACTAATGGCACTAGCCCAAACGCTCTTTGGGACCGGCCTCGCCCTCATTTCGGTGCGTACCGCTCCACCGTTCTTTTACAGCGTTGAGATAGCAAATTTCTTCTTCATACTGGGTTCGGCATTAAGAGTATCAGCCATCGCTGCATTTTTTGGTGAACGGCGATTTATTACCTTGTCTGTCGCTTATGCGATCGGATGGCTTTTATTCCTGCAGTTTCCCTTTTTTGCCGAAGATGTATCGCTTCGGGTTGTGTATGCAAATAGCCTGACCGTGGTGCTGGATTGCTATCTGATCTGGATGTGCTTTCGACACCGGAACGAGCCTTTGGTAAGCTCCTGGGTGCTGGCAGCCGCATTCCTGGTTGAGGTCATTGCGCTGTGCATTTTCATCCTGAACTTCTGGACGTTCCAGCCCGGCATTTCGATTGAGCGCGGATACGGTGCATTCGTAATTCTTGTCTTGGTGACCGCCCTGCTCTCGAATGTCATCCTATCGATCTCGGCGCTTGCCATGATACTCGAAAGGACCCAGAACCAGATCAAGCGGCTCGCGATGCAGGACATGTTGACTGGCCTGCCTAACCGGCGTGCCTTTTTCGCCGGTTTTGATCGAATTATCGAACAAAACCGCGGCAAGAAGATCGGATACGCGCTGGCAATTTTCGATATCGATCACTTCAAGCAGGTCAACGATACTTACGGCCATGCATGCGGAGACCAGGTCCTTGAACTGCTAGGTCAAATCTGCAGGGAAAACGCCCCTCCGGGCTCCCTGTTTGGCCGCCTGGGAGGAGAAGAGTTCGCGATGCTGGTACCCGAAGCGCGAGCCGAAGCCGCCGCGACCCGTATTCAAGACATTCAGGAGAAGTTCGCCTCGGCGAGCCAAAAGGCGATCAACGCACAAGGAAGCATTACACTGAGCTGCGGGATCATCGACTGCAAGACGGAAACCCCGGCCCACACCGCCATGGAATTGGCAGACCAATGTCTTTATGCCGCAAAAAGAGCGGGGCGAAATCAGATCATCATGAGTTCGGAAAACGAAACGGCATTCAGCAGGCGCTCAGGTCAACACGCATGTAAGTGAAACCGGACATATCAGCCATTCCGCGTTTGGCGCAAACGTGAAACTCGACAGGCGGGGGGGCGTTGGCTCAGCGAACCTGGTCGAGAATACGTTTGCACTCCAGCAACTCGAACAGAGTCGATTGCAAATTGCGCAGATCGTCCTTCGACAGGGCATTGCCACCCGAAGACGCGCCTGCTCCATCATGACCGCCACGCAGACGCTCAATAATCCGAAAGCCGCCGGATTTGGAGCTGCCGGAAGCCTTATCGTCCACATTGTCGGGCAACAATCCCTTCGGCAGCGGTTCCGCTTCTTCGGAAGCCCGCTCCGCCGCCAATGTGTCGTCATCCTCGGGACTGGAAGTGGTCTGCAACGGCTTGCGCTTCGCCGCCTCTTTGTCGGCCATATTGGCCAGCACCGGAACCGGCAATCCGTCGGCCTTCCAGACCTGCATGACAAAACGGCCGCCCTGTTCCTTCAGGATCCGCTGGACACCCTTGATCGTGTATCCCTCGCCGTAAAGCAGATGACGAATGCCGCGCAGAAGCTCCACGTCATCAGGGCGGTAATAGCGCCGTCCGCCGCCACGCTTCAGCGGCTTGATCTGGGTGAAACGCGTTTCCCAAAACCGCAAAACATGCTGCGGAAGATCCAGATCCTCCGCAACTTCGGAAATGGTTCGAAAGGCGTCCGGGCTTTTTTCCTGGGAACTCATGCGGGATCGGCCGGGCTCGGGTTACTTATCGTTGGAAAGCGCTTCATTGATACGCTGTTTCAAGACATTGCTCGGCTTGAACACCATCACGCGCCGCGGTGAAATCGGCACTTCCTCACCCGTCTTCGGATTTCGGCCGATCCGCTCGCCCTTGGAGCGCACGACAAAGGATCCGAAAGACGACAGTTTCACGGATTCCCCGGTCACCAGGCAATCGGAAATTTCCGAAAGAACCCGCTCCACGAGCTCCGAGGATTCGGTTCGGGACAATCCCACTTTCTGATAGACCGCTTCACACAGGTCTGCGCGGGTTATCGTCTTGCCGCCCATGTCCCCTCCTTGGCGATGGTATCGATCTCGCTGATATTGCAGGCAAACTAATTTGACGCCGTACGGTATTGCTTCCCGGGGAAGCGGTCAACAGGAAGTACTGTTCACTGCAATATTATCGTCTTTCAACAGTTTTTGATTTGCTGGGATCGACGTCACACCCTCAGCAGAACGGAGCCCCAGGTAAAGCCCCCGCCCATCGCTTCCAGCATCACCAGATCTCCCGGTGTCACCCGGCCATCCTTCATGGCCGTGTCAAACGCCAACGGGATGGACGCGGCAGACGTGTTTCCGTGATCCTGAACCGTGGTTACGACCTTTTCCGGCGCGATTCCAAGTTTCTTGGCACTCGCATCGATGATGCGCTTGTTCGCCTGGTGCGGGATGAACCAGTCAAGATCGTCTGCAGCGGTTCCGGTCGCCTTGAAGGCGTCTTCGATCACGTCAGTGATCATGCCCACCGCATGCTTGAAAACCTCGCGTCCTTCCATCCGCAAATGACCAGTGGTCTGCGTCGAGGACGGGCCGCCGTCAACATAGAGCTTTTCCTTGTGACGGCCGTCGGAGCGCAGATGAGACGTCAGTATGCCACGGTCTGACACCGTACCGCTGCCCTCGCCCGCTTCCAGAACCACGGCACCGGCACCATCGCCGAACAGCACACAAGTCCCCCGGTCATTCCAGTCCAGAATCCTTGAAAAGGTCTCGGCACCGATCACAAGCGCGCGTTTGGACAAACCTGCACGGATATAGGCGTCCGCCGTCGTCAGCGCATAGACAAAGCCAGAACAGACCGCCTGCACGTCGAAGGCCATGCCGTGATGGATGCCAAGACCTGCCTGGATTGTCACAGCCGATGCCGGAAAGGTGTTGTCAGGAGTTGCCGTGGCAAGGATGATCGTATCAATCTCCTGAGCGTCAAGGCCCGCGCTTTCAAGCGCAGCCTGAGCCGCTTTCAGCCCCAGATCGGACGTCACCTCGCCTTCGGCCGCTATGTATCGCTGCCGGATGCCGGTCCTTTGAACGATCCACTCGTCCGACGTGTCGACGATCCTGGTCAGATCTTCGTTGGTCAGGCAATTTTCAGGCAGATAGCTGCCGGTTCCACGCAGGATTGAACGAATAACGCTCACAGATCACCTTTAGAAGTCGACGCGGCCGTATCGAAGCGGCCACGGTGGTAGTGCACAAGATCCTGGGCGATCTTATGGGTCAGTTCATTGCGGACCATGTCATAAGCCAGATCGATCGCAGCCGCATACCCTTCGGCATCAGTACCGCCATGGCTCTTGATCACGATTCCGTTCAGCCCGAGAAACACACCGCCATTCACCTTGCGCGGATCCATCTTGGCCTTGAGCAGATCAAAAGCGTTTTTCGCAAAAAGGTAGCCAAGCCGGGACATGAGCGTCCGCCCCATCGCGGACCGCAAATACCCCCCAATCTGTTTGGCGGTGCCCTCGGCGGTTTTCAAGGCGATGTTCCCGGCAAAACCTTCTGTCACGACGACATCAACAGTTCCCTTGCCGATATCGTCACCCTCGACAAAGCCGGCATACTCAACCGAGCGCAGCGGGGTTTCCCGCATCAACCGTCCGGCCGTACGAACCTCTTCAAGGCCCTTGACCTCTTCAACGCCGATATTGAGCAACCCGACTGTCGGGCGCTCGATCCCGAACAAGGCACGTGCCATGGCGCCACCGAGGATCGCGAAATCGATCAATTGCTGGGCATCCGCGCCGATCGTGGCCCCCACATCGAGAACGACCGATTCACCACGGGTGGTGGGCCAGATCGCTGCGATCGCGGGCCGCTCGATATTGGCCATGGTCCGCAGGCAGAACTTGGACATCGCCATCAGCGCGCCCGTGTTGCCGGCCGACACAGCAACAGCAGCGTCACCCGTCTTCACCGCTTCGATCGACCGCCACATGCTCGAACGCCAGCGCCCCTGCCGCAAGGCCTGGCTTGGCTTGGTATCCATCGCAATCGCGACATCGCAATGCTGAAATGTCGACGCTTCGCGCACCCGCGGGTACTTGTCGAGAAGCGGCTTGACGATACTCTCGTTACCAAACAGCTGGTAACGGATATCGGGATGCCGGATAAGCGCGATTTCGGCACCTGGAATAACCACGTCGGCACCGGAATCTCCGCCCATGACATCCAGGGAAATTGGAATGGTTTTCGCCATCAACCAGGTCTTTTGAAGTCTCGTTCAGAAGGGATCGAAGAGAAGGCTTTCCAAAAAAACACCGGCAAAACCGGACCTGAGAAAGCCAGTAAACGCGGGCGCAACATACCTGTTTCCAGCAGCGAAACAACCGTTTTCAGCGACCCGCGCAATGGTTTCAGTGTGAAACTACGCCTCCCCTTCCGGCTTGAGCTTGGCGAGAGCTGCAAATGGTGAAGGCCTTTCGTCCGGTTCTGCTTGTGTTTCCTGCTCCGAAATCTGGAAGGAGACGCCCGGTTTTCTCGGAAACGGATCAAGACACAGGGCAAGTTGCTCACAAATCACTGCCCCGAGGTCAATAACGCCGTCAATCATCACGTCGGGCGGATCCAGCGTCTCCAGATCAATCTCGATTTCGCCATCAGAATTGAGGTCTCTCGGGCGGCGCGACCGGACTGATACCGGCTCAAACGTCCGGTCAATCTCTTCAAGGAGCGTTTGCTCGAAGTCTTCAAGGCTGACGACACATTGGCGGATAAGCTGCGCCCGGATCGTGCCGCTGACCCGAGCGCCGGCCTTTTTCCAGGGGGACACGGTCAAACGTGCATTGAGGCTCTTCAATTCGCCAAGATTATAGGCATCGGCGATGCGCGCAAGCGCAGCAGCATCCGGGGCCACATCATAGTCCTTCGAGGCGTCGCCCTGGCGTTCGGCGTTGATCTTGAATGAAAAGGGGAAGTCTTTGTCGGTCATTGTTACGCTTTATTATCCGGTCCGCTCAAATCACGGCCAAGAAATCCGGCCGGGTCCGGCCAGTCGAGATCACCGGAGACAATTTTGCCAATTTCCTGGGACGCCAGTTTCTTGTCAGCCTCCAGCATGTAATGCGCGAGGGCAGTTTGCGCAATCGGCTCCGGCCGGTCTGGGAAAACGTTCCGGCCAAGCGCATCGGCCAGTCCGTCAACATCCTTGCCTGTCAGAAGCGGGGTATAGGCATCAGCCCGTCCATAAAACGCCTCCCCCATGACCTTGACCTTTTTCGGCACGCGCGTATCGGTTACCCCCATTTCCCGCAGGGAGGCATCCATGTCGGCAAAAAACAGATCAAAAACGCCCTGCCCGAACTCCGCAACCTTCTTGTTTTCGCCCTGAAGCCTGCGAAAAAACAGAATGGCATGAACAAGAATCATGTCATACCGTCCGTCAATCGTATCGGGAACAAGGTAGTCCGAGTAGAATACGGGTTGCCGTGCTTGAGCCACGATCCCGGAATAGACCTTGAGCTCGGTGTCGCGAGACCGGCGGCGAAAAAGGCCAAAGAGCATTCATCACTTCCTATTTGTGGTGTTGCGTTGTGCCCTATCCCACGTTAGGGACGTTGCCAAGAATGTATGACAACTGGCCGTTGCTTCAAACGGCGCCACAGGAAGACTTCCATGACGTTTAAGGCCCACGCCCTGATCATCCCGCTTCTTGTCAGCCTGCCGCTGGGCGGATGTTTCACGCAGACCTACACCCACGGGCATGTCATTACAAATGATATGCTGTCCCAGGTCCAGGTCGGGTCCAGCAAGGAACAGGTTGAACTGGTTCTCGGAACCCCGTCGACCACGTCAAAGCTGAACGGCGACGCTTATTACTATATCTCCCAAAAATCGCAGACGACCGCGTTTTTTGCGCCGGACATCGTCGACCAGCGTGTCGTTGCGGTCTATTTCGACGAGGACGGATTTGTCCGTGATCTCGGCAATTACGGCATGCAGGACGGCAAGGTCGTAGACTTCGTGACCCGCAAGACCCGCACCGGCGGCGCCGATTACGGCTTCCTGACCCAGGTTCTGCGCGGCGCTCAAAACCCGAGCCTCGGCCTCTGAGTTTTTGTAAATAGCATCTCAAAGCCCCGGATGATCCGGGGCTTTCTTGTTGTTGCCGGATCAGTGTGCCAAAATCGCCAGCAGCAACAGCGCGACGATGTTTGTGATCTTGATCATCGGATTGACGGCGGGACCGGCTGTATCCTTATAGGGATCACCGACCGTATCGCCGGTCACCGACGCCTTGTGCGCATCAGAACCTTTTTTATGGGTCACGCCGTCCTTGTCGGTAAATCCGTCCTCGAACGACTTCTTGGCATTGTCCCAGGCCCCGCCCCCGGCAGTCATGGAAATCGCCACGAACAAGCCTGTGACAATGACACCCAGCAGCATGGCCCCGACCGCGGCAAAGGCATCTGCCGGAGTGGCCACAATCCGCACGACATAGAAGACCACGACAGGCGACAGAACTGGCAACAGCGAGGGGATGATCATTTCCCGGATTGCTGCCTTGGTCAGCATGTCGACTGCGCGTCCGTAGTCCGGCCGCTCCGTTCCCTCCATGATACCGGGCTTTTCCTTGAACTGGCGGCGCACCTCCTCAACGACGGCACCCGCAGCCCGACCGACTGCAGTCATCGAAATGCCGCCGAACAGGTAGGGGAGCAAACCGCCGAACAACAATCCGGCCACGACATAGGGATTGGACAGGTTGAAGAGATTGGTGACGTCGATGCCTTCAAAAATCGAGCCCGGCTGCGCGTTGGCCGCAAAGAATTTAAGATCCTCGGTATAGGCGGCAAACAGCACCAATGCCCCCAAACCCGCCGACCCGATGGCATAGCCCTTGGTCACCGCCTTGGTCGTATTCCCGACCGCATCAAGCGCATCCGTGGTTGAGCGCACCTCGTCAGGGAGGTTTGCCATCTCCGCTATTCCACCTGCGTTGTCGGTCACCGGCCCGAAAGCATCGAGCGCCACCACCATGCCCGCAAGCGCCAGCATGGTGGTAACCGCAATGGCGATGCCGAACAGCCCGGCGAAGGCATAGGTCACCAAAATACCGATGATGATGATGATCGCGGGCAGCGCCGTGGCTTCAAGCGAGACGGCCAGTCCCT
This sequence comes from Roseibium sp. RKSG952, assembly GCF_009711355.1. Taxonomy (NCBI): domain Bacteria; kingdom Pseudomonadati; phylum Pseudomonadota; class Alphaproteobacteria; order Hyphomicrobiales; family Stappiaceae; genus Roseibium; species Roseibium sp. RKSG952. The sequence goes on along the minus strand of NZ_SMMF01000904.1, from coordinate 37,945 downwards.
GAATCACATTGGTGCCATGCCCGGTGACCGAGGCCTGAGCGATTGACCGGACCGGTCGGAAGTTTGTCCCGGTGTAATATTCGGTGACCCAGATGATCAGCCCGGTCACGACCAGTCCCGTCAGGCCGCAGAAAAACAGATCGCGGGCGGTGAATGTGGTTCCGCCGGTCGTGGTGTACTCCGTGTTGAACCCGAGCCAAAGAAAGGTGATGATTGCCAATGCGACAGCAGACAAGACGGCTGTTGCGATAAAGCCCTTGTAGAGCGCCCCCATGATCGATTGACTGGGTCCGAGTTTCACAAAGAATGTGCCTATGATTGAGGTCACAACGCAGCTTGCCCCGATCAACAAGGGCAGGAACATCAATTGTTCGGCCTGATCGCCGGTAAAGAAGATCGAGGCAAGTACCATGGTCGCGACAATCGTCACCGCGTAGGTTTCGAACAGGTCCGCCGCCATCCCGGCACAGTCACCGACATTGTCACCAACATTGTCTGCAATCGTTGCAGGATTGCGCGGGTCGTCCTCGGGGATACCAGCCTCCACCTTGCCAACCAGATCCCCACCGACATCGGCCCCCTTGGTGAAGATGCCGCCGCCCAGCCGGGCAAAGATCGAAATGAGTGATGCGCCGAAGCCGAGCGCGACTAGAGCGTCGATGACGGTCCGCTCTGTCGGCAAATGCCCGACTGCAGCAGTGAGGATTGCAAAATAGACCGCAACACCGAGAAGCGCGAGACCGGCGACCAGCAAGCCCGTCACCGCCCCGGACTTGAAGGCGATCTCAAGGCCTGCACTGAGTGACTGGCTTGCCGCCTGGGCGGTGCGCACATTGGCCCGAACCGAGACCATCATCCCGATAAAACCGGCAGCCCCCGACAAGACCGCGCCAATCAAGAAGCCGACAGCAGCGGTTCCCGACAACAGCCACCACGCCAAAAAAAAGACCACCGCTCCGACGATGGCGATGGTCGTATATTGCCGTGTCAGGTAGGCCTGCGCCCCCTCCTGGATCGCGCCGGCTATCTCGCGCATTCTGGCGTTGCCGGCATCTGCCGCCATCACCGACTGAATCGCCCACCCCCCATAGGCGATCGACAGGAGTCCGCAGATGATAATCACCCAAAGCTCGCTCATAGTTCCTCCCTAGGCTATGGCGCGCCGTCTGTTATCCGTTCGCTCCGGCCCGCCCCGCGCATTTGCCAATGGCAACATGCGTCAACACGCCGCAGGATAGCAGCATAATTCACGGGGTCGTCAAGCAAGCTTTACAGTATTTGCAGTTTTGACAATGCCGGAGACAACTTCTCAGGACCTTTTACGCCCCTGCGTAATCTTTGCGCCCAGAGTATCAAACGGCAAGCGCTGCCTTTCGCTCATGACGCAGGAGCCAGCCAAGAAGGCCAAGACACAGCACAACAAACGGAAACACCAGCCAGTTGACGGTCGACCAGCCGAACGCATTGAGCAACGCGCCGGAGGAAAACGACGCGGCCGCGACAAAGCCGAAGACAAGAAAGTCGTTTGCCGCCTGAACCATATTGCGCTCTTCCGGACGATAGGTATCGGTCAGCATGGCGGTTGCGCCGATAAACCCGAAGTTCCAGCCAAGGCCCAAAAGAATCAACGCGCCCCAGAAATGCGCAAGTTCAATGCCCATCAGAGCCACGATCGAGCATCCGGCAAGCAGCGCCAGTCCGATGGATACAATCCGCTCCTTGCCAAAACGGGCGATCAGATTGCCGGTAAAAAAACTCGGGCCAAACATTGCCAGAACATGCCACTGGATCCCGAGTGCGGCATCCGTTTCGGTAAATCCGCATCCGATCATGGCGAGCGGTGTGGCGGTCATGACCAAGCTCATCAATGCGTAAGAGCAGATCCCGCAAGCTGCCGACACAAGAAATCTCGGTTGCCTGATGATTTGCGTCAGAGGCCGCCCGCGTGCATCACTGGATTTCGGCCTGGGTGGCTTTGGGATTTGCAGGAAAACAAGCAGGGCCAGTGCAATCAGGGACAGCCCGGCTTGTGCAAGATAGGTCCCTGCAAACAGGATCGGATCAAAGAAATCCTTTGTCGCAATCACGGTTTGCGGCCCGACCACCCCGGCCAGAACGCCACCGGCAAGCACCCAGGAGATGGCCTTCGGCTTGAATGCATCGGTTGCCGTATCGGCGGCTGCAAACCTGTATTGCTGAACGAAGGCCCCGGCGAATCCGCTCAACGCACAGGCAAAAACGAACAGGGAAAAGACGTCGCGAAACACCGCATAAGACGCCAGAAAACCACCCAAGACGCCAATCAGCGCGGCACCCATAAATCCGAAACGGCGGCCATAACGGCGCATGATCATACCGGCAGGAAGCGTACCGAATGCCGTGCCCAGAACCATGGCCGAAACCGGCAGGGTCGCCAGAGCCTTGTCATCAGTCAGCATCATGTAACCGACCAGAGGACCGGTCGCGATCACAATGGATGCGGACGCTCCGCCAATGGCTTGCGCCAGCGCTAGCAAGACCGCATTGCGACGGGCCAGCCGGTCATTGGTGAAGATGGCGCTTTCCGCAATAACAGACATATCCGTTTCCGGTTGGCACTATAAACTATCACAATGCCTACATGACAAAGCAGCCGGAGACAGCCCCTCATTTTCAGGGAAAGCCTCGGGCTGCTTCAAAAGTGCCGGAAACCGTCCGCCGCGCCAATGGAGAGTATTGTCCCGTTTTCGCTTGCCAAGACTTGGCCCGAACCGGGCTGGGCTTCGCCGATCAGGGTCACCGGGCACTGCGCCCGCCCGGCTGCTGCCTCGAATTCCGCCGCTGTCGTCTCCGGCACGGCCGCAAGGATCTCGTAGTCATCACCGCCACCAAGGCAGCGCCTGAACATCTGCTTGTCCGCCGCCTTGATCGCCGCGAGGGCGTTTGAAACGGGAAGATCTTCGAGCCGCAGATGCAGATCAACGCCTGACGCCGCAGCCATATGCGCGGCATCGGCAAAGACGCCATCCGAAATGTCCATCGAGGCTGCAGCAAAGGCTTCGATTGCCGGTGCAAGCGTCACGCGGGGTTGAGGCAGGAGGTAACGGTTCAGAACATGTGTCTCCTGTTCCGCATTCAATCCGTAGCGGGCTGAAAAACCCGGGTCCAGCCGTGCTTGAAGACCCGCCGCAGCATCGCCCAGCGTGCCGGTCACGTATATCCGGTCCCCGGCTCTTGCACCACTGCGGCGGACCGCCCGTCCTGCCGGAACATCCCCGATTGCGGTGACAGAGACTTGAAGACCGTCGCCCGATTTGATCGTGTCACCACCAAGCAAGGTCACGTCAAATGCGGCCTGATCACCGGACAAACCACCGCAAAACCGCCTCAGCCATTCCGCGTCCCAGTCCCGGGGCAAGGCCAACCCGAGGAGGTAGCCGCGCGCGCGCGCGCCCTTTGCCGCCAGATCCGACAGATTGACCCGCAGCGCCTTGGCTGCAATTGCTTCTGGCGGATCGGATGAGAAGAAGTGCACGTCCGCGGCCAGCATGTCCTTGGTCAGCACCAGATCCCGGCCGGACGGAGCTTTGAACACCGCCGCATCATCGGTAAGCCCGACGCTACCGGGGTCACTGGCCAGCGGAGCGAAATAGCGCTTGATGAGTTCGAACTCGCCGGGCCGGTCTTCGGCCATGATTACGACCCGCTGCCGGCCTTCGACCCGCCAAGGTCAGCCGAACGCAGCTCATGCGCCAAACGGTCAAGTACCCCATTGACGAGACCGGGCTCATCAGCCTCGAAGAAAGCCTTGGTCACATCGATATACTCGGAGATGATCACCTTCGGCGGCACATCCTTGCGGCGCAACAGTTCAAAGGCACCGCAGCGCAGGATCGCACGCAACAGGCTGTCGATGCGCTTGAGCGGCCAGTCCTGAACGAGAGCCGTATGAATGAACGGGTCCAGCATGCGCTGATCATCCACCACACCGGACACAATGGACTTGAACCATTGCTCGTCCGCATCGCGGTACTGTTCACCGTCCAGCTCCTTGCCGAGGCGGAAGGCGGTGAATTCGCTGATCACACTGCTCAACGGGGCTTCGGCCACGTCCATCTGATAAAGTGCCTGGACAGCCGCCAGACGCGCAACGCCCCGCTTGTTTGCGGGACGCACGTTATTGGAACCGGACGGTTTTTGTTCGACCTTGTCGGTCATCTTTTTCTATACTCCCAGGCGCTCGCGAAGCTGGACCATTGCCAGCGCGGCTTCAGCCGCCCCGCCGCCCTTGTTCTTTTCGGTTACCTTTGCGCGGGCCCAGGCCTGTTCCTGATTTTCGACCGTCAGAATACCATTTCCGACCGCCAGATCTGCGTCAATCGCCAGATCCATGACAGCCCGTGCAGATTCGTTTGCGACAATATCGTAATGCGAGGTTTCGCCGCGAATGACACATCCAAGCAGGACAAAACCGTCATAGAGCGTGCCGTCGCCCTCCATCGCTGTCAGGGCCATGGAAAGGGCCGCCGGGATCTCCAAAACGCCAGGCACTGAAACCCGGTCATAGGTCGCACCGGCTGCTTCAAGCGCCTGAATAGCCCCTTCGGCCAATGCGTCGGCCAGATCGCCGTAAAAACGGGCTTCGATAATCAGGATATTCGGTGCTGCGCTCATGAGATCCAACCAACTCTTGAAAGGCCGCGACAGGAACCATACCCGCCGGGGTTTGTCCATCCCGTTTCCCGCGCAGCTGGGCTGCACCGGCGGCGGGCTTCCAAACTTGTAAATGTGTGGCCCTGCCTTACGCGGGCTTTGCGAATTCCGCAAGACGTGCGGCGTATCTTGCCATCATGTCCACTTCAAGATTGACCGCATCGCCAACATGCCGGGCGGACCATGTGGTCACTTCAAGCGTATGAGGGATCAGGAACACCGAAAACAGATTGCCGTCGGCCTCGTTGACCGTAAGAGACGTTCCATCCAGCGCCACCGAGCCCTTCCGCGCGATAAACGGCGCCATTTCGTCCGGGGCCTCGAACTGAAAATAAACGCTGTCTGGATGGTCCTCGCGCTTTGTGATGCGCGCAAGTCCGTCCACGTGCCCCAGCACCAGATGGCCACCCAATTCGGCTCCCATCGACAAAGAACGCTCGAGATTGATTTTATGACCGGCTTGCCACGCCCCGACAGTCGTCAAAGCCAAGGTTTCTGCGCCCGAGTCGACCTCGAACCAGTGCCCCCCGGCATCTGTTCCCTTGGCAACAACCGTATGGCATGGGCCGCCACAGGCAATCGACGCGCCAATATCGATCGTGGCCGGATCATAGACCGTGCGGATGCGGGTTCTCAATCCGGCTGGTATCTTGTCGACGCTGAGGATCTCCCCAAGGTCACTCACAATGCCTGTAAACAAAAACTCAGCCTCCACGCCGTCTGAGATATTGATAAGTGTCCCGGCCAACATGACCGGCATCAATCCGGTGAAACTTGGGGTCTTTCAAAACCCGTTCAAGGTCGAGCCCGGCAAGGGCCGGAATACCCTCCGGACCGATCTCGACGTCGCCGGTGACAACGCACAGGTCGTCAACCACATCGGCCTCGACAAAAGCCCGGGCGATATGCGCGCCACCCTCCACCATCAACCTGGTTATGCCACGTGCTGCCAGAGCCCCCAAAATCACCTTGGGGTCGATGCCGTGGTCGGTCGCGGGCACCCTTATCACCAGCACACCGGCGGCACTCAGCGCCTGCACTTTTTCCCTTTCGGCGTCATTGCCGCAGAGCAACCAGACCGGCACGTCAGGACTGGTACGTGCCAGATTTGATGTCACAGGCAAGCGCGCCTGCCGGTCCACAATCACACGAACCGGAGACGAACTCTTCATACCCGGCAGGCGGCAGGTCAATTGCGGGTCGTCCGCGACAGCCGTACCGATCCCGATCAGGATGGCATCGTGAGTGGCACGATAGCCATGCACATGGCGCATGGAGAGCGGGTTGGAGATCTTCACCTGCCCCTCCCCGGTTCGACCGATGCACCTGTCTTTCGATACGGCCAGTTTCAGGAACACGTTGGGCTCCTGGGACGTGATGCGCGATGTGAAACCAGCATAAAGGATTTCGCATGCCTCTCGCTGCACTCCGGAGATCACTTCAACACCGGCATCCTGCAACATCTTTTCCCCGCGTCCGCATACACGCGGGTTGGGATCCAGCATGCCGATCACAACACGTGCAACACCTGCCTCAATCAGGGCGGCGGAACACGGCGGTGTGCGCCCGTAGTGGGAACAGGGCTCCAACGTAACGTAACAGGTTGCCCCCCGCGCTTTTTCCCCGGCATGGCGCAGCGCATGAACTTCAGCGTGCGGACCACCGGGAGGCGACGTCAGACCACGCCCAACGACCACGGGCCTGCCTTTTTCATCGGTCTGAACAATGAGGCAGGCGACCGGTGGATTGGGCCATACCTTGCCAAGACCGCGCCGTGCAAGACGCACCGCAGCGGACATGAACCTTGAATCCCTTGAAGAATCAAACGGCATCGTGTTTCCCGGCAATGACGGATTGGGATCAGTTGTCTTGAAGAGACTGACCGTCGGGGACGCTCAGCTCGTCGAGAAGCGCTTCGAAGTCCTTGGCTTCTCTGAAATTCTTGTAGACAGATGCAAACCGCACATAAGCAACATCGTCAATGCCCTTTAGGCCTTCCATGACGTGATTGCCGATCATCTCTGCAGGGATGTCGCTTTCGCCCGAGCTTTCCAGCTGGCGCACGATCCCGCTGACCATGCGTTCAATACGTTCCGCTTCGACAGGACGTTTTCGGACCGCGATCTGAACCGACCGCATCAACTTCTCGCGATCAAAAGGGACCCGGCGCCCCGACCGTTTCACGACCATCAATTCGCGCAGCTGCACCCGTTCAAATGTGGTAAACCGGCCGGCGCAGGTCGAACAGACCCTGCGCCGGCGGATAGCCGTGTTGTCCTCGGTGGGGCGGGAATCCTTTACCTGGGTATCTTCCCCACCACAAAAAGGACAGCGCATTCATGTCTCCAGCTTTCAAGCGGCTTTCAGGAAGCCTCAAGCTGGGTATATCGGGAACCGGCCGGTCAGCGCAATCACCTTGGCCTTCACAGCCGCTTCAACAACCGCATTCCCCTCTTCGGAATTGGCCGCCTTCAGGCCATCGAGCACCTCGGTGATCAGAAGGCCAACTTCGCGGAACTCCGCCACACCGAACCCGCGGGTGGTTGCTGCAGGGGTTCCCAGACGAATGCCGGAGGTGATCATCGGCTTCTGTGGATCGTTCGGAACACCGTTCTTGTTGCAAGTGATGTTGGCCCGGCCAAGCGCCTTTTCAGTGTCACGCCCGGTCAGCATTTTCGGCCGCAGATCCACCAGCATCAGATGCGTGTCGGTGCCGCCGGAGACGATCTCCACACCACCGGAGCGAAGCGTTTCGGCAAGAACCTGAGCGTTTTCACGCACGCTTTTGATGTAGGACTTGAAGCCCGGATCAAGAGCCTCACCAAAGGCAACCGCCTTGGCAGCAACCACATGCATGAGCGGGCCGCCCTGCAGACCCGGGAAAACCGCGGAATTGATCTTCTTGGCGATCTCTTCCTTGTTGGTCAGAACCAGACCGCCGCGCGGCCCACGCAGGGTCTTGTGCGTGGTGGTGGTTGCCACATCGGCATAGGGGAACGGGCTCGGATGCTCGCCAGCGGCCACAAGGCCGGCAAAATGCGCCATGTCGACCATCAGGTAAGCACCAACCTCGTCAGCAACTTCGCGGAACTTGGCGAAGTCGATCTGACGGGAATAGGCCGACCCACCCGCAATGATCAGCTTGGGCTGGTGCTCCCGCGCCAATGCGGCGAGCGCGTCGTAATCGATCAGGCCGGTCTGCGTGTCGAGGCCATACTGAACGGCATTGAACCACTTGCCCGACAAGTTCGGTTTGGCACCGTGGGTCAGGTGGCCGCCTGCGTCGAGGCTCATACCCAGGATCGTGTCACCCGGCTTGATCAACGCCAGAAACACCGACTGGTTTGCCTGAGAGCCTGAGCTTGGCTGAACATTGGCAAAGTCGCACCCGAACAGCTTCTTGGCGCGGTCGATGGCAAGATCCTCCGCGATATCAACATATTCGCAGCCGCCATAGTAGCGCTTACCGGGATAGCCTTCTGCATACTTGTTGGTCAACACCGACCCTTGTGCATCCAGAACTGCCTTGGAGACAATGTTTTCCGATGCAATCAGCTCGATTTCATGCTGCTGCCGGCCAAGCTCCTTCTGGATGGCACCGAAGAGTTCCGGATCGGCATCCGCAAGACCGCGGGTGAAGAAGTCCGAATATTGTGTCTGGCCGGTTTCGGCATCTGTCAGAGACATGGCACCATCCTTGTCACATGATTTTTTAAGATCGCACCGGAGGTCCGGTGGAGGTCCGAAGAACGCTGCCAGCTCGCCAGCCAGCATGGTTGAGGCTCGAACTAGCATGACTGCAAGAAACAACCAAGAGCCATACCGACGCGGCGCGCTCTCAAAACGACAGGCGGCCGCACACCGGATTTCTGCTAGAAGGTACCGAAGCCGCGGCCATCCTTCTTGCGAAACGGATCCGGCTCAACTTTTTCCCGCTCCAGACGACGCTGCAGCTTACGGACCGCCAGCTGCTTCAGATCATGCTCGGAGGCCTTGAGTGGCCCGAATACGACCACCTCGACGCCCGACGCGCCGTCAATGGCCGTGACCCGGACCTGCTGACCGATGCGTTGGTACTCAAGATAGATTTCGCCCGCACGCGGAGCGGTAGATGTCATGGCAACTTCATCCCGCACACTGTCCTTCAAGAAACAGGAAAGGCACGGACTTCGTTAAAATGCAACAAGCGGGAAGCCGTGAAGAACCTCCCGCTTGCGCAAATGAACTGCCGCCCGGCAAGTCAAACCGTCACAGGCGCGCCTGTGTACCCGCCTGTGACGCACCATAGAGATCATCTCGGTCATAGATGTCCTCGCGGAAATGCACGACACCGTCGGAGTTTGCCCAGGCGGTGATGTAGGTCATGTGAAGCGGAATGGTCGACTTCAGCTTCACGTCCTCACGTGCGCCGGTCCGGATCACCTCGTCCACACGCGTCCGATTCCAGTCCGGTGTTGTGGATTGAAGCAACCATGTTACCAGCTCGCGCACATTCTGAACGCGCACACACCCGGAAGAATGGAACCGGTAATCAGACCCGAACAGCGTCTTGGAGGGTGTATCGTGCAAATAGACCTGATGTTTGTTGTGGAAGTTGATCCGCACCGAGCCAAGCGAATTGATCTTGCCCGGATCCTGCCGGAAGCGGTACTGGGTAGCTTCATCGGTGTTCCAGTCGATCTGTTGCCAGCTCAGCTCGTTGTCGTGCCAGTCAAGGATCCGGATATCATTCTTTTCAAGATATTGCGGGTCTTCCTTCATCTTTGGGATCAGATCCTTGCGGATGATGGATACCGGCACTGTCCAGTAAGGATTGAAGTTCAACTCGTAGATCTTGCTGTCGAGGATCGGTGTCTGCCGGTCGATCTTTCCGACAACGGCGGTATGACGGGACCGCACGCGGCCGTTTTCGACCGCCTCGATTTCAGCCGCCGGAATGTTAACCATGACATAGCGGTCCGGGAAGTCGCCCGACATGTTCTGCATGCGCTCGAAATTCATTTCGAGTTGCCGCAAGCGGACATAGGCCGGAACATTCAAGGCCTCGACCGTACTTTGCCCCAGCACGCCATCCGGCATCAGGCCGTGCCGCAATTGAAACCGGCGCAGAGCTGCATCGACATATGAGTCGAAAGTGTTCGACAGTCCGGCAGTCTGCTCCAGATCACCGGACACCATCAAGCGCTGGCGCAGTTCGACGACACGCGGATCGCGGGCGCCGATGCGAATCGGTTTTCCGCCTGCCGACACGGTTCCCCAGCCACCATACTGCACAATCTGGGAATACCGGTTGATCGCAACCGCAATATGGTCGGCGGTGCTGGCCGACAGCGTTGGCGCCCCTGACTGCATGGCCTGCAGTGACTGAACGGTGTTCTGGAAGTTGTCTTCCCATTCCACCCGCTGATTATACTGGCGCATGGCTTCCAGCGGCGATTCCGCAGAAGCCGATGCGGCTGTCCCGAGCCCGGACGCAAGGGATGCCGCCGCCAGAAGCGCCGCGTGCGCCAGAGATCTAAGATGCCGGTTGGCATTTTGACGGCAATCCGGTCGTTTCCGGACAGGAACCATAATTCACCTCGTACAAACAATGAGCCAAATGAATCCGCAAAACCACGATCTCGCGCGTGCTGGCTCGGGCGAACTCCGGCCAGTTCAAGTTTGACCCATCAGGATTAACAAACTTCCCTTATGCTCGCCAGATACGCGAACCAGACAGTCTTAACAATTGTTCATCTCCGGCAGGCGACCAGAAAACGCCGGATTGTGTCCAGATCATGTCATGCGTGATCACATCGCCGTGCCCGTCCGCCAACCCGCCCCATTGAGGCTGTCTGTATCACATCCTCGGCGCAGCACCTGTCTCCAGACCGCTCATTTTCACCCGGCCCCACGCAAGTATTTGACGATGGCAGAGAAGTCTTGCGGAGCACCGCCAGAATTGCAGAATAGCGCATAAAGCGCAGCCGCCTGCGCTCCCAGTGGCGTCGCAGCTCCGGAACTCGCAGCCGCCTCCTGGGACAATTTCAGATCCTTCAGCATCATGGCAGCCGCAAATCCTGGCTGATAGTCTCTATTGGCGGGAGATGCCGGCACCGGACCCGGCACCGGACAATAGCTTGTCAATGACCAGCACTGACCGGACGCTGTGGAGGATATGTCGAACAGCTTTTGCGCCTCCAGACCGAGTTTTTCCGCCAGAACAAAAGCCTCGCTCACGCCGATCATGGAAATACCGAGGATCATGTTGTTACAGATCTTCGCGGCCTGTCCCGTTCCATTGCCGCCGGCATGAACGATGGTCTTGCCCATGATCTCGAGAAATGGTCTTGCGGCTGCAAAAGCCTCATCGCCGCCGCCGACCATGAATGTCAGGGTTCCACCTGCCGCTCCGCCAACACCACCAGAAACCGGGGCATCAACCATCGGCATACCCATGTCTTCTGCCGCCTTGGCAACCGTGCGGGCGCTGTCGACATCGATTGTGGACGAATCGATCAACAAGGCACCGGGCTTCGCTGACGCAAGCACGCCTCCCGCGCCCATGTAGATGTCCCGCACATGCCTGCCCGCCGGCAGCATGGTTACAATGACGTCAGCCTGCGCCACGGTTTCAGCAACGCTGGCACCCCGTGTCCCACCGGCCTCCTCCAGCCTGCCGAGTGCTTCTTCCGCCAGATCGAAACCGATGACCGTATGCCCCGCCTTCGCAAGATTTGCCGCCATCGGACCGCCCATATTGCCGAGCCCGATAAAACCGATCCGAGATGCCATTGGTTCCTCCCACAGTTGATGCCTTTACGGCTTTTGGAAAACAGAGCTGTCAGGCAAAAGCCTATTGCTTTTGCCGCTCGCTGCGCCCGCTCAAATAAAGAAGCAGCAGATAGACCGCGACAGTCGCGAGATAAAACGCGATCTCGTAGGGCCGCTGCCCGAATAAACCTGCAAAGGCCGTGTGAATAACGATCTGCGCGGCAACGCGGAACAGCCACATCACTGTTCCCCAGGAAACGGTCAACCAGAGTCCGATGGCAGCCACCAGGTCGAGGACAGCAAAAAACACCGTCACCGCCTGCCAACTGATCGGCATGTCCCAGAACCAGACCCCGCGCCACGGCACGATGCCGATGATACGGGCCCAGTGGATGATACCGGCAACCAGCAGCAACACGGCCATCAGCCGCAAGTACCAGACCAGCACCGCCTGCCACGGCGGCCGATTGCGCAAAAGCTCGTCAAAGCTGGTGATCATGGCGTGCTCCGTTAAGGAAGCGGAAGATCTCCGCATTCAGGCTCTGCGAAATATGCCGCCAGATCGTCGTGATCCACTTCGTCAAGGGTGTCCGGAGACCAGTTCGGTTTGTGATCCTTGTCGACCAGAACGGCACGCACGCCCTCGAAGAAATCATGTCCTTTCAAAACCTGATTCACAATCCGGAATTCGAGCTTCATGCAATCTTCGAAGGGGAGTTCCTTTCCGCGTTTCATCTGCTCGAATGCGAGATGGACGCTGGTTGGCGATTTTGCCCGAATGGTCTCCGCCACCTTGGTCGACCAGTCACTTTCATCGGCAGCCAGACACGCCATGATGTCCGCGACACTTTCCTCGCCAAAAGCCGCTTCGATGATTTCGGCATATTCCAGCAAGGGTGCGGGTGCGGGTTCGGGCTCGCTCTCATCCCGGTACTCTGACAGGATCTCGTCGATGTTTCCGGGAGCCTCAAGAGCGCGGGAAAGCTCTCCAAGATCAACACGTCTTACGGTATGCGTAAGTATCCCCGTAGCCATGGCGTCCGCCTGCTTGAGGCGCCCTGCGGTCATCGCACAATAAACACCGACATGATGCGGCATGCGCGGCAGGAAATAGGTGCCGCCCACATCCGGAAAGAATCCGATCCCGGTCTCTGGCATGGCAAAGGTCGTGAACTCCGTACCCACCCGGTAGGCACCGTGCACCGACACGCCAACACCGCCGCCCATCACGATCCCGTCGATCAGGGCGATATAGGGTTTCGGGTAGCGCTTGATCTTTGCGTTCAGGAGATATTCGGCCCCGAAGAAGTCCGCGAGGTGACCGGTCTTGCCTGCCTTCTTGTCCTCATAAATGCTGCGGATGTCGCCGCCGGCGCAAAAGGCCTTTTCGCCCTTCCCCGTGATGACCACCCGTTCGACTTGCGCGTCAGTTGCCCATTTGTCGAGCTGCTCCGACAAGGCGCGGACCATTTCAAAGCTGAGCGCATTGAGCGCCTTGGGCCGGTTCAGTTTGACAAAACCGGCGCAGCCACGCCGCTCGAACAGGATTTCGTCACTCAAAAGTCCACTCCGGGTTCGGGAGAATTCGACAAGGTCTAAAGGGTTATGTCTTCAGAAGCTGGCGCGCAATGATCAGGCGCATGATTTCATTCGTCCCTTCGAGAATCTGATGCACACGCACATCCCTCAGAAACCGCTCGACCGGATAATCGCGCAGATATCCATATCCGCCGTGAAGTTGCAGAGCTTCATTGACAACATTAAAGCCCGTATCTGTTGCGAGGCGTTTCGCCATGGCCGCGAGTTTTGTCGCATCAGGCGCCTTGCGGTCGACCTGCCCGGCTGCCTTGTGGAGGAGCAGGCGCGCAGCTTCGAGTTCGGTCGCCATATCCGCAAGCCGGAACTGCAGCGCCTGAAATTCTGCCAAGGGTTTTCCGAACTGCTTGCGCTCTTGAAGATAGGATACGGACCGGTCCAGACAGGTTTGCGCCGCACCGAGCGAACAGGCCCCGATGTTCAGCCGCCCGCCATCAAGCCCGGCCATGGCGATCTTGAAGCCCTCCCCCTCGGCTCCGATGCGATTGGCCTTGGGGACCCGGCAGTCCTCGAAATTCACTTGCGCAGTTGGCTGGCTTTTCCAGCCGAGCTTCACCTCCTGCGCACCGAAACTCAGGCCCGGCGTATCCTTGTCGATCACCAGACAGGAAATGCCGGATGGTCCCTCGTCACCGGTGCGCACCATGGTGACATAGACATCGCTGACACCACCGCCCGAGATGAAGGCCTTGGATCCGCTCAAAATATAGTCGTCGCCATCATCTCTGGCTCTGGTCCGCAGGCTGGCCGCATCCGACCCTGCCCCCGGCTCGGTCAGGCAGTAGCTTGCAAACTGCGTCATTGTGCAAAGATTTGGCAGGTATTTCTCGCGGATCGCTTCACTGCCATAGGTGTCGATCATCCAGGCGGCCATGTTGTGGATCGAAATGTAGGCCGCAGTCGAGGTGCACCCCTTTGCCAATTCCTCGAAAACGATAGCCGCGTCAGTGCGGGTCAGGGCCGAGCCGCCAACATCCTCGTGCACATAGATCCCGCCAAAACCGAGACCGGCCGCCTTGCGCAGGGTGTCAACCGGAAAGACACTGTTTTCGTCCCACTCACGGGCGAAGGGCTCCATTTCGTCGCGGGCAAATGCCGCCGCCATATCCTGAATGGCGCGCTGCTCCCCGGTGAGCGCAAACTCCATGACCTTATCCTCCCGTTGCCCGTATCATTTGTAGGCGAAGTCGTGGTGCTTTCGTTGCCAACAGGCCTATCCAGTTTTGACGTAAACGTCAATTAATCCAGAATTCTGCAAGTATTATTGCGGCATCCCGGCATATTGGATTGGAAATACCGCCATGCTAGTGTCGCGCTCCAATTCTGCACCCTCGTGTCGGCTCCCAAGTTGCAACAAGGTACTCTTCGAAATGTCCTCTATACCGCGCCCCGTATCCCTGACCTCAACGGACATGGACAATATCCTGGGGGGGCGCAGAATGCGCCGCAACCGCAGAACCTCTTGGTCGCGCCGTCTTGTCCGCGAAAACCATCTGAGCGTGGACGACCTGATCTGGCCGGTCTTCATCGTATCCGGCACTGGCGTTCGCGAGCCTGTCCCCTCCATGCCCGGCGTCGAACGGGTTTCAATCGACGAAGCAGTCCGGGACACGGAACGTGCGCAAGCCCTCGGCATTCCCGCCCTCGCCCTGTTCCCGAACACCGATCCGGACTTGCGCGACCCGCATGGCTCCGAAGCCTTGAACGAGAACAACCTGATCTGCTCGGCCTGCCGCGCCATCAAGCAGGAAGGGTTTGATGTCGGGTTGATCACTGATGTCGCACTCGACCCCTATACCAGCCACGGGCATGACGGATTGATGGAAGGGGACGCCATCTTGAACGACGAAACCGTGGTTCAACTGGCCAATCAGGCGGTGCTTCAGGCTCAGTCCGGTGCCGATGTCATTGCGCCCTCCGACATGATGGACGGACGGGTGGCCGGCATTCGCAAGGCCTTGGATGAAAACGGCTTCCGGGACCAGCAAATCATGGCCTATTCGGCCAAGTATGCCTCCGCTTTCTACGGTCCCTTCCGCGATGCCGTCGGCACAAATGCGACACTTGTCGGCGACAAGCGTACCTATCAGATGGACCCGCCGAACACCGACGAAGCCATTCGGGAAACCGAACTGGATCTTGAGGAAGGCGCGGACATGATCATGGTCAAGCCTGGTATGCCCTACCTCGACATTATCCGGAGGCTGAAGGACGCTTTTGCCGCCCCCACCTACGCTTATCAGGTCTCCGGCGAATACGCGATGATCATGGCCGCCGGACAAAACGGCTGGATCGACAAGGACCGCGCCATGATGGAAAGCCTGATTTCCTTCAAACGGGCCGGTGCGGACGGCATCTTGACCTATTTCGCGCCCAAGGTTGCCGAAATCCTGAAGCGGGGAGTGTGAGCGTGGTGGCTACAGACACCCTCGAAGGTCCCGCTACATCACATGTCAGCATCGACGGGATCCGGCATGCCGCCTGGCTGATGGAAACCGCTATCCTTAAAACGCCCTGCCTGCCGGCCCCGCGGCTCTCCGAGCTCACCGGTGCTGAAGTCTACGTCAAATACGAGAACATGCAGGTCACCGGCTCGTTCAAGGAGCGCGGAGCTTTAATCAAGCTGCTTTCCCTGACCGCAGAGGACAAAAGGCGCGGTGTCATCGCCATGTCGGCGGGCAACCACGCGCAAGGCGTGGCGCGGCATGCCCAGCTTCTGGGCATTCCGGCCACCATTGTCATGCCGGAGACGACCCCGTTCGTGAAAATCGCGGCGACGAAGGCTTTCGGTGCCCATGTCGTTCTGGCAGGTGAAACCGTCGATGAAGCCCGCGCGGAAGCCGACCGGATCGGAACCAGGCAGAATCTCACCTGGGTGCACCCCTTCGATGACCCCCATGTGATCAACGGTCAGGGCACCATCGCGCTCGAAATGCTGGCCGATGTTCCAAATCTGGAAACGCTTGTCGTCCCCATCGGCGGGGGCGGCCTGATTGCCGGAATTGCAACCGCAGCCAAGGCCCTCAATCCGGACATTGAGGTTGTGGGCGTGGAAACGGTGCTTTATCCGGGCATGTGGGGACATTTCCACGACAAGGAAGTCCAATGTGGCGGCGCCAGCATCGCCGAAGGTATCGCGGTGCGCGATTTCGGGCTGCTGACCCGGCAAATTGTCAAGGACACGGTCGACGACATCATCCTCGCCAAGGAAAGCACCATTGAACAGGCCATCAACGCCTATCTGACCATGCAGCGCACGGTGGCTGAAGGTGCTGGAGCCTCCGGGCTTGCCGCTCTTTTGACAGATCCGGACCGGTTCAAGGGCCGCCGGGTTGGTCTTGTCCTGTGTGGCGGCAACATCGACCCCCGCCTTGTGTCCTCGATCGTGATCCGGGAACTCGCACGCGCCGGACGCCTGGTATCGATCCGCATCGACACACCGGACAGACCGGGCGTGCTTGGAGAAATCGCAGGCATCATCGGTGGTTTGAAAGGCAATGTGGTCAATGTCGCCCATCATCGCCTGTTCCTGAATGTCCCCGCCAAGGGCGCGACCCTCGATGTCACTTTCGAGGCCTTCGATGCAGCCCATGGCACGCAAATCGTCGAGGGATTGCGCGAATACGGCTACACGGTCCGCCATGTGGATGTGACGGAATCAATCGACACATGAGCATATTGCGCTGCCCGGAAAGATTGCAATCCGGGCAAGCCAAACCCACATCAGGACCGAAGTGAGCAGAGGAGTCACCATGTCCGCCGACTATTCGGGCACGCCAGTCCGCGAGACCGTCTATGATCCGTTTACCCGTCCGGACCTGTTTGAAGGTGTGCGGACCCGCCGGATCTTTGCATTTTTCGTTGATGTGATCGCCATTTCGATCCTGATCGTCGTGGCTGCCGTTGTCGTTGGTTTTCTCGGGATTTTTACGCTTGGGCTGGCTTGGCTTGCTTACGCAATCCTCGCGCCAGCGGTTGCCCTGCTCTATATCGCGTTCACCTTGGGCGGCCCGGAGGCGGCAACGCCCGGAATGCGCGCGATGGGGCTGGAAATGCGGTTGTGGTATGGCGCCCGTCCCTATCCCCTGCTTGCCACCATGCATGCTCTGATCTTCTGGTTCTCCATCAGTTTCCTGACACCATTGATCCTGCTTGTTTCGCTGTTTTCGGAAAGAAAAAGGCTGCTACACGACATTGCCCTCGGCACCGTGGTGATGAACTCGGGTGCTCTTGAACGCTAGCACCCCCACAGCTTTGCGGCACTTCCCGCCAGAGACAACACCTTTCCCCGCCATTTTTTACGAGGCGCTTCCTTTTTCGGTGGTGCCTGTTCTAGAGTGCCGCGTCCGGCAAATGCCGATCTGAATACGGGCAGATTTATGCAATCAATTGACATTGCGATGGCCTTGACCTTTGTGGTTCTTGCGTCGACGGTTGTTCTGTACGCTTTGGAAAAATACGCAATCGAGCTTGTCGCGCTTGGATCCGTTGCAGCCTTCCTTTGTATTTTCACGATCTTTCCGGTTGCCACGAGTAGCGGGACTGTTGGCGCTTCGGAGTTTCTGGCTGGATTTGCCAACCCCGCCCTGATCACGGTCATCTGTCTTTTAATCATCGGCCAGGGGCTGTTTCAAACCGACGCCCTTGAACCGGCAGCCAAGTACATCGTCAAGTGGTCCCGTGGCCGGGCTGGCTTGTCGATTTTTTCGGTTCTTGCAGCTTCGCTGGCCTTGAGCGCATTTTTGAACAACACGCCGGTCGTGGTGATGTTCCTTCCGGTTCTCAGTGCAGTTGCAGCTACACTTGGCCGGTCATCATCCCGTGTGCTGATGCCGTTATCCTTCATGGCCATTCTCGGCGGAATGACAACACTGATCGGGTCATCAACCAATCTTCTGGTTGCCGAAGTCGCGGCCCAGTCTTCGGATCTCGAGCTTGGCTTTTTCAGCTTTACCCCGATCGGAGCCCTGATGGCAGTTGTCGGGGCCGCCTATGTCCTGTTTGTGATGCCACGCCTCCTGATGCCACGCAAGACCATGGCGGAGGAAATACAGGGCACGTCCGGCAAGCAGTTCATTGCCCAGATCAACATCACCTATGGCCATCCGCTCGTCGGCGTGGAAGCGGTTTCAGGCATGTTCCCGGCCTTGAAAGACATGACGGTGCGCCTTGTGCAACGCGGCGCACAACCAATTCTGCCGCCTTTTGAAAACGTCACACTGCAACCCGGCGATACAGTGATCGTGGCTGCAACCCGGACCGCGCTTGCGAACGCGCTTGCCAGGCGCCAGCCGATCATGGAACCGGGTGCAGACGGACAGGCTCCTGACTCGGACATGCACAACGCAATGGCCGGAACGATGACCCTCGGCGAAGTGGTTGTGGCCCCAGCCTCCCGGTTGATGGGCCGGACCCTGCCGCAATCAGGCTTCTATTCCCAAACGGGATGCGTGGTGATGGGCATTCAGCGCCGCAGCCGGATGCCGCGCATGGCCATGAACGATATTCGCCTGGAAGCCGGCGACGTCCTGCTAGTGGCTGCAAGCGCAGACCGGATTTCGCGTTTGCGCGGAAGCCGCGATGTTTTGCTGCTCGACTGGTCAACCGCAGAAGTACCACGGCGGGTTTACGCCCCGCGCGCCCTTGCGATCTTTACCGCCGTCGTCGCACTGGCCGCCTTCGACATCCTTCCGATTGTCACCGCATCCATTGCCGGAACCTTTGCAATGATCGTTTCCGGCTGCCTGAACACCCGGCAGGCGATCCGCGCAATCGACAGCCGGATATTCATGCTGGTCGGCGCTTCGCTCGCCGGAGCCGTTGCACTGGAAACAACCGGAGGCGCGCAGTTGATTGCGACCTCGTTGGTCGACGCGCTCATGGGGCAGTCGCCGGCCATCATTCTGTCAGCCATGTTTTTCATCGTGATGGTCCTGACAAACTTCCTTTCGAACAACGCGGCCGCAGTCCTTTTCACGCCGATTGCCCTCAACATGGCGAACCAGCTGGGACAGCCTCCCGAGGCCTTTGTGGTTTGCCTCATCATCGCGGCCAACTGTTCGTTTGCAACTCCGATCGGATATCAGACCAATTTGATTGTCATGGGCCCCGGCCACTACCGGTTCTCGGATTTCCTGCGCGCCGGGGCGCCGCTTGCGGGCATTTTATGGTTGACCTTCTCACTGGTAGCCCCATGGTATTATGGTCTTTGAAGGCATGACCATGACGACGGACCACCGGTTTGACGCGGCACCCGACTGAACATCCGCAATTCTATCTGACGGCCCCTGCCCCCTGCCCCTATCTGGAGGGACGGCAGGAGCGGAAGGTTTTCACCCATTTGATCGGGCATCATGCGCCCGCGCTCAATGATGTCCTGACGCAAGGCGGTTTCCGCCGCAGCCAGAATATTGCCTACAGGCCCGCCTGTGAGGGCTGCCGGGCCTGCATATCGATCCGGGTGAGGGTTTCAGATTTCAGGTGGACCAAGTCATTCAAGCGCACGTGGAAGCAATTCGGCGACGTGGTCGGAATGCGCCTGCCGCCCAGCCCGTCGGCTGAGCAATACGACCTCTTCAGCGACTACCTTCAGGCACGTCATGAAAACGGCGGCATGACCGACATGAGTATTCTCGACTATGCAATGATGATCGAGGACACCCATGTCGACACAATGGTTCTGGAATACCGCCGCCGGGGGCCGGACACGTTTTTGTCAGGTTCCGGAGAAGGGCCGCTGCTCGCCGTCGCCCTGACAGATCAGCTCGCAGACGGTCTGTCGATGGTTTACTCGTTCTATCAACCGGGAGAGCGAGGGCGAGGTCTGGGAACCTACATGATCCTGGAGCATATTGAACGCGCCCGGAAAATGCGCCTGCCCTATGTCTATCTGGGCTACTGGGTCGAAGGTGCCGCCAAGATGGCCTACAAGGCTCGTTTCAAACCCCAGGAACATCTGACGCCGGACGGCTGGATAGAGGCCAAATGACCAGAAGTGCCCAGAAAGACGCCAGGCAGATCAATCGCGGGTCTCGAGAAATTTCTTGATCGATGCGAAGACAGACCGGAACATATCCGGCGTCAACCGGCCGGTGTTGGTGTTGTACCGGGAACAGTGATAACTGTCGAACAGCATCAGGTTGCGAACCCCCAGATCGAAATGCGCACCATGCGCAAAGGGATGCGCTGCACGCCTCAGGGCCAAGGTACTCAGGAAAGTGTCATGAGCGATCCGGCCAAGTGCCAATACCGCGCGGACCGAAGGGTTGGCGTCCAGCGTCGATAACAGAAACGGCCGACAGTTCTTGACTTCGGGACCGGTCGGCTTGTTTTCAGGCGGCAGGCAGCGCACGGCGTTAGTGATCATTGCCCCTTGCAAGGTCAGACCGTCTTTAGGGTCTGCCCGGTAGGTTCCCGACGCAAAGCCAAATTCGATCATCGTCTCATAGAGAAGGTCACCTGCGTAGTCACCGGTAAAAGGACGGCCGGTCCGGTTTGCCCCCCGCATGCCCGGCGCCAGACCGACGATCATCAACCCGGGCGCATCAGAAGATACAAATGAGGGTACCGGCGCGTTGAACCAGTCCGGAAACTGGTTCTTCAAATCATTCCTTAGTCCGACAAGCCTGGGACATTCGGTACAATCGGCAGGCGGGTCAACCGGCACGGGAGATGTGCAATCGGACATTGCGCTTTCGCTTAATAGTCGTCGTCTTCGTCGTCCACGTCCGCTTGCGGGGCCGGTCGCACCGGACGCTCCGACGGATCCCGGCCAATCTTGTTGGCAAGGCTGGCAAGCTCGATGAAGTGGTCCGCCTGACGGCGAAGGTCGTCTGCTATCATCGGCGGCTGGGTCTTGAGGGTTGATACGACACTCACCTTGCGCCCCTTGCGCTGCAGAGCCTCGACCAGTGACCGGAAATCCCCATCGCCGGAGAACAGGACAATGTGATCCACATGATCGACCAGCTGCATCGCATCGACAGCCAGCTCAATGTCCATGTTTCCTTTCACCTTCCGGCGCCCGGCCGAATCGATGAACTCTTTCACGGGCTTGGTGATGACCTTGTACCCGTTATAGTCCAGCCAGTCGATCAGTGGCCGGATCGAAGAATACTCCTGATCCTCAATGAGGGCTGTGTAGTAGTAAGCCCGGAGCAAGTAAGCCTGCCCCTGAAATTCTTTCAAAAGCCGCTTGTAATCGATATCGAAACCAATGGCCTTGGCTGTAGAATAAAGATTTGCACCGTCAATGAATAAAGCAATTTTTTCGCGAGCATCAAACATATTTAATATACCTTCCCGTTCGGACGCAGCCTGACCGGTTAAACGCATGAAACTTCAGCTGTCCAATTTTTGTCACATAGAGATCTAATAATTGGAATATAGGTTCTGAGTCTATTTGTTCGAGCCGCGCAAATATAGTTTTATCATACCGCACTTTGGCCAATCTTTTGTGTTTTTCGGCCTCAACGGTTTGCCTACACCATTCGGCGTGCGTGCCGCAATCTATAATCCTGTAACTTTTCGCGTGGCTTGAGACCACGCGCAGAGATTTCTGTAGACAAACGCACATCAGAACAGGGGTTGCGTAAAATCTGCGCGACTATTATACGCTGGTCAATCAAGGTTCCCTAACTTATGGAGACGTCGTATGGCGCGCGTGACCGTCGAGGACTGCATCGACAAGGTCGAAAACCGTTTCGAGCTGGTTCTTCTGGCCGCTCATCGCGCTCGCATGATCTCGAGTGGCTCACCGCTCACCATTGAGCGCGACAACGACAAAAACCCGGTCGTTGCCCTTAGAGAGATTGCCGAGCAGACCGTAAGCCCGGAAGACATGAAGGAAGATCTGATCCACTCGCTTCAGAAATATGTTGAAGTGGACGAGCCTGAAGCAGATGCGGTTCCCTTGGTACCGTCTTCGCAGCAGCAGGCGACACAGATCAATCAGGTGGATGACAGCGCGGTCGAGTTTGATCGCATTTCCGAAGAAGACCTGTTGCGCGGCCTCGAAGGCCTCGTGCCGCCAGAGCGCACCGACGACATTTAAGCCTTGGCGTTGGCCTTCAGGCAGAATATCCGCTAGTTTATGGAAACAATTGAATCGGGCGCATCCACAAGGATGCGCCCTTTGGTTCAGGCTCGAGGTTTGATCGGCGCGAGCCATGATGCGTCAATATGAACTCGTAGAACGAGTTACCCGCTACAATCCGAGCGCTGACGAGGCCCTCCTCAACAAGGCCTACGTCTACGCAATGCAGAAGCATGGCCATCAGCGCCGCGCTTCAGGCGACCCCTATTTCTCACATCCGCTTGAAGTGGCGGCGATATTGACCGATCTGCGGCTGGACGACGCCACAATCGCGGTCGCCCTTCTGCACGACACAATCGAGGATACGGACGCAACCCGCGCCGAGATTGACAGCCTGTTCGGCGAGGAAATCGGGAAACTTGTCGAGGGCCTGACCAAAATCAGCCGCCTCGACCTCGTCTCCCGGAAGGCGAAACAGGCCGAAAACTTCCGCAAACTCCTTCTTGCAATCGCAGATGATGTTCGGGTCCTGCTGGTCAAGCTCGCCGACCGTCTCCACAACATGCGAACCCTTGAGCACATGCCGGAGCACAAGCGCGGGCGCATCGCCGAAGAAACGATGGAAATCTACGCCCCGCTTGCCGGGCGTATGGGCATGCATGACTTGCGCGAGGAACTGGAGGACATTTCCTTCCGCACACTCAACCCCGAGGCCTACGAGACCATCTCCGAGCGACTGACCGGCATCCGGGAACGCAATGCCGGGCTGATCATGGAAATCGAAAACACCCTGACAGAACGTCTTGCCGAACGCGGCATGGCGGCGATGGTCCGGGGACGGGAAAAACGCCCTTACTCGATCTTCCGCAAAATGGAACAGAAATCCCTCGGGTTCGAGCAGCTTTCCGATATCTACGGCTTTCGGGTCACGGTTGGCACCATTGAAGCCTGTTACCGCGTTCTTGGCGTCATCCACACCACCTGGCCGACCGTTCCGGGACGGTTCAAGGACTATATCTCGACGCCGAAACAGAACGATTACCGCTCGATCCACACCACCATTGTCGGCCCCTCACGGCAACGTGTCGAACTGCAAATCAGAACAGCCTCGATGGACCGCATCGCGGAATACGGGATCGCGGCCCATGCCCTTTACAAGGATGGCGAGACCGGCGGGCGAAACATCACCCAACATACGGACGACTGCCGCGCCTATGAATGGTTGCGCCGGACCATCGACCTGCTGTCGGAAGGGGACACGCCCGAAGAGTTCCTGGAAAACACCAAACTCGAACTCTTTCACGACCAGGTGTTCTGTTTTACTCCCAAGGGCAGACTGATCGCCCTCCCCCGCGGCGCTACGCCAATCGACTTTGCGTATGCGGTTCACACCGACATTGGCAACACCTGCGTCGGAAGCAAGGTCAACGGCAAGATCATGCCCCTGGTGACGGAATTGCGAAATGGTGACGAGGTGGAGATTATCCGCTCTCCGGCACAGACACCGCCCCCAGCCTGGGAGACGATTGCCGTCACCGGCAAGGCGCGCGCCGCCATCCGGCGCGCGACGCGGGTGTCCATGCGCAAGCAATATGCAGCCCTTGGCGAACATGTGCTCAAGCGCGCCTTCGGCAAAGCAGACAAGACTTATTCGGAGGATCTGCTGGAGGCCGCGCTGAATGATCACGCCCAAGCGAATGTCGACGAACTCCTCGCAGCCGTCGGCCGCGGTGAAATCAGCGCCCAGTCGGTTCTGAAATCCGCTCATCCTGATTATCAGGACGAGCGTGCCGCCCTCCCCTACGGCAAGCCGGAAGAAGGCTGGTTTGATCTGGAAAAAGGCGCAGGCCTGAAATTCAGGATCCCGACTGCGGCAGGGGCAGACTTCAACGGCAGCACCGGCTCCGTAAACGAATCGAATTCCGGGCACGGACCGGCACTTCCGATTCGCGGCCTCACCGGAGACATCCCGGTGTCGTTTGCACCAAATGGCGGCGCTGTTCCCGGTGATCGGATTGTCGGCATCCTAACACCCTCGGAAGGACTGACAATCTACCCGATCCAGTCCCCCGCATTGAAGGAATTCGATGACCAGAGCGAACGCTGGGTCGACGTACGCTGGGACATTGACATCAACAATCCCGAGCGGTTTCCGGCGCGTCTTTCGATTTCGGCAGTCAATGAGCCCGGATCGCTTGCGACCATCGCACAGATTATCGGCGAGAACAGCGGCAACATCGACAATGTGAAAATGGTGCGGAAAGCGCCAGATTTTCATGAAATGCTCATTGATCTTGAAGTCTGGGATCTTAAACACCTCAACAGGATCATCAATCAACTCCGGTCCAAACCGAACGTGTCCGCCGTGACACGGGTGAACGGCTGACCCAGATCGAAAGGAATACCGGCATGACCCGCGATGAAGTCTTGGATGTTTTCAGGGAAGCCGGAGGCATTCTCGAAGGTCATTTCATCCTCTCCTCAGGTCTGCGCAGTCCGGTGTTTCTTCAAAAAGCCCGTGTCTTCATGTACCCGGACAAGACGGAGATCCTGTGCAAGGCACTTGCGGAGAAGATCAGCGCAGCCGGTCTCGGCGAGATCGATTATGTTGTTTCGCCTGCACTCGGCGGATTGATCCCGGGCTATGAGACCGCCCGCCATATGGATGTCCCTGCGATGTGGGTCGAACGCGAAGACGGCGAATTCCGGCTGCGCAGGTTCGAGATGCCAAAAGGTTCCCGCGTTGTGATTGTCGAGGACATCGTGACAACCGGCCTTTCCAGCCGCGAGACGGTCGAAGCCCTCAAGGCGGCGGGTGCAAATGTTCTGGCTGTCGCCTGCCTGATTGACCGTTCGGCTGGCGCGGCGGATGCAGGTGTGCCATTGATCGCGTTGACCGAGTATGCAGTTCCTTCCTACCCGGCCGACGACTTGCCGCCCGAGCTTGCAGCCCTTCCGGCCGTGAAACCGGGCAGCCGCGGACTTACCTGAGTCCGACAAGCCCAAACCCAAGAACCGGACGGCCGTTCATGCTGTTTCGCCGAAGAGATAAACCCTCCCGCATGGAGCGGATCCGGGTTGCGGTCTGGCCGCGCCACAGCTGGTCGCGCTCGACCCGGTACTTCAGCAAACGCGTCCTGCGGCTGTCGGCAACGCCAAATGCCATCGCACTTGGCTTTGCCTCGGGCGCTTTTGCGTCCTTCACCCCGCTGATCGGCTTTCATTTTCTGACAGCTTTTGCCACGGCCTACATTGTGCGTGGCAACTTTATCGCCGCTGCGTTGGGGACATCCGTTGGCAACCCGCTGACGTTTCCGTTCATTTGGGCGAGCACTTTCAAGGTCGGACAGTGGATCCTTGGCGGTGAAGCCACACATGCAGACGCACACGCGGTTCATGCCCAATTTCAGGAACGCCTGCTCCAGAACTCGTTCGATTTGCTTCTCCCGATGCTGAAGCCGATG
This sequence comes from Roseibium sp. RKSG952, assembly GCF_009711355.1. Lineage (NCBI taxonomy): Bacteria > Pseudomonadati > Pseudomonadota > Alphaproteobacteria > Hyphomicrobiales > Stappiaceae > Roseibium > Roseibium sp. RKSG952. Next base: position 12,406 of record NZ_SMMF01000904.1, on the reverse strand, counting down.
ATTGTCGGGGCCATTCCCCTTGGCCTGACAACCGGCATCCTGTCATACATTATTGTCTACAAGTCAGTGGAAGTTTACCAAAGACGCAGAAAACATACGCTTGCAATAAAGCGCCAGCCTAAAAAAAACGCCCCAGGGGAAAGCAACCAAACACCCGAATAAGACAATCGGCACCGGTCTTGCGCTGGCCGGCAATTGCAACCAAGTGTGCGTGACCTCTCAACAAAAGGTCTTCTGAATGATACTCGGCATCGGCAGCGACTTGTGTGATATCCGGCGGATCGAAAAAACCCTGACCCGCTTCGGGGACCGGTTCACCAACCGGGTCTTTACGGAAATCGAACGCCAGAAATCCGACAGGCGTGCGGAACGCGCTGCTTCTTATGCCAAACGCTTTGCGGCCAAGGAAGCCTGTTCCAAAGCGCTCGGGACGGGGTTGCGGATGGGCATTGCATGGCGCGAGATGGGCGTCGTCAATCTGCCGAGCGGCAAGCCCACCGTTGCACTCGCCGGAAGTGCTGCAGAAAGGCTGAACGCCATGACCCCGCCCGGGTTCAAGGCGCGTCTGGATTTGACAATTACCGATGATTACCCGCTGGCCCAGGCCTTTGTGGTCATCACCGCCTGGCCGGAAGACTGGCCAGAACCTCCACAAGTTGACTGAACAGATCCGCCTAATCCTCTCCAGCGCATTGCCAGCACGTGAGCGACCGGATAAAGAGGGCACTTGGGGCTGAAAATGCGCGATTCCAGTGGCTCCCGAAGAGCTTCTCTGGAAGATGCCTAAACTGTATTAAAGGACCGTATGAGCGTGAGCGAAAGCAAAAAGTCCAAGGACGGTGGCGTGTACGAAACTGTTAAGATCATCGTCCAGGCTCTGCTACTGGCGCTGATCGTCCGTACGTTTCTGTTTCAACCATTCAACATCCCCTCCGGCTCGATGAAGGAAACCCTTCTCGTCGGAGACTATTTGTTCGTTTCGAAGTTCAGCTACGGCTATTCCCGGTATTCGTTCCCGTTCGGATTGGCCCCTTTCTCCGGCAGGATCTGGCCGAGCGATCCGCAACGGGGCGATGTTGCGGTGTTCAAGCTCCCCTCCGACACCTCCATCGACTACATCAAGCGCGTGATCGGCCTGCCCGGTGACAAGATTCAGGTCAGGCAAGGCACCGTTTACATCAATGATGTTCCGGTCAAGCGCGAGCGTATCAGCGACTACATTGAAAAGACCCCGTTTGGCGGTGAAGTTGCCGTCCCGCGCTATCGTGAAACACTTCCCAATGGCGTCAGCTTCGACACTCTCGACCTGACCGATAACGGGGCCGCAGACAATACCCGCGTTTATGAAGTGCCCGAAGGCCATTACTTCATGATGGGCGACAACCGCGACAATTCCGTCGACAGCCGGTTCCCGCAAGTTGGCTATGTGCCGTTCGAGAACTTCATCGGCAAGGCCGAGATCATCTTCTTCTCGGTGCGCGGCGGCGAACCGGCCTGGGAAATCTGGAACTGGCCGTGGAGTGTCCGCTGGGGCCGTATCGGCACACCTCTCTGGTCCTGAGACACGATTATCATGACACGCGACATCTCAGCCAAGGCCTTCCGGGTCTTGGCTGCAAATATTGGGCATGACTTCAAGGACCCGGAGCTGTTGCGCCGCGCCCTGACCCATGCGAGCGCTCTGGCCCCTTCCGAAAGCGTGAAAGGCAGCTACCAGCGCCTTGAGTTCCTGGGCGACCGGGTTCTGGGCCTCGTGGTGGCGACCATGCTGCATGCCCAGTTTCCCAAAGCAGATGAAGGCGAACTGGCCCGCCGCTTCAATCAGATGGTCCGGCGCGAAACCTGCGCCGAGATCGCAACCGAGCTGCAAATCGGCGAAGCCATGCGGATTGGCCAGGCCGAAGCCCAGACGGGCGGGCGCAAGAAGACCGCTCTTCTGGCCGACATGTGCGAGGCCGTGATTGCCGCAGTCTATCTTGATGGCGGTTTTGATGCGGCCTGCACATTTGTCGAACGCCTTTGGGGACCGCGCATGTTATCCTTCAGCGGTCCGTTGCGCGATGCCAAGACGACCTTGCAGGAATGGGCCCAGTCCCGGGGCTTGCCGACACCGCAATACGAAGTCATATCGAGAGAAGGTCCGGACCACGCCCCAAGATTCGTTGTGGGCGTCACGGTCAAGGGACTGGAACGCGGTCAAGGCCGTGGCGGCTCCAAGCGGACAGCCGAACAAAGCGCTGCCGAGGCGGTCTTGCGCCGCGAGAGCGTCTGGAAAGAATAGAAAGACCTTAAAGTGTCATCCGACGACCATTATGACGACGATACCGGCAGCCTGAGCGCGGGCCGGTTCGACATTCCCCTGCCCGATCCGCAAAGCGCGCCGCCAAGCGATGCCCGCGCCGGATTCGTGGCCCTGATCGGCGCGCCGAATGCCGGAAAGTCGACCTTGCTGAACCAGCTGGTCGGCACCAAGGTATCCATCGTCACCCACAAGGTCCAAACGACCCGCGCCATCATCCGTGGCATTGCCATGCACGACAAGGCGCAGATCGTGTTTGTCGATACTCCTGGCATCTTCAAGCCGAAACGGCGGCTCGATCGCGCCATGGTCGACACCGCCTGGGGCGGGGCCCGCGATGCCGACCTGATTGCGCTTTTGATCGACGCACGCAAGGGCATCGACGAAGAAGTCGAGGCGATCATCGAGCGGCTGAAGGATATCAAGACCCGCAAGGTGCTGATCCTCAACAAGATCGATGTGGTGAAGCGCGAGAAGCTGCTGGCGCTTGCCCAGCAAGCCAATGAGCTGGTTGCCTTCGACGAAACCTTCATGGTCTCCGCCCTCAACGGTGACGGTGTCAAAACCACGCTAGACTTTTTCGCCAAGTCGGTTCCAGAAGGCCCTTGGCTTTATCCGGAAGACCAGCCTTCGGACCTTCCCTTGCGCATTCTTGCTGCCGAAATCACCCGCGAGAAACTGTTCGAGCGGTTGCATCAGGAACTGCCCTATATCTCCACCGTGGAGACCGAACGCTGGGAAAGCCGGAAAGACGGCTCGGCCCGGATCGAGCAGACGATCTATGTCGAGCGCGACAGCCAGAAGAGCATCGTCCTCGGCAAACGCGGCCAGACCATCAAGGCGATTTCGCAGGCCTCCCGAGAAGAGATCTCTGATATCATCGAAGCGCCCGTCCATCTGTTCCTGTTCGTGAAAGTGCGCGAGAACTGGGCGGACGATCCGGAACGATACAGGGAAATGGGACTGGAGTTTCCCAAGTAGACCACAGAGAGGGTCGGCGACACGGTGGAATGGACCAGCCGCGGCATTGTCTTGAGCGCCCGCAAGCACGGCGAAACCGATGTCATCCTCGAAGTGATGACGCCGGACCGCGGGCGACATCTCGGCCTTGTGCGCGGTGGGCGGTCGCAAAAGCACCGACCGAACCTTCAGCCCGGAAACGAACTTGAGGTCACCTGGCGCGCACGCCTGTCCGATCATCTCGGCACCTTTACGGTGGACCCCGTCAAGGCCCGGACCGCCCTGCTGATGGGATCCCCGCTGGGGCTGCACGGCGTTCAACATGTGGCTGCCCTCTTGCGTCTGTTGCCGGAGCGCGATGCACATCCCAACCTGTTCGGTGCTCTTGAAGTCGTGCTGGATCATCTCGACCGGTTTGACATTGCCGCCCCCCTGCTGGTGCGGTTCGAGCTGGCCCTTCTGGACGAACTGGGGTTCGGGCTGGATCTCGCGGCCTGCGCTGCGACCGGCGCAACCGATGACCTTGCCTATGTCTCGCCGAAATCGGCCCGCGCCGTCAGCCGGGACGCAGGCAGGCCCTATCACGACAAACTCCTCCCCCTGCCCCCGTTTCTGGCTGACGGCCAGCGCCAGCCGGGCAGCGAGATCACCTTTCAGGACGTCTCGGAAGGCTTCCGGCTTACCGGCTTCTTTCTCGACCGGCATTTTCCGCAAGACTTTGCCGGACCTCTGGCGGACTTGCGCAGCCATGTAGCCACCAGTCTGGAGCGCGAATACCGGTCCGCTTTTCCCTGGAGCTTTTGAGGCGAAACTCCGGCCAATGACCCACTTAAGGAAGCAATCCCCAGAAAAGCGTTGACATGAGCCTGCCGCAATCGGCAAACCCGCCCAAAATCTTGAGTAAACCCGCGTAAACGGGTAGCTGTTGAGCCATGGGAAAAGAAGTATTACCGCCAAACGGCATTGAAGGGATCGAGCTTGCCGCCGCGCTTGAAGAGCGCTATCTGGCCTACGCGCTCTCCACGATCATGCACCGCGCGCTGCCGGATGTGCGCGACGGGTTGAAACCGGTTCACCGCAGGCTGCTATACGCCATGCGGCTTTTGAAACTCGACCCGGGAGCCGGTTTCAAGAAATGCGCCCGCGTCGTCGGTGACGTGATCGGTAAATACCACCCCCATGGTGATCAGGCGGTCTATGACGCTCTTGTCCGTCTGGCTCAGGACTTTGCGCAGCGCTACCCGCTGATCGACGGGCAGGGCAATTTCGGCAATGTCGACGGCGATAACGCGGCGGCGATGCGCTACACCGAAGCCCGCATGACCGACACCGCCAAGCGGTTGCTCGATGGACTGGACGAGAATGCGGTCGATTTCCGCGAAACCTATGACGGCGAGGACAAGGAACCGATCGTTCTTCCGGGCGGGTTTCCGAACCTGCTGGCCAACGGCTCTTCCGGGATCGCGGTCGGCATGGCAACATCCATTCCGCCTCACAATGTCCATGAGCTGTGCGAGGCATCGCAGCACCTGATCAAGAACCCGAACTGCGATCCGGAAGAGCTGCTGCAGTTCATCAAGGGGCCGGATTTCCCGACCGGCGGCCTTCTGGTGAGCGATCCGGGCGCGACCCGTGAAGCCTATCTGACCGGCCGGGGCAGTTTCCGCGTCCGGGCCCGGTGGGAGGTCGAGGATCTTGGCCGCGGCCAATGGGCCATTGTCGTCACCGAAATTCCCTATCAGGTGCAAAAGTCACGTCTGATTGAAAAGACGGCCGAACTTCTGACCGCCCGCAAGCTGCCGCTTCTGGAAGATATTCGCGACGAGTCGGCGGAAGACATCCGCATTGTGCTGGTGCCGCGTTCGCGCAATGTCGATGCGAACCTGTTGATGGAATCCCTGTTCAAGCTGACCGATCTCGAAAACCGGTTCTCGCTCAACATGAACGTCCTGTCCGGCGGCAAGGTGCCGATGGTGATGGGCGTGAAGCAGGTTCTGCGCGAGTGGCTCGACCACCGCAAGGAAGTCCTGATCCGCCGGTCCGAGCACCGGCTTGGCCAGATCAACCACCGGCTGGAGGTTCTGGAGGGCTATCTGATTGCCTATCTGAACCTTGACGAGGTGATCCGGATCATCCGCGAGGAAGACGACGCGAAGGCCGAACTGATCCGGGCCTTTGACCTGACAGACGTTCAGGCCGAGGCGATCCTCAACATGCGGCTCAGGTCCTTGCGCAAGCTGGAAGAGCTGGAAATCCGGAAAGAACACGACAAGCTCTCCGAAGAAAAGGACAAGCTGGAAAAGCTGCTCGCGTCCGATGCCCGTCAATGGACCCGGATCGGCAAGGAAATCACCGATATCGCAAAGGTCTACGGACCTGAAACGGAGATCGGAAAGCGCCGGACCGGTTTCGCGGATGCCCCGGCCCATGATCTCGGCGACATTCATCAGGCGATGATCGAAAAGGAGCCGATCACGGTGATTGTCTCCGAAAAGGGCTGGATCCGGGCACTCAAGGGCCATCAGACAGATCTGAGCAGCCTGTCCTTCAAGCAGGGCGATGCGCTGAAGCTGTCGCTCCATGCAGAGACGACCGACAAGATCCTGATCTTTTCAACCGGCGGCAAATTCTTCACCCTCGGTGCCGACCGCCTGCCCGGCGGGCGCGGCCACGGCGAACCGATCCGGCTGATGGTGGAAATGGACGAGGCACAGGACGTGGTCAGCGCCTTCGTCCACAAACCGGGCCGGCTGTTGCTTGTGTCCAACGACGAGGCGCGCGGCTTTGTCGTTGCCGAAGATGACGTTATTGCCAACACCCGCAAGGGCAAGCAGGTGCTCAATCTGGCCGGGACCAATGAAGCCCGCCTCTGTGTCGAGGCCGATGGTGATCAGGTCGCGATCATTGGCGAGAACCGGAAGCTTCTTGTTTTCCCACTCCGCCAGATTGCCCAGATGAGCCGTGGCCGGGGTGTCCGCCTGCAGCGTTACCGCGATGGCAAGGTGTCGGACATCAAGGTATTCAAGAGCGAGGACGGATTAAGCTGGGTCGACAGTTCCGGCCGAACGTTTACGCGCAGCATGGACGAGCTGATGGACTGGCGCGGAGACCGCGGCAATGCCGGCCGCCTCCCACCCAACGGCTTCCCCCGCTCGAACAAGTTTGGCCAACCGGACATCTAGCGGTAGCGCCGGCTTTTCCGGTGATGTCGGCCCGGCCAAGCCACAGCGCGGATCCAGACCCGGTAAGCCCGAAGGCAGCCGGTTCTTTGGGCTCTCCGATCCCGGACAAAACCGCTGGTTTTTCCGGGATGACGTTCTCAAAGCACGACACCACATTTCTTCGGGGCAATCAGGTGATCTGCCGTCAACCGTGATTATGCGACGTGGCACCGGCAGCGCCGAGGCGCTGCCATTTGCCCGGCGGCATGCCGAAGGCGCGCTTGAAGTGGCGGGTCATGTGGCTTTGATCGGAAAACCCGCAAGTGATCGCCGTCCCTGCCAAGGTTTCACCAGCAGCCAAGGCGGCCTTCACAGCCTCCAACCGGCGCATGACCAGATAGCGGTGCGGGCTTGTCCCGAACGCTGCCCGAAACTGCCGCGCCAGTGAAAACCGATCGAGCCCTGAAAGCGTTTCCAGATCTGCAACATCAACCGATGCTGTGGTATTTTCTCTCAAATACGCGGCACACTGTCTTATAGCGGGCCAGTGAAGGGCTTGGGAGCGCCCCGTTCTGCTGTCTGAAAACAACTCAAGGCAATGCGCAAGATCCGAAATCACGCCAGCCCGCTTCAGCGGCCCCATATCCTGATCCATGTCGAGCAGAGCCTCGATCAAGCATTTTCGAAACCGGTGATCTGCGAGAATTGCTTCCCGGACAAAGGGCAGACGACCGTTCGCGGTGTCCTGAAGTGCCTCCGAGATATGCTCAGGCGGCACATAGATCATCCGATAGTGCAAACCGGTCTCCGTCCCTGCCCCGCCATCATGCATTTCATCGGGATGAAGTACGATCACCTGTCCCGCGAGCGATGCCCTTTCCTCTCCCCGGTACATGAAGCGCTGGACACCGCGCATGGTCAGGCCAATGGCATAAGTGTCATGGCGGTGCGGTGAAAATCCCTGCCCGCGAAACACAGCCTCTATCCGCTCAACACCAGCTTCCGGTTTCGCAGACCAGATGCCATCCCGCCTGACGCTGCACAAACGTTCAAGACCGCTGTCCGGGCTGCTTTGTAGAACGACCTCTCCGTTGTTCTTTCGGAACCCCCTTATGGAGTTGTCACTCATGTTCGATACCAAATTCGTTGTTGTTGTCCGGGACGATCTTGCAACTTGGCAGAAGCTAAATGTCACGGCCTTCCTGTCGACAGGAATTGCAGCTGCAAAACCTGAAATCATCGGCGAAAACTACCGGGATGCGGCTGGAAATGTCTACCATCCATTGAGTGCCCAGCCGATCATCGTTTTAAGTGCGGACAAAGGTTTGCTGTCGAAGATCCGGATGCGGGCTCTGCAACGCGATATCCGGGCAAGCCTCTATATCGACGAGATGTTCTCAACCGGGCATGACGCTGCAAATCGGGCCGTTTTTGCTCAGGTCCCGCTGGAAGAGACCTGCATCGCCGGCATTGCCTTCCACGCCGGCAAGCGTATAGCCGACAAGATCACCAAGGGCGCAAAGATGCATTCCTGACCCCTTCGAGAGGTACAATTCCTCTCGACGGCGCGGGCTCTGCCATGCAAGCTGACCAAAACGCCGGGAGGAACGCATGATCGGAGCTTTCACGTTCAACACCAGCCAGCGGCTGGTTTTTGAGGAAGGCAGCAGCGCGGCACTTGCACAACATGCCGCAAGCTTTCTCGGAGCCCGCCCTCTGATTGTGACAGACAAGGGGATCGTGTCCTCCGGTCTGCTCGCAGGCCCCTTGAAAAGCCTTTCCGGCGATGGCCGGGATCTGGCGGTTTTCGACGGCATAACAGCTGATCCGGATCTCGGCGTGCTCAACGGAGCCCTGGAAGCCGCCAGGACCTTCAAACCGACCGCAATCGTGGGGTTCGGAGGCGGGTCTTCGCTGGATGTGTCAAAACTTGTCGCGCTTCTGGCAAGCAGCAGCGAACCGTTGGACGGGATCTGGGGCGTGGGCAACATCAAGGGCCCGCGCCTGCCGTTGATCCTCGTCCCCACAACAGCCGGGACCGGTTCCGAAGTAACACCGATTTCCATCATCACGATCAGTGAGGATGAAAAGCGCGGCGCCGTGTCCCCGGTTCTTCTGCCGGACCTCGCTGTCCTCGACCCGCTGCTGACAATAGGTCTTCCCGCTCCAACGACCGCCGCAACCGGGGTGGACGCCATGGTGCATGCCATTGAATCCTTCACATCGCGCAGTCCGAACAACAATCCGGTATCCCGCACCCTTGCCGTCGAAGCCCTCAAACTGCTTGGGCAGCATATCGAGAGTGCCGTGACGCGCCCGGAGGACCGGGCGGCACGTGGCGGTATGCTGCTCGGCTCCATGCTGGCCGGCATGGCATTTGCCAATTCTCCGGTGGCCGCCGTGCACGCCCTCGCCTATCCGATTGGCAGCTCCTTCCACGTCCCCCATGGCGTGTCGACGGCGCTCATGTTGCCGCATGTGATCCGGTTCAATGCAGAGGAAGCCCAAACCGGCTATGCAGAACTTGCTCCCCACGTTTTCCCCGAGTTAAGCAGTGTATCGAAACCGCTCGAACGCACCAACCTGTTTGCGGACCGTCTGCAAGACCTCATCAAGCGCCTTGGTCTTGCACCGTCTTTGCGGGATGCCGGAATCACGGCCTCGGACCTTCAAAAAATGGCCGCTGATGCCATGAAACAGACCCGGCTCCTGGTCAACAATCCGCGGCCAGTGACAGAGACCAACGCCCTTGCGATCTACGAGGCTGCCCTTTGACAACAGTGCTCCGATCCGAACCGCCACGCGCCCGGCCCATGCACCGGGACGCCTTTCCGGTTTTCCGCAAAGTTCCGACCCGATGGATGGATGTGGATATCTATGGCCACGTGAACAACGTGCAGTATCTGAGCTTCTTCGATACAGCGGTCAATGGCTGGTATGTCGACAAGGGTTTGTTGGATCCGCGTGCCTCCGCCGAGATCTTTCTGGTCGTCGAAACCGGCTGCAACTACTTCGCCGAACTCACTTTCCCGGGCACCGTGACGGCCGGGCTGCTGGTCGAAAGAATCGGTTCATCTTCCGTGACTTATCGCATCGGATTGTTCAACGGGGAAGATCTGGAAACGGCCGCCCACGGCCGTTTCGTTCATGTTCGGGTTGATCGCAAGTCGCGGCGCCCGGTGCCGATCCCGCACGTTGCCCGGTCCAGGCTCGAAACACTTTTGCAGCGGTGAAATCTGCTTTGCCGGCAAATTCGAGTTCACAGGTTTTCCACAGGAAAACCAAAACCAGCGCACAAGTTATTCAAGACGCTGCGGAAGATCCCCCTTCAGGTCAGCCGAGGTTTTTCATCAACCGGGATTTCTCGCGCTGCCAGTCGCGCTTCTTTTCCGTCTCGCGCTTGTCGTGGATCTTCTTGCCGCGCGCCAGAGCAAGTTCCAGCTTCGCCCGGCCCTTCTCGTTGAAATAGAGCTTGAGCGGGACAATCGTCTTGCCTTCCTTCTGGACAGCACCGGCGAGCTTGCCGATCTCGCGCTTGTGCAGAAGCAGCTTGCGCGGCCGCCGCGGCTCATGATTGAACCGGTTGGCCTGCACATATTCAGGAATATAGACGTTATAGATCCACAGCTCGCCCTGATATTCGGCAGCGTAGGATTCGGCGATATTGGCCTTTCCGGTCCGGAGCGACTTCACCTCCGTGCCCTTCAGTTCGATGCCTGCCTCGAGCGTGTCCTCGATCTCGAAGTTGAACCGGGCCTTCCGGTTATCGGAGATAATTGCCCGACCCGGAGGCCCGCCGCGTTTGGGGGCCATTCTTGTTATCCTTTGTAAAGCCACCGGCCGATCGTCACCGGCCGGGAAGTGGTAAGCTGGTTCCGCCAATCAATTGATCAGACCGGCGTGGGTCATGGCGTCCCGGATCTCGGCTTGCGCCTCGCTGGAAACCGGAACAAGCGGCAAACGCAACTCGTTGTCGATCCGGCCCAGAAGCGAAAGCGCATATTTTGCGCCGCCCGGGTTCGGCTCCAGAAACAATGCCCGGTGCAGGGGCGCAAGCTTGTCCTGATATGCCAGCGCCTTGACGAAATCTCCGGCGAGGCACGCTTCCTGGAATTCGGCGGAAAGCCGGGGCGCGACATTCGCCGTCACACTGATGCAGCCCACGCCGCCATGGGCGTTGAAGGCGAGCGCGGTGATGTCCTCGCCCGAAAGCTGAATGAAATCCGTCCCGCACAGTTGGCGTTGCCGGCTTGCCGTTGCAAGGTTGGCAGTCGCGTCCTTCACACCCACGATATTGTCGCAGGTCTCATACAGCTCTGCCATGGTTTCCGGTGTCATGTCGATCACCGACCGGCCCGGAATGTTGTAGATCAGGATCGGAATGCCGACCGCTGCGTTGACCGCTTTGAAATGGGCTTTCAGGCCGGCCTGATTCGGCTTGTTGTAATAAGGGGTTACCACCAGCAGCGCATCCGCGCCTGCCTTCTCGGCATGTTGCGCCAGATCAATCGCCTCGGCCGTATTGTTGGACCCGGCCCCCGCGATTACCGGCACACGGCCGCTTGACGCCTCGACACACAGTTCGACCACGCGCTTGTGCTCGTCATGGGACAAGGTCGGGCTCTCCCCCGTTGTCCCGACCGGAACAAACCCGTGGCTGCCCTCTTTTATCTGCCAGTCAACGAAGTCCTGAAACCGTTTCTCATCTAGCGCCCCGTCCTTGAACGGTGTGATCAGCGCCGGAATCGATCCCTTGAACATTTCTGGTTTCCTTAAGTGCTTCATTGCGTCTGGCATACTGGCCGAGAATGGACCGGCACCATAATGCTTGGGTGAACGTGGGGCAATGGCGAAGCAGCCTATTATCAGCAAGTTGGCGGTGCAGAACTCATCGCCCGGAGGCATCCGTTTCACATAAGGATCTCACCTGACTGGTTCACTGGATCGATGCAACCTAAGTTCCTTAGGGTTAAGAAGAAACAACAGGAGGAAACGCATATGGAGGCAATGGCCAAGGACCCTGATCCGATACCGGAAGGCGCAGCTGAACCCTTCACCTGGAAAAGCCGCGATGGCTTGACCTTGTCGGGCCGTATCTGGCGGCCGGATCCGTCGGCTCCAAAGGATGCGGTTCCTGTCCTTTGCTTACCGGGACTGTCGCGCAATACACGTGACTTCAGACCCATCGCCGAGTTTCTGCAAGACCACGGCCACCTTGTCGTTGCTCTCGATTATCGCGGACGTGGTGACAGCGACTGGGATTCCAATTGGCAAAACTATGCGCTCACCGTTGAAGACGGCGATATTGACGACGCCATTTCGAAACTCGGGCTTGACCGGTTTGCGGTCCTCGGCACCTCTCGGGGCGGATTGCACGCAATGATGATGGCACAGCGCTATGACAAGAGACGTCTGGCGGCAATTATCCTGAACGATGTCGGCCCGCATGTGGAAATGCGCGGGGTCCGGCGGATTGCGGCAACACTTGGCCGGATCATGCGGTTTCCCGACAAACATTCTCACGCCCGACAAATGAAGCGCCTGATGCATCATCAGTTCCCGAAACTCAGCGACACGGACTGGGTCAAACTTGCCGAACAACTCGGAAGTCACAAGAATGAGGGCTGGGAGCTGGACTACGATCCGAACCTGGGACACACGCTGGCCAGTCTGGATGACGGCGTGCCCCTGCCCGATTTCTGGCCCTTGTACGAGCACCTTGTCGGCATCCCGGTGCTGATCCTGCACGGCCAGAATTCCGATATTCTGACCCATGACTGCTGCTGCCGCATGCTGGAGGAAAATCCGAAGGCCCGGCTGCACACGATCGAAGGTCAGGGCCATGCGCCGCTTTTGTGGGACGCACCCACCCAGGAATGCATAGAGCACTTTTTGAAAGAGGCCCGGTGAATTCAAGCGCGAAGTGCACCACACTGTAAGCTACCCGATCTGAATCGCTCTTTCTCAGGGAAGGCCTTTAAAGGCA
>NZ_SMMF01000715.1:0-5325 GCF_009711355.1 Roseibium sp. RKSG952 | reverse complement strand
ATAAAACACCGGCCTTTTTCAACGGGCTGAATAATTTTGCCGCCCACAGTTGCCGGTGTTCGCGGCATGTCACGCAGATGAAAAACCCAAGCCGGCCTGAGATGGCGGGAAGTGTTTGTTTTCTGTGGGATGCCGACCGGTTAGAGAATGTCCCCCTCCAGCAAAAAGTGGACGCTCGTTGAGCCTTTGGTCCGCGCCTCAAGATGGGGCTTGTATTCCGGGTCATCCATGAAATTCAGGGCGGCTTGCCGTGACGGCCATTCAATCAGGATGCGGATGCTTGCCTGCTCTTCCGGACCTTCCAGCTGTTCGTGGGTTTTGGTCCGGGCCAAGTATTTTCCGCCATGCTTGGGAACAAGCCTGTTGGCGGCCTCAATGGATGGTTGAAGCCAGTCATCGTTTTTGGGTGTGACTTCCATTACCGAATAGAACTTCATGGGGCGATACCTTTGCTGGCAAACGGTTTGTGCCTCCCTCTGGCAAAGATAGTCATTCACTGAATGCTGCGCGAATTGATCTGGATGATTTTTAAAGAAGTTGAAACCGGTATCTAGGGAAAACCCAAACCGGCACCGGTTGAAATTCTGAAGTTCCCCGCAGCGAAAGCGCTGCGGGGAACAGCCGTGGTCTTCTATCCGGCTTTGGCCGGTTCCGTCACGGGCATGTAGCGATCTCCGCCGGTGCGGTACTTTTGTGCCATCGCTTCCATGCCCTCTTTCTGGGCTTCGGTCCTGATGTCGTGGGAGATCCGCATGGAGCAGAATTTCGGCCCGCACATGGAGCAGAAATGGGCCACCTTATGTGCTTCCTTCGGCAGGGTCTGGTCGTGAAAATCGCGCGCGGTTTCCGGATCGAGCGCCAGGTTGAACTGATCTTCCCAACGAAACTCGAAACGCGCCCGTGACAGTGCGTCGTCACGCGCCTGTGCTCCCGGCAGTCCTTTGGCGAGGTCGGCGGCATGGGCTGCGATCTTGTATGTGATCACGCCGGTCTTGACGTCTTCGCGATCCGGCAGACCGAGATGTTCTTTCGGCGTGACATAACACAGCATGGCGCAGCCATACCAGCCGATCATCGCAGCCCCTATGGCGCTGGTGATGTGATCGTAACCAGGTGCGATATCGGTCGTCAGCGGGCCCAGGGTATAGAACGGGGCCTCGTGGCAGCACTCAAGCTGCTTGTCCATGTTTTCCTTGATCTTGTGCATGGCGACGTGGCCCGGCCCCTCGATCATCACCTGACAGTCCTTGGCCCACGCAATCTTGGTGAGTTCGCCAAGGGTTTCCAGTTCGGCAAACTGGGCTTCGTCATTGGCATCGGCAATGGACCCCGGCCTCAGGCCGTCGCCCAAAGAAAAGCTGACATCATAGGCGCGGCAAATGTCGCAGATCTCGTCGAACCGCTCGTAAAGAAAGCTCTCCCTGTGGTGGTGCAGACACCATTTGGCAATGATCGAGCCGCCGCGCGACACGATCCCGGTTACCCGCTTGACCGTCATCGGAACCATGTGCAAGCGCACGCCTGCGTGAATGGTGAAGTAGTCGACGCCCTGTTCGGCCTGTTCGATCAGCGTGTCGCGGAATACGTCCCAGGTCAGGTCCTCGGCGATGCCCTTGACCTTCTCCAGCGCCTGATAGATCGGTACGGTGCCAATCGGCACCGGCGAATTGCGCAGGATCCATTCCCGTGTGTTGTGAATGTTGCGGCCGGTCGACAGATCCATCACCGTGTCGGCACCCCAGCGGGTTGCCCAGACCATCTTTTCGACCTCTTCCTCCATGGATGAGGTGACGGCAGAGGTACCGATATTGGCATTGATCTTGACCCGGAAGTTCCGGCCGATGATCATCGGCTCCAGTTCCGGGTGGTTGATGTTGGCGGGCAGGATTGCGCGGCCTGCCGCGATTTCCTGGCGGACAAATTCAGGCGTGACGATATCGGACAAGTTGGCACCGAACGCTTCGCCGTCGCGTTCGCTGGCCACGGCTTCGCGCTTCAGGTTCTCGCGGATGGCCACGAACTCCATTTCCGGCGTGATCATCCCGGCCCTGGCATAAGCGAGCTGGGTGACAGCCTCCCTCGATACCGCTTTCAGGGGCGCGCGTTTTGCAGGGAATTCTGGGACCAGATGGTCGCCCCGGGCAAAGCCGTTGTCTTCGGGCCTGGTTTCGCGGCCCTCATAACTTTCCGTGTCGCCACGCCGGGCAATCCAGTCCGAGCGCAAGGCAGGCAGGCCATTGCGTATAACCGGCACAAATTCCGGATCGGTGTAGGGGCCCGAGCTGTCATAGACCGGAAGCGGCGGTTCGCCGGCGGTCGGATGGGTCGAGATTTCGCGCATGGGCACGCGCACACCGTCATGAAGTGTGCCGTCGACAAAAATCTTTTTCGAAGCGGGAAGGGGGCCTGTTGTGATGGCCGGGACCTTTGACGGGTCCGGGGAAGGAAAATGTGACGTCATGCCGGTGCTCCTCAAGCTGCTGGCTTAAAAAGACACAGCGGACATTTGGCACGGGAAACTGACGGGGCCCCAAGATGATACTTGCGACATGAAACAACCAGACGGACAAACCGTCAGGCTCGGGACCGGGCTTCCTACGCCAGTATCAACTGGGTCAGGTTCAAAGGGTCGCTTCACCGGACATCCGTCCTGTTAGCCTCTCAGTCCCCTAAACGGCGGGACTCCCCTGCAACGCCCCTAGGGTAAGGGCTCGGCGGCTCATCTTCAAGGGTGCTGGAGCTGGTTATGCACGCATTGGTATTTGCGTCCTGCCGCCATGACACAGGAACAGCGGGATTTCTAATGAACTTGCAGATCGAAAATCTCCTGCGCGCAAAACCGGTGAGCTCTATTTAGAAGTGCTGAACGATGTAAGCAGGTCAATCTGAAGCGCTCATTTTTTGGGAAGCCCTTCAAGGCGGACTGTGCCTTGAAAAGCTTACTTTGCGATTTTTGCACAAGGGCTTGAGCGTCAAGGGCGCTGCGCACCGCCAGGCGGTTTTCCGCCGGTTCGCACGGCGTCCAGTTTCTCGAATGATGTCCCGCATCGTCCTTTGAAACTCTCCTGGCCGAACCGGCGGAGAACCAGGTCAAAAAGGTCAATAATTCGAGCGGTTGGTATTACGCCAGAACGTCGCGCTGCCACGATTCTGCAGTCGTGACCTGATGCACCAGCCGGGGCAGGGTGATGCCGAGTGTTGCGGCATGTGCGCCTTTGCTCGTAGCGCCGAATACGTCTGACAGGACCGTTGTATGAAAACCGAGTTCGGATGCGTGGCGCGCCGTTGAGTCTCCCGACAAGTCGGCGAAGGCACCTGCCAGAACCACATGTTCGATGCCGGATTTACTCAGTTGCGTTGCAAGTGTTCCGTCAAAAAACGCGCTCAGGCTTTGTCTTTGGTGTGTCAAAGGACTTTCCCCGTGCCAAAAGGCTGCAGATGTGGTCGCTTCGGCATCGGCTTTCTCAAGAAGGTCGAACAACCGCTTTACGCCGGGGACAAGGTCCCTTGCAGGCCGGCTCCCCCCGAAATCGCTGAAGATGACCGGCATGCCCCGGTGTCTGGCAAAATCCATGATCTGCTTTATCTTGCGGATCAGGCCATCCTGGTCCGCCAGATACGCCGGAATTGCATCGACCATGATCACTGCGGTCTTTCCGGACGGATACTGGCGGTAAGAATCTGTCTTGCGGCGGAGAATGGCCGCATTCATTCGGTTCAGGGCTGCGCTAAGCATGTGCGGGCTCTCTTTCTTCCAGAGCGGCTTCCAGCTCGCCGAGGCTCAATATCTGGTGGCCGAGTTGTTTGTAGGAATGATCGACGGCAGCGGCCTGATCCGCATGCGTCCACGTCGCGACGCACTCCGGCATGAGGGTCACGTGATATCCCAGATCGACCGCGCTGCGGGCGGTGGATTCGATGCATGTGTTTGCAAGCATACCGACGATGATCAGGTGGGTGATGCCGCGTTCCTGAAGCAGGTCCTGGAGGTCCGTGCCGATGAAACCGCTTGAGCAAGCGTGCTCGCTCGCAATGATATCTCCGTCCTTCGGGCGGAAATCCTTATGGAACCGGCCGCCAAACCCGCGTGCGCTGAACATTCTGAACACGCCCTGAAGGTACTGCGAGGGATGCAGGTATTTGCGGTCCGGGCGCTTGCCGCCCCGGTACCTTTCATGGGGGGCAAAGACCACCTGAATACCGCGGGAGCGGACCAAACGCAGGGTTTGGCCCATCTTCTCTTGAAGGCGCGTCTCCCTGGTGACTTGCCGCAACATCGGCCAGGCTTTTCCAAAGGGGGAGAGAAAGTCATTCAACGGGTCGACAACGAGGCATGCGGTCTTTGCGATTGAATAGGTCATCATGCGCGGGTCCTGATTGATTGCTGCAGGGCATTCCGATGGGTCCGGAGATCGGTTTATCTGACTTCAAAATATGTAGCAAGGTATTTTTGAACAGTGTAATGGATTAAGCCTGAGGGGACGGGTGCCGATCCGGATTGGCTGCAGCAGTGCAGGCATGAGGCAAGAAGGCGAGGCCTTTTTAAGGAAACCGGGCGCAAAGGGACTTCAAGAAAACCGTGGACCTGGAAACCGGACCGGAATTACAGAGGCATCTGCATCTTGCTGTTGGCGGAGGAACAGTCCGGATGCGTTTGCGATGGAAATCACCAAGAGGGGATGTGATGACGACGGATTGGCGCGACGTGGATACGACTTACTGCGGGGTCGGCGCTTGCGCCGATATTCTTTCCGACCGCTGGTCGATTCTGATTTTGCGAGACATTCTGGCAGGCGTGACGCGGTTCAGAGAACTTCAGGGACATATCGGCATTTCGCCAGCCGGATTGTCGAAACGGCTGAAGCAACTGGCTGAGGCCGGTATTGTCGTCACCAAAGACTATCAGGAGCCGGGCCAGCGCAAGCACGCCGAGTATCAGATCACGGAGCGTGGATACGGTTTGGTTCCGGCCATCGTATCATTCGGGCAGTTCGGGTATGATCACCTGGTTCCGCCTGAAGTGTCACCGTTCCGCTATGTCGACCGGAACACAGGTCAAGCCGTTCGCGTGGAATTGGTTCGTGAGGATGGGCAAGTGATAAAGCTGGAGGATTTGCAACTCGATATATCGGAGGACGCGATCAAGCCCGGGTTTCATGCGCCTACCAGCCGCAACCGCCAGCCGGAGTGACTTTTCGCTTGAGCGTGGCGGGCCTGACCGCACTCATGCCAACCTCCCGGATTATTCACCCATTTGACCTGGTTTTCCGCCGGTTCGGCTAGGAGAGTTTTGAGGGACGATGCGGGGCATCGTTCGAGAAGCTG
>NZ_SMMF01000660.1:0-3427 GCF_009711355.1 Roseibium sp. RKSG952 | reverse complement strand
GACGGGGTTTCCAGCGCACTGTTCAGATGACTACCTCCTTCTCCCAGGGAATCGCCGAACGAACCGACAGGGTTTCCGCCAGATCGATGTCGACCAGAGAGACCTCCGTCTTCAGCACGACGAATCGCCAGGTGTCGTCCGCATCCCAAGGGATGTTCAGAGCCTCCGTATAGGGAGCAGACAAGTCTTCGGTCCAGAGTCTGCCGAGTCCCTTAAGCGGATCTAGGTCGTCGATGCCGCTCGGCGGCAGGCAGAGGAAGCGAAACGCGTCGCCTCCACCTCCGAAGACGCGTACCAGGAACTCCAGCTCTTCCCACGCGTATTCCTCCCCGGACCATGGGCGTCCAAGCGATCTCGCGATGGCGATCAAGTGTTCGACATCGCGGGAGGAGTCCTCGAACGCGGCCTGAGCCTTGTTGGCCAGCCTTTTCGCCACCGCTTCGTGATCGCATGTCGGTCACATCTTTTTTCATTTCCTCTCAAGCTGCAAATCCTTTGCGCACCAAGAAAAATGCCTTACAATCCGAAAAGCCGTAAACGTCACTCAAACCCTTCAGTAAAGGGATCGAATCCCATGAAACTCGCCTTGGCCACCATGAACTCCCAGTCGCTGCTCGCCACCTCCGATGCCTTCGCCTCGCAGGCTCTGGCGGATGACCCCAACGCCGGGCCGAAACCGAGCGTGCGCAAGGGTGACAGCCTCCCATCCCAAAGGACCGAGCGCAGTCACTAAAGGACGCAAACTCCAAGGAAACGGAATGAAGATTCACGTCTACTCCGATATTCACGCCGAGATCAACTACGACGTCGAGGTGCGGGCGAACCCAGATGCCGACGTGACGGTGGTCGCCGGGGATGTTTCGAACTCTGCGAAGGCGACCGTCGACTGGCTCCTTCGCAACACGCCCGAAAACACCCCCTGCGTGTTCGTCGCCGGAAACCATGAATTCTACAACAACGAATTCCCCGGAGAACTCGACACCTTTCGCGAACTCTGCTCTCGCGAGGACAGGCTCGTCTTCCTCGAGAACGATGTCCGGGTGATAGACGGCGTTCGCTTTGTCGGAGCCACCCTTTGGACCGATTACGCGCTGTACGGAGATCCGGCTTCCGGCATGATCGCGGCGGGCCGGGCCATAAACGATCACTACAGAGTCCGTCATGGTTGCGAGGCCTTCCTGCCGAAGATCGCACGCGAAACCCATCTCCTGTCGCGAGGCTTCATCCTCAACGCGCTGGTAAAACCGTTCGACGGACCTTCCGTCGTCGTCACCCACCACTGCCCACACCCGAGGTCGATCCATCCGAAATACAACCTGAGCCCGATCAATGTAGCATTCGTCTCGGACCTCACGGAGACGATACACCGCGGACAGGCTGACCTCTGGATCCACGGCCACACACACAGTTCGTTCGACTACCGGGTCTCCAACACGCGGGTCGTCTGCAACCCCTACGGATACGGCGACGAGAACCCGAGCTTCGACCCTGACCTGATCGTCGAGGTCTGAAACGGCGCAATCGCAAATCCCTTGCGAATTAAGGGTTCACTGTTTGGATTCGGATCCCTAACCACTCGAGGAAGATTGCGGTTCTCTCAACCCCCACGCACCCGATAACGTCCCGTCTGGAATGACGACACCGAAGCGGATGCCTATGGATCGTTTCAATGGCTCACTAACCGTTAGTGTTATTATGTTGACAAACAGCCAATAAGCGGTCAAGTACGCCCGTACCGAGCTAGATCCCCCTAGCTTCCGCCCGGAGGCCCGCAATACCAAAGGATTACTATGTCTCACGAAATCGAAAAGTCCCTCCTCGAGCGTACGAAGCATCCCGAACTCGCCGAATACCGTGACAGCAAATACTCTAGCACGCCGAAGGTCAGGGTCGAAAAGCTTTCGGAAGATGCGATCATCGAACTCAGGGAAGTTGCCAATCGGCATGGAGAAACCAAACTCGCCCGCGCCCTGAAAGCAATCATCGACGCGCGGCAGGGAGTGGACGATGTCAAGATCCCGAGCTTCGCCGCCGCCCTCGAAATCATTTACAGATATCTCAAGAAACACGCGGTCGACGGCTGGATTTACCACCGGATGAGCGATGGCCGGAACTACCCCTGCCTTGTCAGGTCTCTCAACTACCATTCCGGAGGTCAACATGACAGAGAGCATTTACGCATCTCGGTGAGCTACTTCGGTCCTTGTGAGCGTTCGAGTTTCGGCCTAATCAAGCGCGATGTCACGCTCTACCCCAGCGACGTTACCCGCAAGACAGCGGTGGCGGCGCTTTTGTCAGCAAACTTCCTCGTGGAGACGGCGAATCTGCGCGCCGAGTACAACGAAACGATGTCCCGCTTTCACGCGAAGATTAAGGAAGGATTCGCCGAGCAATTCCGTATCAACGGACGCGTTCACTCGAGCTCAGACTACCACGGCTATCGACGCGGCGACGAACTGTCAGGTCGCAAGGTCATTCACGACACCAAAGCGGACGAGTATCCCGACGGGGAACTCTTCGAAAGCTGTGATATCCTCGATGTTGATGCGACCAATCAGGAGGGACTCGTTCCGGTGCACCCGCTTGTCAGGGTCTTTGACCTGACGACGCATGACTTCTATTTCGTCAACTCTGATGCCATGGAACCCTACGTCTACGACAAGACTCTCAGCGAGAAGCTTGTTCTGCCGGAGAGCCATCGCAATCTCCTCGACATCCTGACGAGCGACATCGATCTCTTCGTCGACGATTTCATTGAAGGCAAGAGCGCTGGCAACATCGTCCTGTGCAAGGGATTGCCGGGCGTCGGAAAGACATTGACCGCAGAAGTCTACTCCGAACTCATCGAGAGACCGCTCTACTGCGTCAAGGCCGGAACACTCGGAACCAACGTCACAGACATCGCCAAAGGCATCAAGAAAACCCTTGATCGTGCACGGCGATGGAACTGCGTACTGCTTCTTAACGAGGCCGACATCTTCGTCATGACGCGCAGCAACAGCCTTGATCAGAACGCTATCGTCGCCGAATTCCTGATGACGCTCGAATACTTCGAGGGCCTTCTCTTCATGACGACGAATCGACCGCATAACATCGACGAGGCCATCATTTCCCGATGCTCCGCTATCATCACCTACGACACGCCCGACGAGGACGACCGCCGCAAGGTTTGGCGCATCATGGCGACCCAATTCCAGCAGGATGTTTCGGATGATCTAATAAGGGAACTCGTCGATCTCTTTCCAACGATCGCGCAACGCGACATTCGCAACCTAATGCGCCTGACCGCTCGCGTCGCGCGAAAGCAGAACAAGGCCCTGAGTGCAAATCTCTTCAGGCAATGCGCGATGTTCCGTGCCGTCGAGATCGCAAAGCAAGCACAAGAGACATCGTGACCGCTCCCCGCCCTGAAGGACGGGGCTTCCTG
>NZ_SMMF01000868.1:0-21253 GCF_009711355.1 Roseibium sp. RKSG952 | reverse complement strand
GTTTCCGCCTTGAAAGGCTTCCTTATGGCGTCATCGCACACTTCTGTAGCGTGAGGTCATATCATGCATGTATCGATTGGCTTGAATATTCAGAGGTCTTTTGAAACGGGCTGAAGCGTTTTGACGTTTGACGGCATGACCGTCATATTCGGGCTGACAGGGGTGTTTACTCAAGAGACGTTATCGCCGGGGAAACCCATGTCCCGGGGAGCGTGGCGTTTGAGCAGCAAGGAAGCGCATGATGAGTATCGTGTCGGTGGAGGCCGCACCTGAACGGACTGACGGGGACATAGGCCGGGCGGTCGATGTCCTGACCCAAAGGTTCGGCGAACGCTGTGCGCGCTCGGAAGCTATCTGCGCCCAACACGGCCACACGACAACCTGGTTGCCGACACAGGCCCCCGATGCGGTGGTCTTTGCAAAAACGACGGAAGAGGTTTCGGAGGCTGTGCGCATTTGTGCGGAACACCGGACACCCGTCATTCCCTTTGGGGCCGGGTCGTCCCTGGAGGGGCATGTCAACGCGCCGCGCGGTGGTGTGTCCATCGATCTCTCCGGCATGAATGCGGTCCTTGAGGTGAATGCCGGGGATCTCGATTGCCGGGTGGAAGCCGGTATTACGCGAAAGCAACTCAACAGTTATCTGCGCGATACCGGTTTGTTCTTTCCGATTGACCCGGGCGCTGACGCCAGTCTGGGCGGCATGGCGGCAACGCGCGCTTCGGGTACCAACGCGGTCCGGTATGGCACGATGAAGGATGCGGTGCTGGGGCTCACGGTCGTGACCGCAAGCGGTGAGGTGATCCATACCGGCGGTCGGGCCCGGAAATCGTCTGCCGGCTATGATCTGACACGGCTGATGGTCGGCTCGGAAGGCACGCTCGGGATCATCACCGAACTGACACTGCGGCTTCACGGCCAACCGGAAGCGATTTCGGGCGGGGTTTGCCCGTTTCCGTCCGTTGACGCGGCCTGTCAGGCAGTGATTGCAACGATCCAGTACGGTATCCCGGTGGCACGTATCGAGCTTCTCGATCCGCTGATGGTCCGGGCATGCAACCAGTATTCGAAACTCGACTTGCCGGAAGTCCCCATGCTCTTCCTGGAATTTCACGGGACAGCGGCTTGGGTCCGTGAACAGTCGGCCCTGTTTGGCGAAATCGCCGGCGATCTGGGGGGCGGGCCATTTGAATGGGCGACCGAAGCCGAGGAAAGGACACGGCTTTGGGCCGCGCGTCATGACGCCTATTGGGCGTCAATCGGGCTGCGTCCGGGATCGAAAGCGGTAGCGACCGATGTATGCGTGCCGATTTCAAGGCTCGCGGACTGTCTTGAAGACACACGCCGGGATATTGCGGAGTGCGGGATTGTTGCCCCAATCGTGGGGCATGTCGGCGACGGGAATTTTCATGTTTGCCTTCTGGTTGATACGCAGGATCAGTCTGAAATCCGGCGGATTGAAGCGTTTGTCGGGCGGCTGAATCAGCGGGCCATCGACATGGGCGGTACCTGTACCGGCGAGCACGGCATCGGGCAGGGGAAAATGAAATATCTGCGCAAGGAACATGGCGGAGGCGTGGATATGATGCGCGCCATCAAGAATGCACTCGATCCGCATGGTATTCTCAATCCCGGCAAGATCACGCCGGGGGATTGAAGGCAACCGGCACGCGGCTGGCCGAAGCATGAATGGGACAGACCACGGTTTTTTAAGCATCGGCGTGTCATCACGTGCACAAGCCCAAACATGCCCTTGAAGGAGAATGGGTCTGAATTCGGTATATATAACTCTCGGCGTGGCGGTGGTTCTGGTGCTGGTGACAGCTCTGGTCGGGCCGTTTTTCGTCGACTGGACCGTCTACCGGTCCACGTTTGAATCCTACGCGGAACGTGTGTTGGGGCATAAGGTTTCGGTGCTTGGCAAGGCCGACCTGCGGCTGTTGCCGGCTCCGATGGTGACCTTTTCGGACGTACGTGTCGGCGAAGCGGACGATCCGCTTCTGGTCGTGTCCAATTTCCGCATGCGCGTTGAACTGCCGCCCCTGCTCAAGGGCGAAATCCGTATTCTCGACATGGAACTTGACCGCCCGCAGCTGAACGTCACGCTTGACGCGGATGGCCGTCTTGACTGGTTGAGCAATGCGGCGGCCAAGGGGGTATTGTCGGAACTGCCTCCCGACAATGTTGCCTTCCAGGGTGTTTCGGTCGTGAATGGCTCCGTCGTCGTGAATGACGAGAGATCCGGCGATGTCTACCGCATCGATCAGGTTCAGCTCGGTTTGAACGGCCGGTCGCTTGTGGGGCCCTACAAGGCCGATGGGTCCTTTTCCTACGACAATGCATCCTATTCGGTTGGACTTGCGACCGGGCGGCGTCAGGATGATGGTGCCATTCGGGTGACCGGCCAGCTGACCCCGGCCAACACGCCCGTGAACCTGTCAGTCGACGGGCTTCTGGCGCAAAGCGATCAGTCTCCGACTTTTGAAGGCAGTTTCAAGGCCCACTCGGTCCCGCTCGACGAGCAGCCAGCCGCCGCATGGGATATGACCGGGATGCTCGATGCGAATGTCGAAGGCATCACCATTCCGGAATTCGCGTTTCGTTTTGGGCCCGAGGACCGGCCGATCGGGGCGGACGGCTCTGCCGATCTGCATTTCTCGGGGCACCAGCGGTTCGAGGTCCGCGCCAAGGCCAAACAGCTCGATCTTGACCGGATCCTTGGTGGAGGGCCTCAGAAACCGGTTGTCATGAGCGCGGCAGCTACGGACCTCGGCAAGGCCTTGCAGGCGGTTCCGGTGCCGGAGATGGATGGCGTCATCGCGCTGGATTTTCCGGCCGTTGTTGCCGGGGGCGGGATCATGCAGGACGTGCGGCTTGATCTTGAAACCGCTCTGGGCGGCTGGCGCGTGGCCCGGTTTGCAGCACGCGCGCCCGGGCGCACAACCTTTGCAACCTCGGGCAACCTCGGGCTTTACCCGGCGCTAACCTACCAGGGGCGCATGTCCCTGACCTCTGAACAGCCCGGATCCCTGGCTGCGTGGTGGCAGCAGTCCGGCAAGGGATCTGCCGCCATTCAGCCCGTGTCCGTGGAAGGCCGGGTGAGCATCGTTCCTGACGGTGCTGCCTTTGATTCCCTTCAATTGTCCCTGGCCGGTGCGCGGGCCACGGGCGAAGTGTCCTACCGGGTCCCTCGAACCGGACCCCCGGTGTTCGACATGTCGCTGAATGCACAGCGGCTGGATGTCGATGAAGCCGAGGTGCTGGCCGGATTGTTTGCGCCGGTGTTTTCGGGGCAAGGCGGTGAAAACCGAGGCCTCGACGTTTCCCTGCAGTTGCGGGCCCGTGAAGTCCGGGTGCGCGGGATTGACGGCACCGGTCTGGATCTTGAAGCTGCATATTCGGGCGGCAATCTTCAGATCGAAAAACTGGCGGCAGCCGATTTTGCCGGAGCCGCATTTGATGTCAGTGGGGAGATCCGCTCCGTCACGACCGCACCGGAGGGCCGTCTTGACGGCACCTTGAATGCACGTGATCTGACCGGACTTGTCGCGGTCGCCGAAGGCATTGCCCCGGGCAATCCCGTCACCCGGCGCTTGGCAAAGGCGGCCCCCTTTCTGGTTCCGGCTGCGTTTCACGGTGAAATTGACGCGGCTGCCCAGGGCGAGACAAGCCGTGTCAGCCTGAATCTCGAGGGGTCGGCCGGTCCCGCAGAATTGTCGTTGTCCGGGGCGTTTGACGGCCGGGTAGACGCGTGGCGCGAGGCTGATATGTCGGTTGATGCCATGCTGACGGGACCCGATGGCGACCGGCTGCTTCAGCAGGTTGGTCTTGACATTCTGCCCGTAGACGCGCTTGGTTCAGGCGAGATTTCGCTCCGGGCGTCGGGGCAGCCCGGCAAGGGCCTGCAGACTGACCTGTCTGCCGCAATTGGCAGCGCGGAACTGCGTAGCCGGGGCACTGTTGTCTTCGCGCAGGACAAGCCTGTCTCCTACGATCTCGATGTTATGGCGGCAGCGCCGGACCTGACCCCGTTTGCGTTGTCGGCCGGGCGGGTGCTGCCGATCATGGCCGGGGCGATTCCCGCAGACATAGCCTTCAATCTTGAAGGCGCAGGCCCAGATACCGCCTTTACTGGTATCACCGGTGATCTGGCGGGTGTTGCCTTTGATGGCGCGTTGTCGGGCAGTTTCGAGCCGCTCGGCGGAGAAACAAACCGGCGGTTCAAGGGGCGGCTGAATGTCGGGGAGCTTGATCTCAAGACCCTTTCGGAAACCGTGCTGGGTCCAGATCAGTGGTATTCTGCGGGAGATGGCTCCAGCATCTGGCCGACCGTGGCTTTTGGGGCGCCGCTCTTTATCGGCACCGACCTTACCGTTGATCTGACAGCCGCTGTGCTCGATCTCGACGAGGTGACGCGCGTTTCCAATGTTGCGGGTGCGTTGCGTCTGACCCCCGATCTCTTGCGTTTTGACCGGATGACAGGAACATACGCGGATGGCTCCGTCGAAGGCGCGTTCACCATCCGCCGGTCTGGCGGGGAGGGGGCCTTTTCCGGGCGCGTCAAGCTGACCGATGCGGATTTGCGTGACATTGTGTGGCGCCGCGGCGGCCGCCCGATTGCGGACGGAACGCTTGATCTGTTTCTGGAGGCCGAAGGGGCCGGCCGGTCCATCTCGGCGATCGTGGCGGGCTTGTCCGGTGGCGGAACGTTCGAGATTTCAGATGGCACCTTGCGCGGGATCAATCCTCAGGCATTTCCGCTTGTGATGCGGGCGGCCGATGCCGGACTGGAATTGAGGGATGATCAGATCCGCGAGGTGTTCCTCAGCCACATGGACACCGGCAACCTTGATTTTTCAAGGCTTGAAGGCTCTCTCGCCATCGTCGGCGGGCGGGTCAATGCGCGCAATATCGTCGTGGATGCTCAGCAGGCGGAGATTTTCGGCTCCGCCGAACTCGATCTGAACACGCTGGAGCTGGACAGCGATTTTTCCATCGAGGTCGATCCGGGCGAGGAAGCGGTGACCGGTGCTCAGCCGCAGGTCGGACTGCTGTTTCAGGGCGATATGGCCGCACCCGCCCGATCGGTCGATATCGCGCCGTTTACCGCCTATCTGACGTTGCGCGCATTCGAGCAGGAAGTTGAGCGGGTGGAGAAACTGCAAAGCGAAATTCTCGAGCGCGACCGTTTGATGCGCGAACTCCGGCGCCAGAAGGAAGACCGGTTGCGCCGCGAACGGGACGCAGCAGAAGCGGCACAGGCGGCTGCGGAGGCGGCTGCAGCTGCAGAACGGGCTGCTGAGGCAGAAGCCAGCGCGCCCCAACTCCTGCCGGAAATCCCGCCAAATCCCGATGAGGCCGCTGCTGGTGCTGCAGGGGGCGGGACGCCTCTCCCGAATGCACCTGCACCGGGGACCGGGTCCATTCCTGTTCCGGCGCCTGCATCCGCGGCCCGGGCGGCGACCCTTCCCGCAGTGGACTTCACGGACCGGATCCGTTCGGTTCTTGAAGAGATCGAAAACGGCAATGCCCCGGTCGGGGAGCAGGGTAGCGGAGGTGCATCCGGAGCGGATGGTGCGGGATTGCCGCCTCTGGAACCGGCCCGATCCGTTGAACCGATCGGCTCGACCGGCACGATCAATACCCCGCCGCAGTCGATCGACGATGTCCTCGCAAGGGACAGCGGCTTGCCGGAGCGTGCGTTTCAAGGTGAGCCGGATTCCTTGAATGCCTCGCCGGATCCGCAAGGTTCGTTGGACGCCCGGCGGCAATATCTCAGGTCGCAACCCCAGCCGGAGCCCAAGCAGCCGCGCTACAGGACCTTGCCGAATGGTCTCGTCTTTGAGATCCCGGATTGAGGTGACGTTCCTGTCCCGCTAAAGCGGATTCTCCGGTCCGCCCTCGGTTTCGAAAGCGCTTTCGAGCGCCCTTTTCAGCACCCATACCCTGACAGTTGAAGACAAGGCATCTTCCGGTGTTCGCGTTTCGTCTATCCGGGCGATGACCGAAGCCAGCGAGCGGTTTTCCCGGTCGCTGACGCTGTCGATCACGGCCCAGAACTCGGGTTCAAGCGCCAGTGACGTGCGGTGGCCGTGCAAGGTAATGGACCGTTTGACGAGCGGCATGGTGTCAGACCGGCATCATTCGTTGCCGGACGTGTCGCCGCCATCAATCCTGTGGCCGTCGACATGCCCTTCAAGCTTTGCGCGCTCGGCGTCTTCGAGTTGCCTTTCAGCTTTGGTTCTGCCGAATTTCAGGCGGTTCTTTTCCGCCTGCTTGTCCTTGTCCGCGCGGGCCTTGCGCTTTCTGGTCTGGCGCAGGTTGATGATCTCCGCACTCATCGGAAGACTCCGGTCAGGTCTTTTTGCGGAACGCGTCAAGAGAGACAACTTCGCCGCTGGCCTCGGCCTTCTTGTCGCCGGCTTCCTCCGCAACAGCCGGTTCGGCGGCTGCCGTTTTGGGTTCGCTCGTTTCTGCGGCCAGGGCCGGAGCCTTCTGCGGGGTCAAAACGTCCGCTGTATCCCGTTCGGTATTCGCAAGCTCTTCAACGGCTTCAAGCAGTTCTTCCGGCAACTCCTCAGCGGTCTTGCCAGGGTCGAATTCAAGCGCGAACTGGACCGATGGATCAAAGAAGCCCTTGATCGCGGAGAACGGAACCAGCAGCTTTTCCGGAACACCGCCGAAGGAAAGACCGACCTCGAACGTATGTTCGCCAATCGACAGGTCCCAGAACTGGTGCTGGAGAACGATGGTCATTTCCTGCGGGTAGCGCTCTTTCAGCCTTTGTGAAATGCGCACACCCGGAGCGTTGGTGTCGAACGCGATGTAAAAGTGATGCTCGCCCGGCAATCCGGTGCGCCCCACTTCAGTCAGGATTTTCCTTACAGCGCCACGCAGCGCGTCCTGAATCAGGATATCGTATCGAAGCAGGTCTTCAGCCATATTATCGCGTCGTTAGTCAGTCGGTTGTCAGGTGTGCGGCCCATCCGGAGCGCTGTCACCCGCGTTATAGGAAAAGAAAGCCTTCCCGTCGAGTTTCTGAAGTTTAACGGGATTCAAAAGGAATGAAAGCTCCCCAAACGTGGAATCCCCGTCTCCGGCCCGGAAAGGTTCACCGGTGGAGCAGATCGGTCCTGTAAACCAAATGTTTCTGGAGGTTTCAGTGGAGGCTTCTGTTGCCAGGTGCCTCCGGACCCCGCCTGCTGGTGCTACCCAGCAGGGCTTTAAAGGACTACTGGCACCGCATTACGCAGCGACAGCGTTGTCCATAGCATAGTTGTCGTTTGCAACTATTAGAACAGCCCGATAACGGTGGTACAATGCCGAGCAAAAGCACAGTCTTTACGCCCTCGTCGATCCTGTTTCGCCCCCGCCGAAACGCAGAAACCTGCATTTGGGCTGCTCTGCGCTTGGGTGGAGGCGCCGGGTACCGCCCCCGGGTCCGATAGGTTTATTGCACTGACCATTTATTGCCATAGCTGGTTGCCCAGCACGGGCAGATATAAACTCTTGCGACAGCAAATGAAAGGGGGGAGCGCTCCCAGTCCGCATTGTGTGGGGACTATTGAGGTGAATGGCGGGGAAACGGCGCTTTTCAAGGGGGCTGCAATGGCCTAAACCGGCAGGAATGGACAAGAGGCCTCCACCAAACCGGTAGCATTGGGGAAAACAGCGTGCAGCAGTATCACGATCTCATGCAGAAAATTCTGGATGAGGGCATCGACCGGGGCGACCGGACCGGCACCGGAACGCGGTCGGTCTTCGGCCATCAGATGCGGTTTGATCTTTCCGAAGGTTTCCCGCTTGTCACGACCAAAAAGCTGCACCTGAGGTCGATCATTCACGAGCTTCTGTGGTTTCTGGCGGGGGACACCAACATCCGTTACCTTAAGGAAAACGGCGTCCGGATCTGGGACGAGTGGGCGGATGAAAACGGCGAACTGGGACCCGTCTATGGCTATCAGTGGCGGTCCTGGCCGGCTCCCGGCGGCCGGTCGATCGACCAGATCGCCAATCTCCTTCACATGATCCGCACATCGCCGGAAAGCCGGCGTCTGATTGTGTCGGCCTGGAACCCGGCTCTGGTCGATGACATGGCGCTGCCGCCCTGCCATGCCTTGTTTCAGTTCTACGTGGCGGACGGCAAACTGTCCTGTCAGCTCTATCAGCGCTCGGCGGATGTGTTTCTGGGCGTGCCGTTCAACATCGCCTCCTATGCGATGCTCACCATGATGATTGCGCAAGTGACCGGATTGAAGCCGGGCGATTTTGTCCACACGCTGGGTGATGCGCATCTTTACGCCAATCACTTCGATCAGGCGCGCGAGCAACTGACCCGGACACCGCGTGCTTTGCCGGTGATGTCGCTCAATCCCGATGTCACGGATCTGTTTGCCTTCCGGTTCGAGGATTTCGAACTCTCTGGCTATGATCCGCATCCGCATATTGCGGCGCCTATCGCGGTTTGATGAGGGGCAGGATTGGGAAATGCCATCTGGAAAAGCTGAAATCTTCCTGATTGCCGCCGTGGCCCGGAACGGGATTATCGGGGCGGACAATGACATGCCCTGGAAACTGTCTTCCGACCTGAGGCAGTTCAAGGCCCTGACCATGGGCAAGCCGGTCGTGATGGGGCGCAAGACCTTCTTGTCCTTTGGCGGAAAACCCTTGCCCGGCCGTCCGCACATCATCATTTCGCGCGATCTAGATTACGCTCCCGATGGCGCCGAGGCTGCGAGGTCGCTCGAGGCAGCACTTGCGCGCGCGCAGGTGCTTGCATCACAGAGCGGTGCAGACGAAATTGCCGTGATCGGTGGCGGACAGATTTACGGTCAGGCCATCGGTTTGGCGGATCGTCTCGAAATCACCGAAGTCCTCGCCGAACCTGCTGGCGATACCCGGTTTCCGGACATTGACCCGGCCGTCTGGCAGGAAACAGCAAGGCGGCAGGGCGTTCGCACCGAACGCGACAGCGCGGAATTTTCCTTCGTGACTTACCGGCGGAAAGCCGAGGCGGAATGAACAAAACGGACATGACCAAAGAAACCACAAGCATCTGGCATGCGTTTGCCGAATTGAGCGCACACGACCTTCACGCACTTTTGAAGCTGCGCCAGGATGTGTTCATCGTCGAACAGGAATGCGCCTATCCGGACATTGACG
The DNA here is from genome assembly GCF_009711355.1 of Roseibium sp. RKSG952. Lineage (NCBI taxonomy): Bacteria > Pseudomonadati > Pseudomonadota > Alphaproteobacteria > Hyphomicrobiales > Stappiaceae > Roseibium > Roseibium sp. RKSG952. The sequence continues at coordinate 12,091 of NZ_SMMF01000868.1, read as the reverse complement.
GGCTGGATCCCGTGGCGCTTCATTTGCTGGTGTTTGAAGCAGGAGCCGGTGATCTGGTTGGCGCCCTGAGGCTGTTTGCGGGATCTGAAAGCGAATCGGCCAGGATCGGCCGTGTTGTCATCGCGCCCGCTTACCGCGGCTCGGGTCTTGGGCGCACATTGATGGAAAGCGGACTGGCAAAGGCGCGGGCGCTTTCACCGGGCGGGACGGTTGAAGTGTCTGCTCAGGCGCATCTGGACCGTTTTTATGCCAGCCTTGGCTTTAAAAAGGTGTCCGAAACCTATCTGGAAGATGGTATCCCGCATATCGATATGCGCCTGACAGCGTGACGCCATGGCGCAGTTTCCGATTTCAGCTTGAAATCACACGGACTTAAGACCACTTGGGTCTGGAACTGTGCCGGTGACATCTGGGAGGAGGCGGCGGGCTTTCATTGAACAAGTCCGGGATTCCCCCTATAACCTGCCTTAAGTTTAAGTGAATGATCGGAAACCTTCCGGAAGGGGTCTGGAAGGGTTACGACCACAAGAAGGAAGCTTGGATGCCTTGGAGCAATCAGTCAGGTGGCGGTGGTCCCTGGAAAGGCGGTGGGAACAATGGCGGCCCATGGGGCGGCGGCGGTGGCAACAACGGCGGCCCATGGGGCGGCGGTGGCCCGAATCGCGGCGGTGGCGGCGGTGGCGGCGGCAATCCGCCGGATCTTGAGGAACTCTTGAAAAAGACACAAGACCGGATGAAGACCGTGCTGCCGGGCGGCGGCGGCCTTGGTGTCGCCGGTGTGCTGGCGGTCATTGCCGTGGTGCTTGTCGTCTGGATGGCGTCGGGCCTCTACCGTGTCAACGAAGGCGAGGTTGGTGTCGAACTGGTGTTCGGCAAGGTTACGGACCAGACCCCTCCGGGGCTGAACTACAACTGGCCTTACCCGATCGGCGAAGTCTACAAGCCGCAAGTCCAGCGCCAGCGCGAGCTGACCGTCGGGGTTGAGGAGTTCCTCACCGGAAATTCCCTGCGGTCCCGCGATGTTCCGGCTGAAAGCCTGATGCTGACGGGTGACGAAAACATCGTCGATGTCGGTTTCAAGGTGCAATGGCGCATCAAGAACACCCGTGAGGGCATTGACAACTATCTGTTCAACATTCAGGACCCCGAAGGCACCGTGAAGGCCGTCGCCGAAAGCGCGATGCGCGAGGTTGTGGGCAACTCAAACATCGATTCGATCCTGACCGAAAACCGGGTCGCGATTCAGAACGATGTCGATCAGTTGATGCAGAAGACGCTTGATGCCTATCAGGCGGGGATCGAAGTCACGGAAGTCCAGATGCAGAAGGTCGACCCGCCGCAGCAGGTCATTGATGCGTTCCGTGATGTTCAGGCAGCACGTGCCGACCAGGAGCGGATCCAGAACGAGGCGCAAACCTATGCCAACCGGGTGGTTCCGGAAGCTCGCGGTGAAGCGGCACGCGTGATGGAAGCGGCCAATGCCTATCGCGATCAGACGATTGCCGAGGCGACCGGTCAGTCGCAGCGTTTCGACAAGATCTATGCTCAATACAAGAATGCTCCGGACGTGACGCGCGAGCGTCTTTATCTGGAGACCTTGGAAAAGGTCCTGGGATCCAACAACAAGATCATCATTGACAGCAAGGCAACCGGCCAAGGGGTTTTGCCGTACCTGCCGCTCAATGAAATATCCCCGCGCACCAGCACCCAGACCAGCCGTACGGGAGGAAATCAGTAATGCGTGGTGGTATTCTCGCCATTCTGGTCGTCATCATTGCGGTGGTGGCCTATTCGTCCCTGTTCATCGTCAACCCGACGCAGCAGGCATTGGTTCTGCGCTTCGGTCAGATCGAAAATGTCCAGACCGAACCGGGGCTCAAGTTCAAGATCCCGCTGGTCGACAATGTTGTTTATCTCGACAAGCGCATTCTCGATCTGAACATGCCGCCGCAGGAAGTGATTGCCGCGGACAAAAAGCGGCTTGTTGTCGATGCGTTCGCGCGGTACCGGATCGAGAACCCGGTCCTGTTTTATCAGCGCGTGAACAACGTGCGTGAGGCCAATCAGCGTCTTTCGACCTTCCTGCAGTCCTCACTGCGGTCCGAACTTGCAACTGCGACATTCACTGCCGTGGTTCGCGACGAACGCTCGTCCTTGATGGAGAACATCCGGAAGGATGTCAGCACGGCCGCCTCCGACCTTGGCATCGAAGTCATTGACGTGAAGATCCGCCGGGCGGATTTGCCGGAAGCCAACTCGCAGGCGATCTTTGCACGCATGCAGACCGAACGTCAGCGGGAAGCTGCTGAAATCCGGGCCCAGGGTGAGGAACAATCCCGCCGGATCCGGTCCCGCGCCGATCGCGACGCGACTGTTCTTGTCGCTGAAGCAAAGCGGGATTCGGAAATCATCCGCGGTGACGGGGATGCGGAGCGGAACCGGATCTTTGCCGAAGCGTTTGGCAAGGACCCTGACTTCTTCGCCTTCTACCGGTCGATGCAGGCTTATGAAGCCGGTCTGAAACAGGGCGACACCAGCCTGGTTCTGTCGCCGGATTCCAGCTTCTTCCGCTACTTCAACGACCCGATGGGCCAGCCGGCCGAGACGGAACGGGCTCCGGCCGCGACCACCTCGGCGCCGAACGTGGCCCAGTCGCGCCAGGCCCCAGCGCCTGCGCAATGAAGGAGCTGATCCTGGCGATCGGCCTTGTGCTGGCGATAGAGGGAACCCTCTATGCGCTGGTGCCGGGCGGGGTCAAGAAACTGATGCAAAGCGCCCTTGAAACACCGGATTCGGTGCTCCGGATCGGCGGGGTGGTTGCATTGGCTCTGGGCGTCTTGATCGTCTGGTTTGTACGCGGATAACATAAACGTGGGGAAGCGGGCGGTCCTTTTCTTGGCCGCCCGTTTTATATTCGAATACAGTTTTTGATCCTGATACTGTCCAAACTGACAGGATTAATGGACCGGGATGGAGGATTTCGCCCTATGGCTCCCCAGTTTCTTCAACGCAGCCTCGGAGCGGCCCGTGCACTGGGCACGGCGGTGGTGCTCGGCGGCCTGATTGCCGTTCAGCCGGTGTCCGGCGCTCTGACGCAGGTGCAGGGACCGAATTCGGTTGCCGACCTTGCCGAGGACCTTGCCGACGCGGTGGTCAACATTTCGACGGCACAGACTGTCCAGGGCCGCCGCTCGGTGCCCTTGCCGCAAGTGCCCGACGGGTCGCCGTTTCAGGAATTCTTCGAGGAGTTCTTCAACCGTCAGGAAAGAGGCGAGGAACAGCCACGGCGTGTTCAGTCCCTCGGGTCCGGTTTTGTGATTGATGGTGTGGAGGGCATCATCATCACCAACAACCACGTGATCGAAGGGGCGGACGAGGTCACGGCCAACTTCAATGACGGCACGAAACTGAAGGCGGAAATCATCGGCACCGATGAGAAGACCGACATTGCCGTGTTGAAGGTGGAACCGGAAGAGCCGCTTGTCGATGTTCAGTTTGGCGATTCGGACGGGATACGCGTTGGCGACTGGGTGATGGCGATCGGCAACCCGTTTGGTCTTGGGGGAACAGTGACGGTCGGGATTGTGTCGTCGCTCAACCGCGACATCAATTCCGGTCCCTATGACAATTTCATCCAGACGGATGCCTCCATCAACAGGGGCAATTCGGGTGGTCCGCTGTTCGACATGAACGGCAATGTGATCGGAATCAACACGGCCATCATCTCGCCCTCCGGCGGGTCGATCGGCATCGGCTTCGCAATTCCGGCCAAGACGGCAACACGGGTGATCGCGCAATTGCGCGAGTATGGCGAGACGCGGCGCGGCTGGCTGGGGGTGCGCATCCAGGAAGTCACCGACGAGATTGCCGAAAGTCTGGCGATGGACGAGGCCATGGGCGCGCTCGTGGCAGGGGTCACCGAAGGCGGTCCGGCAGAAGATGCGCTGATCGAGCCTGGCGACGTGATCCTGGAGTTTGATGGCCGTCCGGTCGATTCCATGCGCGAGTTGCCGCGCATGGTCGCCGAAACAGCCATCGGCAAGGCGGTCACCGTGGTTGTTCTGCGCAAGGGCGAACGTGTGACGCTGGATGTAACCCTTGGCCGTCTTGAAGAGGCCAGTGCGGACACGGAAACCTCCGAAGCGACGGCCGAAGATGATGGCGCGGGACCGGTTCAGGAGGAAGTGCTTGGCATGATCCTGTCGGCACTGGACGAAGAGGGACGTTCCGAGTTCGGTATCGATGAAAAGGTTACGGGCGTTCTGGTTCTGGAAGTGGCTCCGGGGTCCTCTGCGCAGGAAAAGCGCATACAGGCTGGCGACGTGATCAAGGAAATCGCCCAGGAACCGGTTTTGACGCCGGCAGACGTGGCGGCGCAGATCGAAAAACTGAAGGATGACGGCCGCCGGACCGCCTTGCTGTTGTTGTCCAACGAGAATGGCGAATTGCGCTTCGTTCCGGTCCGGATCGATGATTGATCCGGGCTTTCCGACACACGAAAGGGCGCCGCTTTGGCGCCCTTTTTTGTTTCCGCCCATGTGCTCGCTACGCAATCGGTTTGCGGGGACGACCGGACGAATTAACTCAACGAAAACTCTGACTGCCGGTAGCCCTGAAAATAGAGCAGGGCGGTGAGGTCACCGTGGTCGACGCGATAGTCGGCAGCTGCAGCAACGGCCGGTTTGGCCCGGTAGGCGATGCCTGCCCCGGCGAGCTCGATCATGGCAAGGTCATTGGCGCCGTCGCCGACCGCGATTGTTTCGGCTGCTGAAAGATCCCGCTCGTCCATCAATTCGGCCAGCCGCTGCCGTTTTGCGTCACGCCCGAGAACAGGCTCGCTGACCTGCCCCGTCAATTTGCCGTCCTGTTCCAGCAGTGTGTTCGCCTGGTTTTCGTCAAAGCCGAGAAGCGCGGCAACGGCCTGTGTGAAATGAGTGAAACCACCTGAGACAAGCGCGCAATAGGCCCCGTTTTCCTTCATTGTCTGGACAAGCGTCCGGCCGCCCGGCATCAGCTGGATGCGGGTCGAGAGGACCGTTTCGACACTCGAGACCGGTAGCCCCTCAAGCAGGGCGACACGTTCGCGCAAGGCGGGGTCAAAGGCGATTTCGCCCTGCATGGCGCGTTCGGTGATTTCGGAGATACGGTCCTTGAGACCAAGTTCTGCGGCCAGTTCGTCAATGCATTCCTGCCGGATCATGGTCGAATCCATGTCAGCGATCAGAAGCTTGCGCTTGCGCCCGAGCTGCGGCTGGACGAAGACGTCGACCGGTTCGCCGTCAATGAGGTCAATCAGCGCTTGCCGGGCGGTCTCCGGCTGCATGCCGTCAAAGGCAAAGTCGGCAGCAATGTCTTCCGCCAGAACCACAGGATCGGCGGTGAGTGGCAGGCGACTTGCCGCAGAAGCGATCAGCTCGGCTGAAACCGCCGGTTTCGCGGGATTTGACACGAGCGTTGCGACAAGAGACATGGAGCTGACCTTGGGTTGGAAGAGTGAGGACATGAAAAAGGCACGAGCAATTCTGATAGCGGGACCAACCGCAAGCGGCAAGTCGGCATTGGCGCTCGAACTGGCTGAGCGCCTGAATGGTGTGATCGTCAATGCCGACTCCATGCAGGTTTATGAGGAACTGTCAATTGTGACAGCCCGCCCGGATGAAACCGACATGGTCCGTGTTCCGCACCGGCTCTACGGATGTGTGCCTGCCAGAACCGCCTATTCCACAGGAGATTGGCTGCGCGCGGTGACCCGTGAAATCAAAACCGTTACCGGCGAGGGCCGGCTGCCCATTCTTGTCGGCGGCACGGGTCTTTACTTCAAGGCACTGACGGAAGGGCTGGCGCAAATCCCCGATATCGATCCGGAGGTCCGGGCCGCGTGCCGGGACTTTGCCGAAAAGGCGGGCGTGGAGGGTGTGCGGGCTGCCCTTACCGGTGTGGACCCGGAAGCCGCAAACGGACTTCAGGATCTGCAGCGTTTGACGCGGGCCTTGGAAGTGGTGCGCGGCACCGGCCGGCCCCTTGTCGAGTGGCAAAAACAGGCGCAAGCGGAGGCCGTCTTGCCGCAAGCCGATACAGCGCGTCTCGTCCTTGCTCCGCCGCGCCCGTGGTTGCACGAACGGATTGGCGAGCGTGCTGGGCTGATCCTGCGGCCCGGCGGCCTTGCCGAAGTCGAAGAGCTGCTCAAGCAGGACCTGCCTGCATCGCTGCCTGCCATGCGTGCGATCGGGGTCAAGGAGGCCCGGGATCTGTTGACCGGCGAGGCGTCTTTTGCCGAGGCTGCGGAGCGTCTGACTGTTGCAACGCGGCAATATGCAAAGCGTCAGGAGACCTGGTTTCGAAATCAAATGGGAAATTGGCCCCGGATTGATGTTGCGAAAAATTCATCCGAAGCCTTGGCCCTTGAATTTTTGGGGGATTTTGAACGGCGCTATCTCTGATAGTGCGCTGCAGTGTAAGTTCGAGATGAAATCTTCAGGAAAACCAACTATTCTGCCGCAACGGTAATCAAGGGTCGGGGAGCCCGTGACAGCGTGAATGCGATTTAGGGTTGCAATCACGTGTGGCATAAGCCTATCCATGGTCCATGGAAGGGGCGGCTGTTCCCAGACTCAAGGGAGGCAGACTTGCACGGATTGGTGATGGAGAGCGGATTCCTCCGGTTTGAGAGGTTTGCGCCCGATGATGTGGGTCTGATTCGCAATTTGTGGTCAGATCCCCGGGTGGCACGGTTCATCTCTTCCGATGATAACAACTGGTCGGCGCGGGAAGCGGATCGCTTTGTCATGTCGGCTCTCGAAGATCAGGAGCGCCACGGATTTTCCAGATGGAAGGTTGTGGCAATCGACGGGACTTTTTTGGGCTGGGCCGGTTTTGCAGTCCTTGAAGAAACCTCGGAGATCGAACTCGACTACTGTTTTGCGATGGACGCGCTCGAGGCCGATCCGGAAATGCCCGAGCGCGTGTGCCGTGACCTGATCGAGTGGTTCTTCGACAACACCTATTTTTCGCATCTGGTTTCGGTGGTGCGCACCGACAACCGGCTCGTGCGCACTGTCATGCTGGACTGTGGCTTCTATTATCGGGAAAGCCGGCAGATCAACGGGATGCCCTGCGACATTTTCCAGATCCTGAGCCCCTTCATGCAGTCCTATGTGTTAACCGCCTAGCCAGAGGAGATCCTGGGAAGTGCCGCCTCCGGAAGTTTGGGGCGGCGGATGAAAATATGGCCGGAACATGTTGATGCATCAGCAAGAAACCGATCGTCCAAAATGATCATTGAATTGTCGCATCTGCCACACATATTCCTGCTACCTCATGCTTGCCCCTGAGATGGGGCGTGAAAGAAAAAGTCACAGAGGAGGTTTCTGTGCAGAGTTTCTCCCTCGTTTCCGGGTCCAACCGGCTGTTGCCGCTTGAGCCTTCCGATGCTTCGGATCTTGAGGAATTGCTCACGCAAGCACGTCTGTGTTCATTGAACGGCATGACCGATCGAAACGTCGATGCCGATGCTTGCAGACAGCGTTTGAGCGATGTGCTTAAAACCCGCATCACCTATGGTTTGCAAACTTGGAAAATCGTTGACGAGGCCGATGTGCCGGTCGGCGTTTGCGGGTTTTCGGTGGCCGAGGAAACATCAGAAATCAACCTGTTTTATTGTTTCACCGCGCGCGCAATGGGCCGGGATCCGGATTTGGCCCGGCGCGTGTGCCGCGATGTCATCGACAGCTTTTTCCGGGCGACCTACTTCACCCATTTGATTTGCACCGCGCGGCGCGGGGACCATCAATTGCAGCGCCACCTGGAGACTTTGGGCTTTGCCTACCGCGAAACCCGGCAGATCGGCCGTCATCTGGTTGATGTGCATCAGGTTCTAAGCCCGGTGGTCGCACAATATCTCGAAGCCGGATAATAGGCGCATCAGCAGCAAGGGCGCCCGCTGGGCGCCCTCCAATCAATCAAGAAGTCTTGTAACCTCACACAGCTTGCAGCGCGCCCGGGTTGATGCCTTGCTGGCGGGATGCGAGGCGGTTCATGGCCGCCACATAGGCGCGTGCCGAGGCAACCAGGGTATCGGTGTCCGCGCCCTTGCCGGTCGATATCCGGCCATTGGCTTCCAGCCTGACAGAAACTTCTGCCTGCGCGTCGGTGCCTTCGGTCACCGCATGTACCTGATAAAGCTGCAAGGTGGCCTCGTGCGGGCAGATCGACTTGATGGCATTGAAGGTCGCATCGACCGGACCATCGCCATTGGCTTCCTTGGTCACGTGCTCGCCATTGACATCCATGGTCAGGATTGCCTTCTGAGGGCCGCCGGTCCCCGCGATCACGGTCAGGGCAATCACCTTGATGCCGTCACCGGCGATTGCGATTTCGTCCTCGACCAGAGCCTCGATATCCTCGTCATAGACGTGCTTCTTGCGGTCGGCCAGTTCCTTGAAGCGGCGGAAAGCCTCCTGAAGCGCGTTGTCGCCCAGCTCGTAGCCCAGTTCGCGCAGCTTGTCCTTGAATGCATGACGGCCGGAATGCTTGCCCATCACCAGTGAGGTCGCTTTGACGCCGACATCTTCAGGCCGCATGATCTCGTAGGTTTCGGCATTTTTCAGCATGCCGTCCTGATGGATGCCGCTTTCATGGGCGAATGCATTCTTGCCGACAATCGCCTTGTTGTACTGGACCGCGAAACCGGACGCACCCGCCACCATCTTGGAGGCCCGCATCAGGAATTGCGGATCGACCTGGCTGGTATAGGGCAATATGTCGGAACGGGTTCGGATCGCCATGACGATCTCCTCCAGCGAGGCATTGCCCGCGCGCTCGCCCAGACCGTTGATGGTGCATTCGATCTGGCGTGCGCCACCCGCAACACCGGCGAGCGAATTGGCGACCGCCAGCCCCAGATCATTATGGGTATGCACGGAAAAGATCGCCTTGTCGGAATTCGGCACCCGTTCGATGATGTCCTCAAACATCTTCTTGTATTCTTCGGGCGTGGCGTAGCCGACCGTGTCCGGCAGGTTGATCGTGGTCGCACCGCAGCGGATGGCTTCCTCGACGCATTTGCACAGATACTCGATCGGGGTCCGGGTTGCGTCCATCGCCGACCATTCGACATCGTCGATCAGGTTGCGCGACCGGGTCACCGTATCGGTGATGATGTCGAGAACCTGCTCTTCCGTCTTGTTCATCTGGTATTTCAGATGGATTGGCGACGTTGAGACGAATGTGTGGATCCGGCCGCGCGATGCGTTTTTCACCGCGTCCCCACAACGGTCGATATCGGCGTGGATCGCACGCGCCAGACCGGCGATGACGGAGTTTTTCGAGTTTTTCGCGATTTCGCTGACAGCCTCGAAATCGCCATTGGAGGCAATCGGGAACCCCGCCTCGATGATGTCGACGCCCATGTCGTCGAGGATTTCGGCGATTTGCAGCTTTTCTTCCAGCGTCATCGACGCGCCGGGCGACTGTTCGCCGTCGCGCAAGGTGGTGTCGAAAATCCGAACCTGGTTGTTGTCGGTGGTCATGGCGTTGTCCCTTGGGCTTCAGATCTGCGTCCGGACGGTTTTGTCCTCAGAGGCCCGGCGCGATCCAATTGTCAAATTATGGTGTTGCGCTTTTTCTCCCCTGAATGCCCGTCCATGATGACACGGATCAGCCGACGCTCAGGGGCATCTAAGGAGGAGTTCGCCAAGAAGAGCCAGGCCGCCGCGCATGGAGAGCGCGTCGCTTTCGATCATAGCAATGTCGCCGTGTGCGATCATGCGGTTCCCGTTGGCCTTGCTTCGTAACGTCATCCGGTTTTGTGCGTCACCGGTGACGGATCATTAGATTTGTTTCGTTCTTAGAGGACTATTTTTCAAGATGCAACCCGTTTGCGGCATTCAGGAATGTCAATGGAAAGACCGTCACCCGAATGGCGTCCGGTTATGCGGACCGGGACAATCCGGCACAGGCGATTTTCGCAAAAGTCCGCAAACGTCATGAGACGGATCGGCCGTCAACCGGAGCTGGCCCGGAAACCTGCCAGGATCTCGAGCGATTTTTCCCTTGTTTCCGATGCGCTCGGGGGGCGGGCATTGAGATCACGGAAACCGGCATCCCATGCCTGAAGCTGATCGTTGTAACTGGTCAGCATCTGCGAAAGCGCTGTTGGTGTGCCATCGGGGCCGATCAAATACAGGCCTTCATTTGCAGACGTGTCATACATCTGCCAGATGAGTGAAAACGGAACGCCCCATTCAACACTTGCCTCAAGCACATCGAGGGTAAGATCGTATTGCTGCTCCGCAGAGACGTATTTGAGGTAAAATCCGAACTCGCCGATGAACACGCGTTTTTCAAATGGCAGGTCTTGCTTTTCCGGCAGCAAGGACTCGATGTAGTCGAGATTGTCCCCGAGAGCTTCACCATAGCGGCCAAGATTGCTTTCGGTCAGGATCACGTCATAGGCGGAATAGGAGACCAGATCGACATTTGTCCGGGGCAGAACCGCATTGACCACCCGCTCGAAACCCTGGTCCTGGGCGTCGTCGACACGGTTGACTTCAAGATAGTGATAAATCGATACACCACTTGCATCCGTGTCCGCCCTGGCCTGGTCAATGGCGTCCTGACGCAGGTTCAACCAATCCACAAGGCCGTCGATCCGGGTGTCATCGACGGTTTCAAGGGTGGGGTTCCACTCCAGAAGGTTCCAGTCGGTTTCCCAGTTGCCGATGTAAAAAGTCTTTCCGGTGTTTTCGAAAGTCTCCAGAAGGTAACGGGCAAGGTCGTAGGTGACCTGATATTCCTGATCATACTCCTCCTGGCTGATGCCGTTATTGTCGGCCCAGGGGCCGGAGCGCTCCAGCCAGAAAAAATAGTGATCGAAATCCATGGCCAGAACATCCCGAAAGGCTTCGTTTTGGGTCAGGAGCTCAACCGGTTGCCATTGGTAAAGGCTGGACATGCCATAGAGCGTCGGATCAAGCGCAATCTTGAGGATGTTTGAGCCTGTGTCCCGAATGGCCTTGGCCGTTTCCACAAGCGCGTTCTCATCGCTCAGCGTGTAGCCCGGCCCGATTGTCTGGGTGCCGATGATCGGATTGAGCGGTGCTTCTCCGTCCCAGTCACTTGACGGGGCCAGCGGAGGCGGCGGGGTGCCGGCAACCGGTTCGTCATGTGGAGCGGGCAGGTCCTGAGTGCCGGAAACAAAGGCAACCGGCATGATTTCAAAGCCTTCGCCCGCGTCATGCGAAGCATTGAAGCCGATGCTGATTGCCTCTCCCGCCTTGACGGTCACATAGTCCGCATCCGGCTGAAAAATGGCAAAGCCGCCCTCCTGAATGACCGAAGCGTTCCAGGCCGAATCTATGCTTGCATCGGATGGCAGCTCAATCCTGATGCCGCCGAGCGCAACATCGTCCGCGGTCGTGTTTCTGACGATAATGTTCGCGCTCACACCGGTATCCCAGTCGGAGGCTTTCAGGACGGAAACATCGAGCGTTGTGGCCGGTGTCATGTCATCGCCGCCGGGCATCGGGGCGGGAGACGGCTGTACCGGAAGCGCTGGAACTTCGGGACTGATCACATCCCCTTCGGTTGCCAAAAGGGAAAACCGGAAATCGGGCTCTTGCCAGCCGTCGGGTCCGAGTTGAACATTGAACCCGAATGCGGCGGCTTCACCAGACGCAATGACCATGCGTTCGCTGTCCGGTGCGGCCGTGACCAGATCGCCGGACACGGAGAGATCGGCGTTCCAGGTGTGCTCGATCATGTTCCGGGTTTGCCAGCTAAGCTGCCAGTCCGTGATGTCGTCTTCGCCCCGGTTTGTGACGACGACCGACACACTGGCACCGCCGTCCCATTCTCCCAGAACAATCGTATTCACTTCGATCTGAGGATCATCAAACCAGTCGACCAATGCGCCGCCTCCGGGAAAATGCCGTTTAACAGTCATGGTCGGGTACACATGGAGTGCGTCTTTTTGATGGTTCTGGAAATAATTCGTTACAGTCAGCAATAATGGCGCCGCAGGCGAATACCCCGGCCTTGTCAGATGGGGAGTGGCAAGGCGCAACAGGCGGAGCCTGCGCATCTTGGGATAAAA
>NZ_SMMF01000143.1:0-290 GCF_009711355.1 Roseibium sp. RKSG952 | reverse complement strand
CGCCCATCTGTCGCCTACTCCGCGAATGACCTGAAGGATTCATGCAAAAGCCTTCATGGCACGAGTCCTAAAGGCTATATTGAAATTAAAGGTCGGACGGCGGACGCAGGCAAGCGCCGGCGAATAAGGAATTTTCGAATCCTTAAAATTACTCTCGGATCGAGTGCTGTTTGTTTGATACATTGAGCGGAGAAATGATTGGCAACGATTCAAGGAGACAAGTGTTTTCACGATCTATCAAGCCACGCAGCACGAGGTTGATCGCGGTGAGTTACGGCTGGTCAATCCGG
>NZ_SMMF01000921.1:33982-63732 GCF_009711355.1 Roseibium sp. RKSG952 | reverse complement strand
AACAAAGGCCTCTTCTGTCGTCATCTTCATGAGTTCGTTCCTTATGAGTGAGTGTCGGTGTGGTTCTTAGACCACTTCATCCTTGAGGTAATACCAAACGTAGGCAAAGCGCTGACCCAACCGGCGGAAGGGTGTCAGCAGGCCGTGGCTGGGTAGCGGGGATGTGAAAATAGGCAGATTGAACACCTCATCCTTCACACCCGCGATTTGCTGCGCCATACGGCGCCCGGCTTGTGCTGAGTACATAACACCATTGCCGCCATAGCCCATCGCGTAAAAAACGCGCTCATCCGGATTGGGCTGGAAAATACGCGGCATCATGTCGTGGCTGACATCAACCCAGCCCCACCAGGAGTAGTCCAGATTGATGTCTTCCAGAGCTGGAAACTTGCGCGCAAGGCCTTTCTTGAGAAGCTCAAGGTGCTTGTCGTTTTCGGCGTCCCGACCGGTTACCGCCGATCGGCTACCAATCTGCATCCGGTTGTCCGGCAGCAAACGATAGTAATGCCGCAATGTCCGCGTATCGGTCAGCGGGGATTTTGTCTGAATACCGCATTCGTCCAGTTCGGACTGAGTCAGCGGGCGCGTCACAAGCGAATTGGACAGGATCGGCATCAGCCTGTGCTTGGTCTTGTTGCTCAGCCCCGGAGGCGTGTAGCCAGCCGTCGCCAACGCAACTGTATTTGCCTTCACGATACCGCCCGGCGTGCGCAGATGGTGCACACCGTTTTTGGTTTCCCATCCCATGACCGGGCTGCCGGTATGGATTTTGACGCCCAGACGGCGGGCCATGTTGACATAGCCAAACGCCAGCTTTCCAGCGTGGATGCAGGTGCCATCCGGCTCCCACATCGCGCCATGAGCCTCCATGTCGCGGACATGTTCGGCGTGCAGCTCGTCGCGCCCTATGATACGAGAGGCGTAGCCGAACGTGTCGTTGAGCAGGGCACTTTCCATTTCGAGCCCAGGCATGACCTTGGCACGATGTGCGATGTAGTAATGTCCGCCCGGCTGCGGATCGCAGTTGATGTCATCGCTGGCGATCAGATCGTTGAACAACTCGAATGCTTCGGAAACTTCGCGATGCATTCCTTTTGCTGTCTCGACGCCCCAGCGCTGGATCCACTGAGACCGCTTCAGACGCCCGGATGAGATCTGGGCCTGCCCGCCATTGCGGGTCGAGCAGCCCCAGGCCACGGTATTTGCCTCCAATACAACGGCCTGAATGCCGTGTTCTTTGGCAAGGTGAATGGCGGTGGACAGGCCAGTATAGCCCGAGCCGATGACGACAACATCCGCCTCCATATCGCCCGATACAGGGCCATCATCCGCAGGTGGTTCGCCTGCGGTTCCAATCCAGTATGTCGGCGCGTGGTCGCGGTTATGACCTGGACCGGCATCAGTGATGGGGTCGTATTTCGGGTCATAACTGGTCTTCGGCCAGTGACGCGGGATGCTGTTGTCCACCATTCTTGTTTTTCTCCGGGGCTGCGCGCAGGGCGGCGGATCAGGCTTTGAACATCGGGCGCGTTTTGCGAAGCGCCTGCTTTACAATGATTTTTCCGTCACGAACGGTGAACAGATCGGCACCTTCGGCCTCGATCCGCATTCCGTTGGCATCGGTGCCCGAGAAGGTCCATTCCGATACCGCACGGTCACCGTGAACGAAGTGGCTGTGGTGATCCCAGTGTGCGTCCTTCATTCCGGCCCAGACACCAGAGAACGCAGCAGCGATGGCTTCTGCACCTTCAACCTTGTTGCCGTATTTTTCATCACCGGCAACGGTGTAGAACACGCAGTCATCTGCAAAATGGGTCATCACACCGTCAATATCGTGACGGTTGAACGCGTCGAACGTGTCGGCCAGGTCCTGCGCGGTCAGGGTTTTGCTCATGGTATATTTCCTTTTGAGTGGGTTGGTTACGTCTCGTCCGGATGTGGGACGATCAGCGTTGGAATCTTGGACCGTCGCAAAACGCGTTTGGCGACGGTGCCGAGAAATGTGTGAGAGAAGCCGTGATCATGTGCGCCCAGCACGACAAGGTCACAGCCCAGTTCGACCGAGCGGCGCAGGATGACTTCGGCCGGATGTCCATCGGTGACCTCGATCGAGGTCACCTGTTCACGGATCTTGGCATCTTCGCCTTCGAATTGTGCCCAGAACTTGGCTTGTCGCTCGGCCAGCACCTTGCGCACCATCTCGTGACGGCGCGTAGCCGCGGTCTTGCGGGTCTCTTCATTCAGGATGAATATTTCCATCGTGATCTTGGCGTCATCCGACAGCGGTTCGTTGACGTGAAGGACATGGATCTCGGCTCCGGTTGCCTGCGCAATGCTGGCTGCATGTCGCAGGGCGTGACCCGAGTTTTCTGACAAGTCAGTGGCAAACAGAATGTTGGTTACCATTTGTTTCATGTCGTCATCCTTTCCGGGTTAGTAGCCAAGCAGCCGTGGAAGCCACAGCGACAGTTCTGGGAAGAAGGCGATGATGAAGATCGCGATCGTGTTGGCGGCCGCAAAGGGCAGCGCACGAAGCGAGATCTGTTCGATCGTGATGTTCGAGATACCCGACGCGATGAACAGGTTTTCACCCAGAGGCGGTGTCTGGAAGCCGATACCCAGCGTACAGACCATCACCACGCCAAAGTGGATCGGGTCGATACCTACCGAATAGGCCACCGGCAACATCACTGGAACCAGGATCAGGATGGTCGCCAGTGTTTCCATGAACATGCCAACGAACAGCAGGAAGAAGATGATCAGCGCCCAGATGACATAGAGGTTGTCAGTGAAGCTGAGCATCGAGTCCGCGATGATCGCCGGGATCTGATTTTCCACCAGCAGACGCCCGAAGACCGTTGCAGTGAACAGGATCAGCAGAACGCGACCGGTCAGCCATGTGGTCGCTTCAAGCGACTGGAACAGAGATTGCCAGGTCAGTTCGCGGTAAATCACGACGCCGATGAACAGCGTATAGAAGATTGCGACAATGGCGGCCTCGGTCGGAGTGAAGAAGCCGGTGTAGATACCGCCCAAGATCACCAACGGCGCCATCAGCGACCAGAACCCGCGGTACATTTCACAGCCCACGTGGCGGATCGACCAGCCTTCGGCAACACCTTTGTAGCCGCGTTTTTTCGACATGAAGTAGTTCAGGATCAGCAAGCTGGTGGCGATCAGGAAGGCCGGAACGAAACCAGCGATGAACAGCTTCGAGATCGAAACCGACTGGAAGGTGCCGAATTTCTCGACTGCTTCAACAGGCGGCGCCATACCGAGCGCGGCAATGCCGAAGATCACCATCGGGATGGAGGGAGGAATAATGATCCCGAGGCCGCCGGAAGAAGCGGTAATGGCAGAGGCATAGCCGCGCTCATAGCCGCGGTCGATCATCGCCGGGATCATCAGCATCCCGACGGCCGCGGTTGTTGCCGGGCCCGAGCCCGAAATGGCGCCGAAGAACAGACAGGCCATGACCGTCGCTGCCGAGATACCACCGGTGAATGGGCCGGCCAGACTTTCAGCGACGTTGATCAGGCGTTTTGAGATACCGGCGGCCTCCATAAGGGCCCCGGCCAGAATGAACGCAGGAAGCGCCATCAGCGGGAAAGCACCCACCGAGGTAAAGGCGATCTGCACGAATTTGATTGGGTTATCGCCCAGGTACAGGAACGAGAACAGCGATGCCACGCCCAGAGCAACCGTGATCGGTGCGCCGATGAGTAGCAGTAGAAGAAACGATCCAAACAGGATTGTGACGATTTCGGATTCCATGGTTTTTCCTCCCTGCCTCAGTCGTGCTTGGCTGCTTCGGTGGCAGCTTTGATTTCGTCGAGGTCGATTTGATCAGGATCATGGATGTCTTCACCCTTGATCAGGCGGCGATAGTTCACCTGAATGATGCGGACGGTCATCAGCGCAAAGGCGATGGGCAGCACCATGTAGATATACTTCATCTCAACGCCCAGGGTCTGGGACTTCCAGAACTTGTTCATCTTGTTGAAGACAAAGTCTGTTGCCAGATACAGGAAGTAGACATTGAAGAAGAGCCAGAAGAGATCGGCAAAGGCTTCGATATACTTGATCCAACCGTCAGGCAGGAATTTGAACTGGAAAGTCACCCGGTTATGAGCGCCCTTCAGAGCAGCGTAGCTGGCGCCGAAATAGACGAACCAGACGAACATGTAGACTGAGAGTTCCTCAATCCAGCTGACCGAAAAGCCGAAGACTTCGCGCGCGACGATCTGCACGAACAGCAGACAGACGAAACCGGACAGCAGTATCCGGCAGATGACGCTTTCTATATTGTCCAGAAATTTCCAGAACATGTGGTTTCACTCCTCCCTGAAATGAGAAGAGCGCCGTGGCGCTCTTCCCTGTCTCGCTCTGCGGCGATTATTGCTGGACTGGGTCGCGGCCGATGGCTTCGAGAACTGCGTTCAGTTTCTCAACACCACCGATCGACTCGTAGAACTGAGGCCATACGGCAGTGGTTGCCAGTTCGATGAACTCGGCTTCGTCATTTTCGGGATCGACGATTTCCATGCCCTTGGCGACCAGCTCTTCTTTGATCGCTGCTTCCGAGTCGCGCAGGAACTGAGCCGATTTCAGAGTCGCTTCCTGACCTGCTTCCAGAATGATCTGCTGGTCTTCTTCGCTCAGGCTCTGGAATACAGCCTCAGAGATGATCAGAGGTTCGATCGAGAAGATGTAGCGCAGGTTGGTGACGTGGTCCTGTACTTCGTAGAACTTCATCGCGTTGATGGTCATGTACGGGTTGTCCTGACCGTCAACAACTTTGGTCTGCAGACCGGTGAAGGTTTCCGACCAGGCCATCGGAGTCGGGTTGATGCCCCAGGACTTGTAGGTCTCGATCATGATTTCGTTCTTGGGAACGCGGATGACCAGATCCTGCAGGTCAGCAACGGATGTGACCGGCTTTTTCGAGTTGGTCAGGCGACGGAACCCGGTGTAGGTCCAGGCGATGATGCGAACGCCTGCGTCACGCAGCGTGTTTTCGGTCAGCTCCTGGCCGATCGGACCCTGGGTCAGGGTTTCGGCATCTTCAAGCGATAGGATCACGTAAGGCAGCGTGAAGACGCCAACCGAAGGCGAGAACGGCGTGACGTTGTTGATCGCCAGCAACGACATGTCCAGCGTACCAATGGCCGCTTCGTTCACAGTGTCCTGTTCCGAACCCAGCTGACCGTTCAGGAACAGCGTGGCGGTGTGGGCGCCTCCCGACTTTTCTTCCAGTGCTTCGACAAAGAACTTGCCGGTTGCTTCCTGCGGGCTGCCCGCACTGTCGCCGACCGCGATCTTGAAGTTCTTCGCGTCAGCTGCGCCAGCAACCATCAGCGCTGCCATGGATACTGCAGCGGTGAATGTGCCAAGCTTATTGATGAATGACATGGATGTCCTCCCATATGTCTGGTTTTCGAGGTGCGCGCTGGCCTGGGGAGAGATTAAACCAGTCCGATTCTGCCTCGGCGGCATGAAACTAACTTGTGTCGAGTGTTTCTTGGTTGTTAAACTTTGCGCGATAGGTTTCACAGATAGCGAACTTTGAGAATGAAGCACAAATCGCTTGCGACACGGATCGGAGATACCGACATTCGGTTGTTGCGGATTTTCAAGACAGTTGTGGAAAGCGGTGGATTGTCAGCTGCTGAAATCGAGCTGAACATCGGCAAATCCACGATCTCGAAACACATCTCGGACCTGGAATTGCGGCTTGATCTGAAGTTGTGCAATCGCGGGCCTTCGGGGTTCTCACTGACCGAAGATGGTGGAAAGGTACTGCGCGCGGCTGAGGACCTACTGATATCCGTTTCTCACTTCAGGACCGAAGTGAACGAAATCAAACAACAAATGGCGGGAACGATACGCGTTGCACTGTTTGATCAATGCGCCTCAAACCCGGAATCTCATCTGGCGCGGGCCATCCACAAGTTCAACGAAGCGGCCCCAGCTGTGCAGATCGAACTATCGCTGGAGCCGCCCAACGTCATCGAAACCATGGTCATCAGCGGGCATCTGGATGTCGGGATTATCGCTCTGCATCGACCATCCGCCAGTCTTCAGTACGCGCCACTCTATGGTGAGAACATGTTCCTGTATTGCGGTAAGGAACATCCTCTGTTTGATGTTTCGGATTCCGAATTTGGAAAGGGCGATCTGCGCCGGTTCAACTATGCTGGCCTGAGCGTGAATTCGCCCAACCTGATTGTTGGTCAGCAGTTAGGCTTTCGCCGGGCGGCTAAAGTACAGAGCGAACAAGCGCTGGCCATACTTATACTGTCCGGCCGGTACCTGGGCTTTCTGCCAGATCATCTAGCGCAGGAATTCGTCGACGGCGGGGTCATGAAGAGAGTGCTGCCAGACGAAATTCGGTATCGGACCCGATTTGCAGCGGCGACTCGCAAGCAACCAGCACCCACGCGCGTGTCCAAGCTGTTTCTCGACGTCTTGATGCAGGAGCATTCAGTCAATCGAGAAGGCGAGATAAAACGGGTTTCGACCGCAAAGCGGTAAAGTGGCAATCCATTCGCGCCACACCAGCCCCTAAGCGGGATAAAACAAGTCAGAATAAAAAGATTGATGGCGGAGACGAAGGGATTCGAACCCTCGAGACGGTTTCCCGCCTACTCCCTTAGCAGGGGAGCGCCTTCGACCACTCGGCCACGTCTCCGCTGGCCGGTATATCCTCGCCTGTCACCAAGATACAAGGCGATTTTCGAAGCGGCCGGGATTTTTCTGAAAACACGTGGGTCAGTCAAAGCAGGTCATTGAATTGAAAGGTTTCCTCGTAGTGCGCCTGAGCATGCAGAACTGTATGCTAGAACCTTAGCATTCCTGTTGATGACTGAGTGAATCGGATGCGCCTTCAACCAGGTAAATATGCGGCTTTGAATAGAATTCTTGTATATTGTATGCGTTTTAATGCATATTTGTTCAAAATTAGATTTCAAATGATCAAATAAATATACGAATTGAGGACAAGACCGGGCAGAAGGTGCATCGCGCCTGAAAGGAACCTGTTGTGAAGGGGGCTCGGGATTGATCTGGTTAAGAGTTTTGCCTGTGTTATGTGTTGTCTTGTTGCTGCCGACGCAGGTTTTTTCTTCTATTGGCAAGGTTCTCAGCATCAAGCCTGGCGCGGAAATTACACGCGCAGGCGAGACCATCCGTATACGCGAGGGTATGGAAGTTGCTTCGGGTGATACCATTGCAACCGACAACAAAGGGGTCGTTCAGCTCATTTTTGTGGACGAAACCAAGATTGCGATCGGCCCGAATGCGCATATGGTTCTCGATGTCACGATGTTGCGCGGAAAGAACAAGGCCAAGAGCTTTGCAGTTCAGGCCCTGGGTGGCAGTTTCCGTTTCATTTCAGGCAAAAGCAGAAAGCGTGCTTATTCAATCAGGACGCCCACAGCAACGATGGCGGTGCGTGGTACAACCTTTGATATGTGGATCGATTCGGATCGCCAGAGCGCCATGCTTGTTCTGGAAGGTACTGTGAGAATGTGTAGCCTGCGGGGTGGGTGCCGCTCGACCGGTCGCCAGTGCAGTCTCTTTGCGACCAGCCAGAGGGGAAATATCGGCCGACCGATAGATCGGGCGGAATACGACAAGGCGCTTCAACAGGGATTCCCGTTCATTCAATCCCAAGAAAGACTGCTGCGTCCATTTCAGGTGGCGGCCGAAGGGTGCTCGGGTGACAGGGCGCCTCAGCAGGTATCTGTGCAAACCGAGCATTCCGAACAGCAGCCAAGCCCGCCGCAGCGAGAAGCAGAGAGGGTTGCGCCCGCCGCAGCGACTGCTGCGGCACCATCAAGCCCCGAACCTCCGGCACCAGCGCAACCTGATGACATGTCAGATCCGCACTTATCCGACCCGGAGCCAGCCGGTCAGTCGGACCCGGGCGCGAATACGGATTCTGGCCAAGGCTCGGGCGACGGGTCCGGGGACCAGAGCGACGGAAGCCAGGGCTAGCGCAGGTGCCGAACGCAATCCCTGCAACCAGATGACTGGAGATCCATTTGGCTGGCAGAAGAAAGGAGAAAAATAGCCGTCGACTGGCATTTGCACTGGTCGGTCTGGGGTTGATCCTGCTTGGATGTTTCATTCGGGTCGTCGATCCATATCCGGTCCGAATGTCGCGCCTGATTTACTTTGACGTACTGCAGAGGTTGTCGCCAAGGGAGTACAATCCGGATCTTCCGGTCCGGGTTTTAGATATTGATGAGGAATCTCTGGCCGAGTGGGGGCAGTGGCCCTGGCCCCGAACATTGATGGCTGAAATGGTCGCGCGGTTGGGAGATTATGGTGCTGCTGCCATCGCTTTTGACATGCTGTTTGTCGAACCTGACCGGTACTCTCCCTCACGCTTGGTGAATGATCCTGCCTTATCGGGTTTGCTGAACCTAGGAGAGGACGCAGCTCAGCTCGACAATGATGAACTGTTTGGTGCCGAAATAGCCAACTGGCCCGTCATTCTGGGGGTTGCTGCACGGTCAGCTCAGGCAAACCGAGAAATTGTACCCAAGGCAGGGATCATCGAAATCGGCGAAATGCCCGCATCAGGCCTGGTTGCGGTGCCGCATTGGACCCCGCCCGCACCACCTTTGGGCCGCGATGCGGCCGGTATCGGTGGAGTAAATGTTTCACCATTGGGTGGTACCGGCGTAGTGCGGCGGGTTCCGGCCTTGTGGGGCAGTCCGGATGGTGTGTTGCCAAGCCTCTGGGCCGAAGCCCTGAGGGTGGCCATGGGTGAAGCCATCATTATTGCAGAGGGCGCACCTGACGAAGCCGGGATCATGCTGGCCGTCGAGATTGGCGGTTTCCGATTGCCAACAACGGAAAACGGAGAGGTTTGGGTCAGATACAGACGCGACGTACCGGATTTGTATCTTTCGGCAAACGATGTGATGCAACGGTCCGATGATCCTGCGCTGCGAGCAGAGATCGAAGGCCGAATAATTCTGGTTGGTACCTCTGCCGCGGGATTGTTCGATATGCGCCAAACCGCGCTGGGGCAATCTGTACCCGGCGTTTCCATACATGCCCAGATCATCGAACAGGTTCTGACTGAAGAGATGCTGAGCAGGTCGGATGTCACTGCAGCGCTCGAGCTTCTGGCGTTCATCATCCTGGGG
Source organism: Roseibium sp. RKSG952 (assembly GCF_009711355.1). NCBI lineage: Bacteria > Pseudomonadati > Pseudomonadota > Alphaproteobacteria > Hyphomicrobiales > Stappiaceae > Roseibium > Roseibium sp. RKSG952. The sequence continues at coordinate 54,571 of NZ_SMMF01000921.1, read as the reverse complement.
CTGGTGGTCATTCTGGTCATGTCCAGATTTGGTGCGGTTGCTTCTTTCCTAGCAGGTGGGTTTTCAGCCGCAATCGTGTTGGGCATCAGCTGGATGGCCTTTCGGAACCAGCTGGTTCTTTTTGATGTGACTTTTCCATTGCTGGGCGGGATGGCGAATTTCGGTTTGCTGGCAGGCTATTTGTTCATTTCGACCGAGCGCGAGAAACGTATTATCCGCCGAATATTCTCGCATTATGTTGCGCCGGAAATTCTGGACGAGATGGATGCGCATGGCCATCAGCTGGAGCTGGGCGGCACGACGCAGGAAATAACGGTGATGTTTTCGGACATCCGGGGATTTACCACGCTGGCGGAATCAACGTCAGCAACCGATTTGGTGACGGTGTTGAATGACCTGTTTTCCGAACTGGGCGATCAGATTCTCACCGAGCGCGGAACGATCGATAAGTTTATCGGTGACGCGGTGATGGCGTTCTGGAATGCGCCCTTGCAGGTCGAGGGTCATCCCCTGAGGGCTGCGCAGGCCGCGTTGCTGATGCGGCGGGCCTTGGTCAAATTCAATACATCAGACGTGATGCAGGGCCGACCGCCAATCGCGCTGGCCACCGGATTGGCGACGGGTCAGGCCTGTGTGGGGAATATCGGCTCTCGACGGCGTTTCAATTACACCGTGATCGGGGATGTCGTGAATGTAGCCGCTCGGGTCGAACAGAATTGTCGCCACGTTGACTATGATATCCTCGTCTCAAGCGCGGTGTTTCATGCTGCCGGTCAGGATTTGGCGATGCTTGAGGCAGGTTTTGTTGACCTCAAGGGAAAAAGCAAACCAGAACCTGTGTTTGTCTTGATAGGCGATCAAGAACTGGCACAAAGTCCGGTGTTTTCCGAATTGGAGAGCGCACACCAGAATCTGGTTGCCGCAATCAGGGATCGTCAGCCTCAGGTTTTCATCGAAGAACTTTGCAGCGAATGCCGCGATCTGGCTGAAGGTGTTGAGCCCGGCCTTACAGGTTTTTACAGAAAGCTGCCGGGACGGGTTGCTGATTTCCGGACTGATGTTCCGTCAGAGCATGTAATGTTCAGCCACGCGCGACATCTGAAAAAGGTTTCGCGTTAAGGCGTGAAGGTCTGAACAAGACGGCTAAATGAAACGAGCCGCTGCTTCTAATATAAGCAGCGGCTCGCCTAGATCGGATGGGAGTTCAGCCTCGCCCCCTCGAATACCATCTAAAACAAAACAACCTAAACTTTTCGATATATTCGAGACTGTCTCTGTTTCCGATCTGATGAAACCTTAATGCACCATTGCGAGACGCACGACAGTGAAGCAGTTCACATTAAATAAATTTTTTTATTTAACGCCAGTCAAAAAAACCTTCACCGGCTTGCTGCAACAGATTCTGAGCCATCTCGCGAGCCATTTCAGGACCATCCTCTATTGCGCTGGTCTGATCTGCTGCAATGGCGTCCGCACCGTTGGGTCGCAGCACTTCGCCACGCAGTCGCAGGCGTCCGTTCTCAATCTCTGCCAGACCGGCAATTGGTGTCTCGCAGGATCCGTCCAGTGCTGCGAGCAAGGCGCGCTCTGCCGCCAGTCGTTGCGCTGTTTCCGTGTGATGAATCGCTTCGAGCATTTCCGCCGCGCGGCTGTCTGTGCTGCGCCTTTCAATCCCGATGGCGCCCTGTGCAATTGCAGGCAGCATGTCATCGGGCGATATTGCTGTTGCGGGAACCTCGTCCATCTGCAGGCGGCGTATGCCTGCCATGGCCAGAAACGTGCACTCTGCAACGCCGTCAGCCAGCTTTTTCAGCCGTGTCTGCACGTTGCCCCGAAATTCAACAACCTGCAGGTCAGGTCTGCGGTGCAACAACTGAGCCCGACGGCGAAGGGACGAAGTGCCAACGACGGCTCCTTCGGGCAAATCCTGAATCGCGTTCAGTTTGGGAGAAATAAACGCATCACGAACGTCTTCGCGCGGCAGGAATGTGTTCAGCACCAGCCCCTCGGGTTGTTCAACCGGCATGTCCTTGGTCGAATGTACAGCGATATCGATATCGCTGCTCAGCATTGCCTCTTCGATTTCCTTGGTGAACAGCCCCTTGTTCCCGATCTCTTTCAGCGGGCGGTCCGCATCGATCATGGCGCGATTGTCTCCGGTTGTCTTGATTACCACGATCTCAAACGCGTCCTGCGGTAGATCAAAGGCATCTGACAGACGTTGCCGGGTTTCATAGGCTTGCGCCAAAGCCAGAGGGGATCCTCGTGTACCAATCCTCAAGGGCGATGCGGGTGTGGGCAGGTTCAGTGTCATGCGCTCAGCTTTAGTCGCGTCACATTGCCCTGACAATGGGGGCAGCGCTTGACAAATTGCCGCCGAAGGCTGACCCGTTGCGCCAAACCGGACGATTGGGGACGAACATGGCCGAGACAAAGAAACTGCTGCGTGCATTGGCGGGTGAGGTGCAGGATGTACCTCCGATCTGGATGATGCGTCAGGCCGGGCGGTATCTGCCGGAATATCGTGCAACCCGCGCGCAGGCGGGGGATTTTCTTTCGCTCTGCTATAATCCCGAGCTGGCCGCAGAAGTAACAATGCAGCCTATTCGTCGCTATGGGTTTGATGCGGCGATCCTCTTCGCGGACATTCTGCTGGTGCCACAGGCGCTGGGCGCGGATTTGTGGTTTGTCACGGGTGAAGGCCCGCGCCTGTCCACAATCACGCAGCAGTCGGATTTTGACGCCCTGAAACCGGTGGATGTGATTCACGAAACCCTGTCCCCTGTTTACGAGACAGTGCGCATTCTGTCCCGGGAACTGCCGTCTGAGACAACGCTGATCGGATTTGCCGGGGCGCCCTGGACGGTTGCGACCTACATGATCGCCGGACGTGGAACCCCAGATCAGGGGCCTGCACATGCGTTGCGCGAAGAAAACACAGCATTGTTCGAAGCATTGCTGGATCGCATCACCGCTGCGACGATTGAGTACCTGTCGATGCAGATCGAAGCCGGTGCCGAAGTGGTCAAGATTTTCGACAGCTGGGCCGGATCGCTGAAGGGTGACGACTTCCGTAAATATGCGGTTGAACCGTGCCGGATCATCACGCAGGCCATCAAGGCACGTCATCCCGGTATCCCGGTGATCGGATTCCCGCGTGAGGCCGGTGATGGCTATGTCGGCTTTGCAAAAGCGACAGGAGTTGATTGCGTGGCGCTGGATAACTCAGTCTCGCCGGAATGGGGCGCTGCTCATGTTCAGGTCGACGGGTGTGTTCAGGGCAATCTGGCCTCGAAACACATGGTGACGGGCGGACAGGCGCTGATTGATGAGACCCGACATATTGTCGAGGCTTTTTCCAAGGGACCGCACATTTTCAACCTTGGGCACGGCATCACTCCGGACGCAGATCCGGAAAATGTTCAACTGATGATCGACACGGTGCGCAGCCGCTGAGCGGCGCGCAACCTGTCCGGTTCAATTGGTTTCTCAGCGGGCCTGAGGTTTTTGCCCGGAACTGAGTTCAGCCAAGATATCTTCGCTGTGTTCACCTCGTGCTGGGCTGGGTTTTGCGGTCCAATTGGCCGTTGAAAACCGAGGCGCTGCTGCCGCTTGCAGCGTTCCATCTATTTCCTGCCAGGTATCGCGTGCGGCGTTCATCTGATGATCGCGCGCCTCCATCGGGTTGAGAACCGGGGCGACGCAGGCATCGGTGCCCTGGAACAAATCCGCCCAATGGTTGCGTGGTTGGCTTGCAAAAAGCGTAGCAAGTCGATCGGTCAGCGAGGGCCAGAGTTTGGGATCATATTGCTGCTGAAACTCTGCGTCGTCGTTCAATCCCATTAACTGCAGAAACTGTTCATAAAACTTCGGCTCAAGGCACTGGACAGACACGAAGCCACCATCAGCGCAGCTATAGGCGCGGCTCCAATGTGGTCCATCCAGTAGGCTCTGCCCTCGGGCCTCAGACAGATTGCCGGTCTGGCGCAAGCTCATCAACAGATTCATCATATGGGCTGAGCCGTCGTAAATCGCGGCGTCGACAACCGTTCCTTGACCGGTTTTCTGCGCGTTCAGCAGGCCCGCCAGAATGCCGGTGACAAGATACATGGCGCCTCCGCCAATATCCCCGACCAGCGTCGCTGGAGTTTGAGGCGGCTGGCCGGGTGCCGATGCGTACCAGAGCGCCCCGGACATCGCGATATAGTTGAGGTCATGTCCGGAGGTGTCAGACAAAGGGCTGTCCTGCCCCCAACCTGTCATGCGGCCATAGACCAGCTTCGGATTCATGCTGAGGCAGACATCAGGTCCAAGGCCCAGTTTTTCCATCACCCCGGGGCGAAAGCCCTCGATCAGTGCATCTGCCGAAGCGATCAGCGCTTTAGCTGTTTCCAGATCACTTGTGTCCTTTAGGTCGAGTGCGATGGACCGTTTGCCGCGATCAAGCAAGGAGCGTTCTGGCATGCCCGGTGTGACAGCGCCGCCTTTGCGGTGGATGGTGATGACATCGGCGCCCAGATCTGCCAACAACATGGCGGCGAATGGGCCCGGACCCAGCCCTTCGATCTCGACGACGCGAATTCCGTTCAGCATTCAATTTCTCCCTTTCGGCAAAGGTTCCGGCGCAGCGGTGGGAAAGCAAGAGCAACCGCCTGCGACGTGACGTCGTTCCCGGAATTGCTAGGTGCGTACACGCGCGGGTGGTTTGCTGGGCCTGACCAGAGGAGGATCAGATGTCGGTAGTGTCATACGAAAAGGACGGACGCATTGCGCGGATCGCGCTCAATCGGCCCGAAGTGATGAATGCGATCAATGACGAGTTGCCGGTTCAACTTGCCGAAGCTGTGGCGCGCGCCGACTCCGACACGGATATCCATGTGATGGTCCTGTCAGGCAATGGCACGGCCTTTTGTGCCGGATATGACCTGACCTTTTATGCTGAAGGCAACGGCTCGGGTGAGGTAACGCAGCCCATGCCGTGGGATCCGATCAAGGATTACAGCTTTATGTGGCGAAACACGCAGCATTTCATGTCGCTTTGGCGGGCGATGAAGCCGGTGATCTGCAAGGTGCACGGATTTGCCGTAGCAGGGGGGTCTGATATCGCACTTTGCGCCGATCTGACCATCATGTCCGAGGACGCGCAGATCGGATACATGCCAGCAAGGGTCTGGGGATGTCCGACCACCGCCATGTGGGTTTATCGGTTGGGCGCGGAAAAGGCCAAACGGATGCTTTTTACAGGTGACAAGATCACCGGCCGCGAAGCCGCAGATTTGGGGCTGGTGTTGAAGGCTGTGCCCGCTGATCAATTGGATGATGCGGTCGAAGAAATGGCAGCCCGGATGGCGACGGTTCCGATCAATCAGCTGGCAATGCAGAAGATGGTCATCAATCAGGCAATCGAACAGACAGGAATGCAGCAAACCCAGCGGCTCGCCACGATTTTTGACGGTATCACAAGGCACTCGCCGGAAGGGATCAATTTCAAGAAACGGTCCGAAGAGGTCGGCTGGCGGCAGGCTGTGGCCGAGCGGGACGAAGGCACATGGGACTGGACCGCGAACGAGGAATTACCGAAACGCAACCGATAGACCGCTTGTCACAACCGCGCCCGGGCCTTAGCGTCACAGGCGGGATGGACGAGCGAGGGGATGATGCGCCTCTGGATTATGATTTGTGTCGCCATGGTGTTGGCGATCCTGACTGCTATTGTGGTGCAACTGCACCCGCCGGGTACCGTGCGGCTGGCTTCTGGCCCGGCTGGCGGGGCCTATGTCGAAGAAGCGGAAGACTATGCCGCTATTCTGGCGCGGGATGGGATTCAGGTCGAGATTATCAAGACTGCCGGTTCGGTCGAAAATGCGCAGCTTCTGGAAGAAGGGCAGGTTGATGCCGCTTTCCTGCAGGGTGGTATTCAAGTGGACAAAAACAGTGCCGAGGCGCTGGGCGCGATGTTCTATGAGCCTGTTATCTTTTTGGTGCGCAATGACGCTGTGATCCCCGGAAACCCAGCTCTCTGGCGGGGCCTGCGGATCAACAGCGGAGCAGAGGGATCAGGCACTGCAGCCACATTCCGAGAATTCGAACGCGCGGTCGGATTGTCGTTGTCCGACAACACGCATCTGTCCATTCCCTATGGGGAGGCCGTGAGTGCCTTGTTGAACGGGCAACTGGATATCGCCGTATATGTAGCGCCGATTGAGGCACCCTATTTGCAGGATGCCTATCACGAGCCGGATCTGCGTGTGCTGGAACTGGATCATGTCCAAGCAATCTCGCGCCGTCTGTCACATGCTACGGTGGTAACAGTGCCAACCGGGGGCATGTCGCTTGAGCCTGTACACCCGCCTAGGCCGGTTGATCTGATCGCGCTTGAGGCGCGGCTGGTTGTGCGCCCTGACCTGCATCCGGCGTTGGTCAATCGTCTGACTATGGCGGCGATCGAGCTTTATCATCAGCAGGGGATCATAACCAACTCGGGTGAGTTTCCGAGTATCGAAGGTACGGGTCTGACGGTGAACAATACGGCCCGTCAGCTGATCCTGGACGGCCCGTCAACCTGGCACAATTGGCTACCCTACTGGGTCGCCGCACAAATTAACCGTGTGCTTCTGCTCTTTCTGCCATTCTTCTTTATCGTCGTTCCGCTGTTCCGGCTTTTGCCATTGGCATACGCTTACATCATGCGCTGGCGTGTCTGGCAGCATTACCCGGAAATCCGACAGATTGAGGAGGAGCTGGGCAATCATCCAAGCCCGGAAGAGCTGCGTGATATGCAAACCCATCTGAACGAACTGGATGAGCGGCTGGCCGGGCTGCGCTTGCCCGCAGCCTATCGGCAGGGACAGTATGATGCCCGCCTGCATCTGGAACTGGTTCAGAAACGGATTTCCGAGATGCAGAGGCTTGCCGATGGTGGAGAGCCGGTCAGTACCGGCCCTTGACCTCGGCGCGCGCGACCTGACGTGCCTTTTGCTTTTCGCGGAAAAAGACGAACAGACCGGATCCCATGATCAGCAGGATGCCCAACCATACGATGGGGTCGGGCAGTTCGCCCCAGATCAACCATCCCCATAAGATGGCCATGGGCAGGCCGGTATATTCAAACGGAGCAACTGTGGCCGCGTCTGCCATCCGGTAGGCTTGTGCAAGACAGTAACCGACCACGCCGGAATTCAGGCCAAGGGCAATCATGTACACCCAGTCACCGTCAGCGGGCCATGTCCAGGCGCGAAGCAGAAAGTTCAGGCTTGGGTCGCTGGCTCCGGCAGCAAAGCGGCCATCACCGGCGACCACGAAGAACGCAAGAGACACCAGAATGAACATGCCCTGAATGTAGATGGCCAGCGCCGATGCTTTGGTTGTGGCACCCAGTTTACGCGTCAGGATCTGATTGGCGGCATAGGTTAGGGCCGACAGAACCGGCAGCATCAGAACGATCCTGTTTGCGGTTTCAGCCTCTCCGCCTTCCCACGGGCGTTGCATGATCACCACCCCGGCAAAACCGGCTACAACGGCGGTGATCCGCATGGGGCCAACCTTTTCGCCCAGAAATGGGATCGACAGGACTGTGATGAACAAAGGGGCAGCGAAGAACAATGCCGTGACTTCGGCCAGCGGTGCCGCCGCCAGGGCGACGAAGAACGTCATGTTCGAAACCACAACCATCAGACATCGGACGATATGCAGCCAGGGATGGCGCGTCTTCAACAGGCTGACGCCGCCTTCATATTGCAAAAGCGCAAAGGACAGCAGGATACCGATGGAGGATCGAAGAAAGACCATCTGATGCAGGGGATACCCTGAGGAAAGCTGTTTGATCAGCATGTCGTTGACCGAAATAGCCACCATCCCCGCCACGATGAAGGCGATGCCAGCTGTCGCATTACTCTGAGGAGCGTTGGTCATGGTAATCCTTGTCAGGCATAAATCCTTTGCCTGCTGAAGGGCTACCATATTGTGAGTTCAAGTCTATCGGTGAATTCAATTCGGTTGCCTGATGACATGGTTCAGCGATAGGTCTTGAGTGTTCTGTCACCGGATTAATAGAAGGGGCCTTCAAATGCAGATGAGCGACACCCGAGAAATTCAGGCACCGCCCGCTGATGTCTATGCAGCCCTGCTGGACCCCGAAGTGTTGAAAGCCTGTGTTTCCGGCACGCAGGAAATATCTGGCAATCCTGCGGATGGCTATGAGGCCACGGTCGTGCAGAAGGTCGGACCGGTGAAGGCGACGTTCAAAGGCACAGTGACCATGTCGGACATGGTCGAAGGAGAGCGCCTGACCATTGCCGGCGAAGGCAAGGGAGGTGCTGCGGGTTTTGCCAAAGGCAGCGCCAATGTGACGCTCAGCCCCAGCGAAGGCGGTGGCACGGTTTTGGCCTATGACGTTGATGCCAAGGTTGGCGGCAAGCTGGCACAGTTGGGCAGCCGCCTGATCGACGGATTTGCCAAGAAGATGGCAGATCAGTTTTTCTCCAAGCTGCAGGAGCATTTCGAGGGGCCTGCAGAGCCAGCCGAGGGTGAAGAGACCTCAGATGAAGAAGGCAAGAAAGGCTGGTTGGGGCGCTTGACTGGCCGCGACTGATCCCTGCGCACACGCGCAGGGCAATGTGCGATTTTGGCCTGTTCTGTCCCGTTCCGGCGCGATAGGGTCCCCGCCAGAACGAGGAAACGCATGTCGACAATTCTGTCTATCAAGAACCTTCGCAAATCCTATGCCGATGGGTTCGAAGCGCTGAAAGGCGTATCGCTGGATATCGAAGAGGGTGAAATCCTGGCTCTGCTCGGGCCGAATGGCGCGGGCAAAACAACCCTGATTTCAACCATCTGCGGCATCACCACGCCAACCTCGGGTTCGGTTACTGTTGGTGGACACGATATCCAGACAGAGTTTCGCGCGGCTCGCCGCATGATCGGGCTGGTGCCTCAAGAAATCGCACTGGAGCCTTTTGAAAAGGTCTGGAATACGGTTCGGTTCTCTCGCGGTCTGTTCGGATATGGCAATGACAGCGCGCGGATAGAGGAAATCCTGCGCAAACTGTCTTTGTGGGACAAGCGCAAGAACGCGATCAAAGAGCTGTCGGGCGGGATGAAGCGCCGGGTGCTGATCGCCAAAGCACTGGCGCATGAGCCACGCGTGCTGTTTCTGGATGAACCCACCGCAGGCGTTGACGTCGAACTGCGCAAGGACATGTGGGATATCGTCGCCGAACTGAAGGCCAGTGGTGTGACCATTATTCTGACCACGCACTATATCGAAGAGGCCGAGGCGATTGCCGATCGTGTTGGTGTCATCGACAAGGGCGAGCTGCTGTTGGTGCAGGAAAAAGACAAGCTGATGGCTCAGATGGGCAAAAAGCAGATCGAGGTCATGTTGAATGAACCCATCTCGGCGATTCCCGATTGCCTGTCTGCCCATAACCTGTCGCTGAACGGGCAGGGGGATATGCTGGTCTATACCTATGACACCAATGCCGAACGTACGGGCATCACCACATTGTTGAACGATGTGGCGCAGGCCGGACTGGTATTGCGTGACGTTCAGACCCGGCAATCAAGCCTTGAGGAAATTTTCGTCAATCTGGTGTCGGGAGAGCCCGCATGAACTGGTCTGCAATCGCCGCCATCTACCGGTTCGAAATGGCCCGGTTCTTCCGCACACTGGCACAGAGCTTCATCTCGCCCGTTCTGTCCACATCACTCTATTTTGTGGTCTTTGGCACCGCCATTGGCAGTCGCATTCAGGAAGTTGAGGGGGTTTCTTACGGGGCCTTTATCGTGCCTGGCCTGATCATGCTGTCGGTCGTGATGCTTGCGATTTCGAACGCATCATTCGGCATCTATTTCCCGAAATTCCTGGGAACGATCTACGAGTTGCTTTCCGCGCCCGTCAATTTCATTGAAATCGTGATCGGATATGTCGGTGCGGCGGCCACGAAATCCCTGTTCGTCGGATTGGTGATTCTGGTTACGGCAACGTTCTTCGTGGATATTCGAATAGAACACCCGTTCGCCATGGCAGCATTCCTGATCCTGTCCTGTCTCAGCTTTTCCCTGTTGGGTTTCATCATCGGCATCTGGGCCAGCAATTTTGAACAGATGTCGCTGGTGCCTCAGCTGGTAGTGACACCTTTGATCTTTCTCGGCGGAACGTTCTATTCGATCTCGATGTTGCCACCGATCTGGCAAACCATCACTCTGTTCAACCCGGTGGTGTACCTGATTTCAGGCTTCAGGTGGTCCTTCTACGGCCTGGCGGATGTGCCGATCGGCCTCAGCCTGCTGGCGATCCTTGCTTTTACCGGGATTTGCCTGGCCATTATCGGTTGGATCTTCAAAACAGGCTGGCGCATTCGCAGCTAGGCCAGCGCCAGAGGCGTTGCATTTTTGCCCACCGGCTGTGTGAATTTAGTTCACGTCGCGTTTATGGCGCCTTCAGTCCCTTGTTTACGGGTTTAGGGGGCTCTACATCGGCATCCATGAAACTCAGCCTGCCGTTTCTCAAAAAGCAGCCATTCGTGGCCGTGGTCCGTTTGTCCGGTGCCATCGGGATGGCCGGTCGTGCGTCGTTGAATGACACGACGCTGGCCCCCGTTCTGGAAAAAGCTTTCCGCAAGGGTAAGCCGGTTGCCGTGGCGCTTGAAATCAACTCGCCCGGGGGCTCGCCTGTTCAAAGCTCGCTGATCGGTGCCCGGATCAGGCGGCTGGCGAAAGAGTTTGATGTACCCGTCATCGCCTTTGTCGAAGACGTGGCTGCATCTGGCGGGTACTGGCTTGCTGCGTCCGCGGATGAGATCTGGGCCGATGACAGTTCGGTCCTCGGATCAATTGGTGTCATTTCATCCGGATTTGGCGCGCATGTCTTTTTGGCGCGACAGGGGTTTGAACGCCGGGTGCATACCGCAGGTCAGTCCAAATCCATGCTCGACCCTTTCTCGCCAGAGAAAAAGGAAGATGTCGCGCGGCTGAAAGTGCTGCTTGGCGACATACACGAGAATTTCATTGCCTACGTGAAAGAGCGGCGCGGTGACAAGCTGGATCAAAGTGCCGATCTGTTCAACGGTGAGGTATGGCTGGCTCGCCGGGCTCAGGAACTCGGACTGATCGAGGGTGTCGCGCATCTAAAGCCGAAACTGCAGGAGCGGTTCGGTGACAAGGTGAAATTCCGCCGCTACGGAGTACGCAAGCCGATCTGGTCACGTTTTGGTGCCGAACTGGCACAGGATGCCGTTGCAGGGATCGAGGAGCGGGCGGCATACGCGCGTTTCGGTTTGTGACGTGATTATCAAGGCGGTCACTCTGTTCCTCATCGCCATGGGTGTACTGGCGATGTTCGGCAAGCTGCGCTTTCCGGGGCAAAAACGACTGAACTCGGCAAAATGTCCGCGTTGTGGACGGTTTAAGATCGGCAAAGGCCCCTGCGCCTGCGAAAAAGGAGGCCGGACATGACGGCGTGGCTGCTTTCTGGCCTTGGGTTGCTGATCCTTCTGCTTGCGGGCGATGCGCTGGTGCGCGGTGCGGTCAACCTGAGCCTGCGTCTGGGTGTCCCGGCGCTCATCGTCAGCCTGACCATTGTGGCCTTTGGTACGTCAGCTCCGGAATTGCTGATTGCGATTAGCGCGATAAAGGAAAATGCACCCGGTATCGCCCTGGGTAACGTCGTCGGATCAAACACCGCCAATATCTTATTGGTTCTGGGTCTGCCTGCCTTGCTGGCGACGCTGCACACTAGCGAGTGCGACAGCCGCAAGAACTATGTCTTCATGCTGCTGGCTTCGATTCTGTTTATCGGTCTGGCTTTCTGCGGGGTCTTCAACCTCGTCAGCGGTGCAATCTTGTTGGCGGGTCTTGGGCTGGTTCTGATGAACGCCTTTCGCGAGGCGCACGCGCATCGCAAGGCTTGTGGTGAGGCCTGCGCTGACGACGAAGAACTGGAAGGTCTGGAAGAGGCCGACCCGGACATGCCCTATTGGAAAGTGTCGGTCTATCTGATCCTGGGTCTCATCGGGCTCCCGATGGGGGCGCATCTTCTGGTCGAAAACGCAACGGAGATTGCGCTGACCTATGGCGTCAGTGAAACGGTTATCGGTCTGACGCTTGTGGCGGTTGGTACGTCACTTCCAGAACTGGCGACAACGGTGATGGCGGCATTGCGGCGTCAGGCTGATGTGGCGCTTGGCAACGTCATCGGATCGAACATGTTCAACCTGCTGGCCATCGTGGGCATCGCGACCCTGTTCGGTCGTATCCCTGTTGATCCTGAATTCCTGCACTTTGATCTGTGGGTCATGCTGGGCGCATCCCTGCTGTTGGTTCCGTTCGTGTTCTTCAAACAGGACATCACGCGTGTCTGGGGGTTGATCCTGACACTGCTCTACGCCGTATACGTTATCAGCCTGTTGGCGTGACCTGACATTAGGAGGTGATCCATGACCCGAGCACTCGTGACCGGCGCCGGTATTCGTCTGGGCCGGGCCATGGCTTTGTATCTTGCACAGCGCGGATTTGATGTTGCGGTTCACTATGCCTCCTCGGAGCAACCGGCATTGGACACTGTGTCAGAGGTTCAGGAGATGGGACGTCAGTCAGTCGCGCTGAAGGCTGATCTTCTGGACGAAGCTCAGGTCACTGCGCTGTTGCTGCGTGCGGTCGAGGCGTTAGGTGGACCGATTACCTGTCTGGTGAACAATGCGTCGATCTTCGAGCATGACAACATCCAAACGGCGACTCGTCAAAGTTGGGACCGCCATCTGGACAGCAATCTGCGGGCGCCGTTCGTTCTGACCCAGGCTATGGCAGAACAGGGGCTGGAGCCCAGGATTGATGAGAACGGCGAGCCACAGGCCACGGGGCTGATCGTCAACATGGTCGATATGAGGGTGCGCAAGCTGACCCCAGAGTTCATGTCCTATACGATCGCGAAAATGGGGTTATGGGCTCTGACACGCACCGCAGCACAAGCACTGACACCTGCGATCCGTGTGAATGCCATTGGCCCCGGCCCTACGGTGCAGGGTCATCGGCAGAGCGAAGATCATTTCAAGGCACAGCGTCAAAACACAATCCTTGAACGTGGGTCGAACCCCTCGGATATCACGGCTGCGCTGGGCTATTTTTTGGATGCACATGCCGTCACGGGGCAGCTTTTGTGCGTCGATGGCGGTCAGCATTTGGGTTGGCAGACACCAGATGTGTTGGGTGTGGAATAGGTAATTCCGCTGCAAGTTTTGCACCGCTCTCATTTCTGTTACCCGCGCGTTACAAAAATGTCTTATTTTTCATGCACTTGCTACGTATTCAAAAAACTTTTGTTTAAAAACAATAGGTTAATTTGATGCCTATTTTTTGTGCAACTCAAGGAAAAGCCAAAGATTCAAGGGGATTTTGTTGTGCCTGGAAAGTTATCTGCACAGTTATCCACAGAAGTCGTGGATTTGTTTTCTCTTGATCTGAGAGACACAAGATTGCAGCCATAGTCAGAGAATCATATCTGAGAGCCATGACTTCTCACAGCGAAACGACCTCGGACTCCCAACCCACCGGCTATGCCTGCATTCAGCGTTATCTCAAGACGCTGGACAGTTCGCCGGGCGTATACCGAATGCTCGACGCGGATAGTCGTGTACTGTACGTCGGCAAGGCGCGAAACCTCAAGGCGCGGGTTTCCAACTATGCGCGTCCGGGGCATTCAGGCCGGATCGAACGGATGATCGCGGCAACGGCCTCAATGATGTTCCTGACGACGCGGACCGAGACCGAGGCGCTGCTGCTCGAGCAGAACCTGATCAAGCAGCTCAAGCCCAAGTACAACGTGTTGCTGAGGGACGATAAGAGCTTTCCCAATATTCTGGTCGCCAAGGATCATGCCTTTCCGCAAATAAAGAAACATCGCGGGGCGAAGAAAGAGAAAGGCGCTTATTTCGGACCGTTTGCCAGTGCCGGGGCCGTAAACCGTACTTTGAACCAGCTGCAAAAGGCATTCCTACTGCGCAATTGCTCGGACTCCATGTTCGACAGTCGGACGCGGCCGTGCCTGCTCTATCAGATCAAACGCTGTTCGGGGCCTTGTGTTGATCTGATTTCCGAGGCCGACTACCGCGAAAGCGTCAAGGATGCCGAACGCTTCCTGTCCGGTCGCTCAACCAAGGTGCAAGAGGAACTGGCCGAACAGATGATGGCCGCGTCCGAGGCGATGGAGTTCGAACGCGCCGCCGGATTGCGCGACCGTATCCGCGCGTTGACGCAGGTGCAGACCTCTCAGGGCATCAACCCGCGCGGCGTGGCCGAGGCGGATGTGATCGGCCTTTATATGGACAGCGGGCAGGCCTGTGTGCAGGTGTTTTTCATCCGGGCAAACCAGAACTGGGGCAACAAGGATTTCTATCCGCGCGTCGGGCCGGATGTGTCGGCGGCCGAGGTGATGGAGGCTTTCCTTGGCCAGTTCTACGACAACAAGGAGCCGCCCAGGCAACTGATCCTATCGGACGCGATTGAAAACGCTGATCTGATGCAGGAGGCGCTGACTGAAAAGGCGGGGCGCAAGGTCGAGATCCTTGTGCCTCAGCGCGGTGAAAAGCAGGAGCTGGTCGCGGGTGCCTTGCGCAATGCGCGGGAATCTCTGGCGCGTCGCATGTCTGAAAGCGCCACGCAGGCCAAGTTGTTGCGCGGTGTGGCCGAGGCGTTTGATCTGGACAGCCCTCCGGATCGGATTGAGGTCTACGATAACTCGCACATCCAAGGCACCAACGCCGTAGGCGGGATGATCGTCGCGGGGCCGGAAGGGTTCATGAAGAACGCCTACCGTAAATTCAACATACGCGGCGATGACCTGACCCCGGGCGATGATTTCGGCATGATGAAAGAGGTTCTGACCCGGCGCTTTACCCGGCTTCAGAAAGAAGACCCGGATCGGGAAAAAGGGATGTGGCCCGATCTTCTGTTGATCGATGGCGGAGCCGGGCAGGTGAGCGCCGTGCACGAGATCATGCAGGCCCACGGCGTCGAAGACATCCCGATGGTAGGTGTCGCTAAAGGTGTCGACCGCGACCACGGCAAGGAAGAGTTCCACCGTATCGGGCAACGCCCCTTTGCCCTGAAGCGAAATGACCCTGTTCTGTACTTCATTCAGCGTCTGCGGGACGAAGCGCACCGGTTTGCAATCGGGACACACCGCGCCAAGCGGGCCAAGGCCGTGGGGGCGACGCCTTTGGATGAAATCCCGGGCGTTGGCGCCGCGCGTAAACGTGCTTTGCTGGCGCATTTCGGCAGTGCCAAAGCGGTCAGCCGGGCCAATCTGGCGGATTTGAAAGCGGTCGAGGGTATCTCAGCGGGTTTGGCGCAAAAGGTTTATGATTACTTCCACGACAAGGGTTAGGTTTTTCGCCCACGCCAGAGGATGTACATCCCCGAGGCCACGATCAGTGCGCTGCCGATCCACATTGTCTGGTCCAGCCGCTCGCCGAACATCACCACACCAAGTCCAATTCCGAACAACAACCGCGAATAGCGGAATGGCGTGACTGACGAAACCTCACCCGTGCGCATGGCTTTCATCAGCGAGGCATAAGCCAGGACCCCCATAAGGATCGCGCCCGACATGTGCAGGCTGACATGTGTGGTCAGCGGCTCCATCGGTGCACCTTCCCAGAAGCTATAAGCCAATCCGGCGACGATGATGCAGAGGAACCCATAAAACCCTAAAACCTCGGTTCCCAGAGTGGCAGGGGCCGCGCGGCTGGCCAGATCGCGCCCGGCAAATCCCAGCATTCCCAACACGGCAAGGATCGACAGGGCCGAGAAACTGTCTCCGGTTGGTTTGATGATGATCACCACGCCGATCAGGCCGATCAGAATTGCGCTCCACCGTCGCCAGCCAACGGTTTCTCCGAAAAACATCGCAGCCCCGGCGACAACAACCAGAGGAGTGGCCTGCAAGATCACCGTGGCCGAGGACAGAGGCGTCAGAGCGATGGCCAGAACATAGAAAAGCCGCCCGAGTATTTCAAAGATCACCCGCACCTTCATCGGGCGGGACAGCACATCGGGTTGGAACAGTCGGGTGCCTCGTATCATGGCGACAGCCGCAAAGATGACCGCGCCACCAGCGCCGAAAAGGACCAGCACTTGCCAGATTGGAATCGAAGATGAGGCGCTTTTGATCAGCGCGTCCTCAAGTGCGAAAAGCGCCATGGCAGCGATCATCCAGGCGCTGCCTATCAGGTTCGATCGGGAATCGGTTTGTATATGTGCTGTCATGTTGTCCGACGTCCCGACTGTCTGAAGATGGTAACGGCCTGCCTCGGACCGGTCTGGTCGGCAATCTGGCCGGAAATGTAGCCGAGGCCAAGAAGTATCGGTTTGACTGTTCAGCCTTGCGACGCTTTGACCCGAAAGGGGTCAACCGACTGTGATCCGAGCAGTTTTTGATCACTCTGTCTTTTCTGTCCTGAAACAGCAATGTAGGGTCGGCCTCATGAAATGGAACTTGCCCAACATTCTGACCGTCCTGCGGTTGCTTGCTGCCCCCGGACTGGCCGTGATGTTTCTGTACTTCACCCGTCCCTATGCGGATTGGTTTGCACTGATCCTGTTCATGACAGCCGCCATTACCGATTGGTTCGATGGCTATCTGGCACGTGCCTGGAAGCAGGAAACCAAGATCGGGGCGATGATGGACCCGATTGCCGATAAGGCGATGGTTGTGATCGCTTTGATGATCCTTGTGGGATATTCAACCGAACACTGGACACCATGGCTGGTGCTGCCCGCCACGGTTATCCTGTTTCGCGAAGTCTTCGTGTCCGGATTGCGTGAATATCTGGGTGATGTTGCAGGAACGCTCAAGGTTACCAAGCTGGCAAAGTGGAAGACTACGGCACAGATGGTGGCAATCGCCGTGCTGTTCTCGCAGGGAATATTCGAGCATTACTTTGTGATGTCCACATTCGGTATGGATGCTGAGTTGATTGACCAGATCCTTAGCGGGCAGACCGAAGATGTGAACGGGCTGGCATGGAAACTGGAAGGCATGTTCTGGGCCGGGCGGATCGGATTGTGGCTGTTGTGGATTGCGGCGACGCTGACATTGATCACAGGCTATGACTACCTACGTAAAGCCATGCCTCATCTGAAGGAGAGTTAAGGGATGGATGTACTGTATTTCGCTTGGGTGCGTGAACGGATCGGCCTCCCGAAAGAGAAGGTCGAGACCGAGGCCGCAACAGTCAATGACCTCGTGGCCGAGCTCAGTGCGCGTGAAGATCGGTACGCGGCTGCGTTCGCGGATCTGTCGGCACTGCGCGTTGCACTGGATCAGGAGTTGTCCGACTTTGACGCGCCGCTTCAGGGTGTGCGGGAAGTTGCGTTCTTTCCGCCGATGACCGGAGGCTAAGCCGGTGCGCATCGCGGTTCAGCAGGAAGAGTTCGATCTTGGTGCAGAGGCAAATGCCTTTGCCGCCAGCGACACTGCGAATGGTGCGATCGTGACGTTTACCGGCGTTGTTCGTGATCTGGCTCGGGGCGATCTCGATGTCATGGAAATCGAACACTACCCGGGCATGACTGAAAGGGCGATTACCAAAATTGCAGAAGAGGCCAAGTCGCGCTGGTCATTGGGGGATGTTCTGGTCATCCATCGCCACGGGCGTTTGGCACCGGGTGATCGTATCATGATGGTCGCGACCGCTGCACCGCATCGTAAGGATGCGTTCGAAGCGGCAGAGTATCTGATGGATTACCTCAAGTCCCGCGCGCCGTTCTGGAAAAAGGAAATCTCTGCTTCCGGGGCGGATTGGGTTGCTGCCAAGGACGAAGACGAAGACGCGCTGAGCCGCTGGTAAGCCTTTGGCACCAGCATCCTTGGACGGATGCTGGCATGGTTTTCAGAAGATCAGCTGGTCTGTTCCTGATTACATTTACGGGCAGCTTCGATGGCTTTGAGCGTGCCGTCCAAATTCACGGTGAACGCGAACTCTTTCTCAGGGAATACGGTCATATCGTATTTCTTCATCACATCGTCGACGAATTGCGGATTATTCGCCAGGATGTAACCGCCGGTATATCCTTCGGCCAGATGCTTGGTTTTCTTATGCGCCTCGGCTGAATACAGATTTCCGTCTAGTGACAGAATGATCTCTTCTTTCTTGCCCTTGAGGCCAATGTCATTCTTTGTGAACACACCGAGATATCCCATCTCGTGGTCCTTTGTCAGACCCATTTGCACAACGTTCTGATTTTCGTCCATCCGTTCGATCAAGCACGACCCGCGTGTTTCATCCACAAAAATGGTCCAGCCCGATTCCTCACCCCAATTGGTGAAGGTATCGTTTTCGGATGGGATGACATCACTCGAAGCGAATGTTGTGGTTGCGAAATAGGCAGTTACGATAGTCACGGTCTTTAAAGTTGATTTGAAATTCATAGTACACTCCAATTTTGCTGGATAGTGAACACTGGTACGCGTAGGCAAAATCGTACCAATTCATGATATTGAATTTGTTGGAAAAACTGAAGTGAGTCGATTTGAACCGGCTAAAAGATGCCGATCCAGGCCACGAGCCAGTACGAAGCCTCTGACTGAAAACTGAGAGACGGGACCGTCAGGCCCGAGTTAATCTGCGTTGTTGATCCGACCGCGAAGCTCTTCGGCCTCTTGCCGGGCCGCGCGCAGGCCATCCATTGCCGCGGCAAGTTCAGCTTCGGTCTGGGTCAGCTGATTGGTCAGCTCGGCTTCGCGCTGCTGCAGATAAGTAATCGCCTGATCCCGGGTTTCCTCGGCCTCGTGCAATTCCTGACTCATGCGATCCAGATCGGCCACGTCGCTTTGGCGGACGCGGGACAGTCGGTGTGCCAGCCAGTTGGCGAACCAGCCCATGCAAAAGGCCGCAAACAGGATGATGGCAGTGGCGATGATGAATTCGGTTCTGTTCAACTTATTGGTCCTCTGCATCCGCGTCAGATGCGTTGTCTTCTGTTTGCTCGTCAGGCTGTTCCGCTTCGCCAGGCTCGGTCGTCACTTCCATCGCTTCCAATCCTGTTTCGGTATTGGATACGGGTTCGGGGCGGATCAGGCGGAATTCGATGCGGCGGTTTTCTTCGCGCCCCTCTTCGGTGTCGTTGTCCGCGATGGGCTGCGTTTCACCATAGCCGACTGCTGAATAGCTGGATGTCGGCACCCGGCGGCCGCGCAGCTCATTCAGGATGGATTGGGCACGCGCCTGACTCAGCTGCTGGTTCATTTCTTCACGGCCCTGACTATCAGTGTGACCCTGTATTTCCATCCGGATAGGTCCGCATTCACGCAGAATCTCGGCGATTTGGTTGAGCGTATCGCGCGAATCCGCTGCCACGGTGGCTGAACCGGGTTCGAATGCGATCTTGCTGCTGCCCTGAACATCGGCGATCTGCGTTTCACACAGTTCGGGGTCAGGCAGCGCATCTTCGGGTTCCGGAGGTTCCTGATAGGTGATGGCGAGATCGAAGTCCTGTGCATCACCCAGCTTGTCAGAGAGCATTCCGGCAATGCGGGCTTTAGCGTCTTTGTCATGGCTGACGCCTGATACGGAAACGGAATCCGGGGTCACGATCAAAGCCCCATTGTGCAACTGGGCCAAAGCTTCAAGTCCCGCCAATACTCGGACCGACCAATCTGCAGGCAGGTCTGACACGATGCGGGTGGCGGTATGAACCTGTTCAGACCCAAACGCCGCGCGAGCGTAGCTGTCGACCATATCCCGTGTGGTTTCGTCACCGATGCGACCTCGCATCTGCACCAGTCCCTCAGGGCTGCGCGTGGTTGAGAACTCGACAGGGCCTGTCTGTTCGACTGTTTCCGGCTCAGGCAAGACGGCGTGCAGTGCAAAGACCTCGGGCAAGGCATTCTCCAGCTCGCCCACAACCCGATCAAACAGCGCGGGATCTGTACCCTGTGCTGCAATCAGGGTGATGTCCGCGTCAGACATGGTCACAGAGCCCTGCCCGATGTCGGCCAGTGCCTGAATGCTTTGACCTGCCGCTACATCCCAGTTAGGAGAAGGGACACCCAAACCGATGGTGCAGGAATATGGACCGGTCATACCAGCCTTTTCGGCCGCGGCCACAATGGCATCACGGGCATCTTCGTCCTGCGCGGAACAGGCGTCAAATGTTCCGCCGGTTTCGTCAATCAGATAGCGCAGCGTAAACGGCGTGATAACCGGGCGCGGAGCCGAGATCGAAAGACCGATGCGCAAACTAGGAGGGGCTGCTCGGGTCAGGTCCTGTTCAAGCTTTTCCTTTTCCTGCTGGCTGTCCGCAATCGCCGTGATTTTGACCAGTCCGGGGCTGGCAGAGATTTTGGCACGTGGCAATCGGGCAAGTGCCTGCACCGCATAGTCCAGCGCATCATCCCAGCCACGGGGTTTGGGGTAGTCGGCAGTTTCCATCAGGTCTGACACAACCGCATCACCGTCAAGTCGCTGCAGATTGTCCATCAGTGCTTCTCGGTCTTCGCTTTCTGGGATCAGACCGATTACCGAGATGCCGCTGTCATTGCGCAGAATTTCGGCCGAGAACCGGGGCGGTGCCAGATCAGCGGTCGGTGCCACT
>NZ_SMMF01000921.1:23303-33829 GCF_009711355.1 Roseibium sp. RKSG952 | reverse complement strand
TCAGCGCCTTTCTTACGGCAAATTCCGAGGTTTCTTCGATCTTTGTCACCGCTGAGCTGGCAGCCAGCAGGGACAACCCTGCTGACACGAGAAAGATCAGGGCGACGACGAAAAAGTACGGCAGACGCATGGGCGGGTATGAAACTCCTCAACCGGTCGCACGGACTCTTACAGACCCTGGAGCCGAGGTGCAATCAGAGCAACAGGGCGACGCAAAGGAAGATCAGCGGAATGAGGCCGGTATCGCGATTTGAACGGAACAACTGCAAGAGCTTGGCGTTGTCCTCAATGTCCAGACCCCTCAATTGCCAGGCCATGTGCCAGCCCATCGCCCATGGCCCGGCGATGGCAACAAGGATTGCGAGCACCGACGCCCCGGGTACGGCAGCATCGATGATGGCAAGACCCATCAAAGACACGGTCGCGACCAGAAAATACTTCAGCCATTTGGAGGTATCGGTTCCGAACAATCGGGCGGTGGATTTGATGCCCACAAGCTCGTCATCTTCGGCATCCTGATGCGCGTAGATGGTGTCATAGAAGAGGGTCCATGCGATGCCGGACAGGTACAGGAGGATGGCGGGCCAGCCTATCGTGCCCGTATGTGCAGCCCATGCCAGCAAGGCGCCCCAGTTGAAGGCCAGACCCAGAAAGACCTGCGGCCACCAAGTGAATCGCTTTGCGAACGGGTAAATCGTGACAGGCAGGAGAGACAAAACACCCATGGCGATTGCGGCCCGGTTAAAGGTCAGCAGAATCGCCAGGGCCAGCAGGCACTGAAGAACCATCCAGAAAGCCGCCTGCCGAACGCTCACCTGTCCGGACGGGATCGGGCGCGAACGGGTGCGTTCGACCTGACCATCGTAATCGCGATCGGTGATGTCGTTCCATGTACAGCCAGCCCCGCGCATCAGAAACGCTCCTAAGGCGCTGCCGATTGCGATCCACAAATCCTCCCATCGCGCATTGCCGTCGCTGAGTATGGCAAGTGCAAGTCCCCACCAGCAGGGAATCAGCAAAAGCCATGTCCCGATCGGCCGGTCGGCGCGCGACAGGCGCAGATAGGGTCGGGCAAAGGCCGGGGCATGTGTGTCGACCCAGTTACCGGTGACGGCATCGGCGACCTGACCATCTGGTGTTGGGGCATTGCCTTGCATATGTAAGGTCCCATGAGTGCGAAGATCAGGCTGTATGTAGAGCACCCGCTGGGGCAGGGGCAATCGGTTCATTTGACGCGCGAGCAGGCCCATTACCTGTTCGGTGTCATGCGTCTGGCTGTTGGCGCCCATGTCGCCTTGTTCAACGGGCAGGATGGTGAATGGCTGGCCGAGGTCGTTCAGGCCGGAAAACGCGGCGGAGAATTATCCTGTACCGAGCAGTCAAAGCCCCTGCAATTGCCGCCTGATCTGTGGTTGCTTTTTGCGCCGATCAAAAAGGCACGCACGGATTTCATCGTCGAAAAATCGGTCGAGATGGGCGCGGCAAGGATCGTACCGGTCCAGACGGAGTTCACAAATTCAGAACGTGTTCGTCAGGACCGGCTGCAGGCCCACGCGGTTGAAGCCGCTGAGCAATGTGGCGGGACCTTTGTGCCCGAAGTTACGGAATTGCAGCGGCTCGACCGGATGCTCGACGACTGGCCGCAAGACCGTCAGCTGATGTTCTGCGACGAGGCCGAAGTTGGTTCTGCCCTGCGTTTGGCCGAAAACAAGACGGGGCAACCCTGGGCCATCTTGATTGGCCCCGAGGGTGGGTTTTCTGAGAAAGAGCGTAAACGACTTGCAGCGCTCCCATTCGCTCATGTGGTCAGTCTGGGCCCGCGCATTCTGCGCGCAGACACTGCTGCGGTTGCCGCGTTGACCATGTGGCAGCAGGCGTTCGGGGATTGGTCGTGACCTGGCGGTCGGCACAGGAAACGGATGTGCCACGAATTGACGAATTTCTGTCCCGGCACATCCAGACCTCGATGTTTCCATTGGCCAATTTGCGGGATTACGGTCTGCGCGGTTCGGACCGGCGGGCTTTGGATATTTGGATTTTGGGTGACGACCTACGTGCGGTTTTCGCTGTCACCAATGAAGGAATGGTCCTGCCGCAATGTCCTGAATGCTCGGATGAAGAACTGAACGAGGCGATTCGCTTCATCCGTGGGCGCAAGCTGTTTGGATTGGCAGGGGAGGCAACGCAAGCCTGCCGAATTATGCGTCTTGCAGGCTGGAACGACAGACCGGCAACGCTCAATAGCGATGAACCGGGCTTCTCGCTGGATCTGAAGCAAATGGTTGTGCCCAACGCTGCTGGGGCTGAGTTGGTGCCACTTGGGGAGGTTGACACGTCCATAACCGAGGGTTGGCGACAAAGCTATCTGGTCGAAGCAATGGGTTTCGGCGATGAACGTGCAAGAGGGCAGGCAAAAATTGACATTGCAGCCTACATTCACCGCAACTCTCATCGGGTTTTGTTGATGAACGGTCAGCCCGTCGGAATGACCGGGTTCAATGCGCGTTTGCCGGAGGTTGTTCAGGTCGGCGGAGTCTACACGCCGACCCAACTGCGCGGACGAGGATACGCGCGACTGGCATTGGCATTGCATCTGTGTGAGGCCCGAACCAAAGGTGCGACACGCGCGGTGCTCTTCGCCGCTAGCGAAGCAGCCGCGCGTGCCTATATTGCAATAGGGTTCCGGCCAGCAGGCCATTATTCCCTGATTCTGTTCAAAAACCCCGAGGACACGGCATGAGTTTCATCCGACCCGAAGCCAAGATGGCTCTTTGGCGCTGGCGCGAGGTTCTGGCGGCGGGGTTTGTCCTGATCCTCGGTGTCAGCTGGATCAATGGGCCGGGCGGTTTGCTGGGCTGGTTAGGCTGGCTTCTGGTTGCGGTCTCGGCAGCTCTGGCAGTGATTGGTATCCAACGGGCGCGCTTTCGCATGGGCGCAGGCGGGCCGGGTGTGGTCACGGTTGATGAAGGGCAAATCACTTACATGGGTCCGCTGGATGGCGGCATCATCGCAACCGGTGAGATCGAGCGTCTGGCGCTGGACCCAACATCGAACCCGGCGCATTGGGTGTTGGATCAACCGGGCCAGCCGGCGGTTCACATTCCTGTGAATGCCGAAGGTGCCGAAGCCCTGTTCGATGTGTTCTCAAGCCTTCCGGGGCTGAAAACCGAGCAAATGTTGTCGGAACTCAAGGGTGGATCGATTCATCCGGTCGTGATCTGGGAACGACGTCCAATGCGCCCGCCGCATGCGCGGCTGCATTGACACCGGCATCGTTTCCCCCCACCACTGGCCGTTAAGTCAAGACACATCAGGATCGGAGCACGGTTCATGTCCATCCCTCAGTCAGGCGGCGGTCCGATCGAACGCCACGAGCAACTGGCCGAATATCTGGCATCGGGCTGCAAGCCCAAGGAAGAGTGGCGCATTGGCACCGAGCATGAAAAGTTCGGCTATTGCAAGGATACGCTGAAGTCGTTGCCCTATGAGGGTGAACGATCGATTCTTGCGGTGCTTCAGGGCCTGCGTGATCTGCACGGATGGGAGCCGCTGGAAGAAGGCGGCAAGCTGATCGGTCTGCAAAAGGACGGGGCCAATGTCTCGCTTGAACCAGGTGGTCAACTAGAGCTATCCGGCGCCCCGCTTGAGACGATTCACGAAACCTGTGACGAGGTGAACGCGCATCTGCGCGATGTGAAGGATATCGCTGACAAGATCGGGGTCGGTTTCATCGGCCTTGGGGCCGCACCGATCTGGAAGCATGAGGACATGCCGTTGATGCCCAAGGGGCGGTATGTGCTGATGAATGACTACATGGAAAAGGTCGGCACCATGGGCCGCGCAATGATGCGCCGGACCTGTACCGTGCAGGTCAATATCGATTTCGGGTCCGAAGCTGATATGGTGCAAAAGCTGCGCGTTGCGCTGGCATTGCAGCCTGTGGCCACCGCTCTATTTGCCAATTCTCCGTTCTTCGAAGGCAAACCCAACGGTCAGAAAAGCTGGCGCAGCTATATCTGGCGGCATCTGGACGATGCACGTACCGGTATGTTGCCTTTTGTTTTCGAGGAAGGCTTCGGGTTCGAGCGTTGGGTCGAATACGCCCTGGATGTGCCGATGTACTTTGTATACCGCGACGGCAAATATATCGATGCGCTGGGCCAGTCTTTCCGTGACTTCCTGCAGGGCAAGTTGCCCGCGCTGCCGGGTGAGACGCCGACCCTTAGTGATTGGGCCGACCACCTGACCACAGCCTTCCCCGAGGCGCGGATCAAGAAGTTCATGGAAATGCGTGGTGCCGATGGTGGACCGTGGCGTCGATTGTGTGCTTTGCCTGCGTTCTGGGTTGGTCTGACCTACGATCAAGGCGCGCTGGATGCAGCATGGGATCTGGTCAAAGGCTGGGATGCCGAAACGCGAGAGGCGTTGCGGGTCGAAGCTGCCAAGGATGGGTTGCAGGCGAAAGTTGGCGGCATCAGCATGCATGATCTTGCGCGTGAGGTTGTTGCGATCTCTGAGGCCGGTCTTAAATCCCGTGCCCGCCCCGGCGCCGGGGGGCTGGTGCCGGATGAAACGCACTTCTTGAACGCGCTGAAAGACAGCATCGAAACCGGCAAGGTTCCGGCGGATGAGTTGCTGGATCACTACAATGGTGACTGGAACGGTGACCTGACGCGGATTTATCCCGACTTCAGCTATTGATCGCGCCTGTCCCGCTTGCATTCGCGGGGCAGGGCCGATAGCAGGTTCTGGACCAAATTCAGGGGCCAGTTTCGGAAAGCGTCATGGACGATCTTAAGGCAAAATATCTGGGGCAGATCGCCGAAGCGGGCGACGAAAACGCGCTTGAGGCGATCCGCGTCGCCGCTGTCGGCAAAAAGGGCGAGGTTGCGCTGAAGATGCGCGAGTTGGGCAAAATGACGCCCGAAGAGCGTCAGGTTGCAGGCCCCGCGCTGAATGCCCTGAAGGATGAGATTAACTCGGCGCTTTCTGCCAAAAAAGCCGCGCTGGCCGATGCCGCGCTGGATGAGCGTCTGCGCACCGAGTGGCTCGACGTTACACTACCGACCCGGGCACGTCGTCAGGGCTCGATCCACCCGGTCAGCCAGGCGACCGAGGAACTGACCGCGATCTTTGCCGAACTGGGTTTCTCCGTCGCCGAAGGGCCGCGGATCGAAACCGACTGGCACAACTTCGACGCCCTGAACATCCCTGGCCACCACCCCGCGCGGGCCGAGATGGATACGTTCTATATGCACCGCGCCGAGGGCGACAATCGCCCGCCGCACGTGCTGCGCACCCATACTTCGCCCGTCCAGATTCGTTCGATGGAACTGCAGGGCGCGCCGATCCGTGTGATTTGCCCGGGCGGCGTGTATCGCGCCGACTATGATCAGACCCACACGCCGATGTTCCATCAGGTCGAGGGGCTGGCCATCGATAAGGACATCTCGATGGCAAACCTGAAATGGGTTCTGGAGGAATTCGTGAAGGCGTTCTTCGAGGTTGACGACGTCGAACTGCGCTTCCGTGCATCGCACTTTCCCTTCACCGAACCGTCAGCCGAGGTCGATATCCGCTGTTCCTGGGATAACGGTCAGCTAAAGATCGGCGAGGGTGACGACTGGATGGAGATTCTGGGGTCCGGCATGGTCCACCCCAAGGTGATCGCCGCCGGTGGCATCGACCCCGAGATCTATCAGGGCTTTGCCTTTGGCATCGGCATCGACCGTCTGGCGATGCTGAAATACGGCATTCCGGATCTGCGGGCCTTCTTTGATTCCGACCTGCGCTGGCTGCGCCATTACGGGTTCGCGGCGCTGGATATGCCGAACCTGCATGGTGGTTTGAGTCGTTAAGTGTATCAGCTCAGCGCGGTAATGGCTTGGTGCTACAACTGGTGCCTTACTCGCGCTGAAAGCATGCCGCGCTGGCAAGGTTACGTTATTGAGATTTTAGCTGCCTTAGGCTTTATCGCAGTGGCCATACTTGCGCCTAATTGGGTGTTGCTTACCTATTGGGTGATCGTGTGTGGCCCGGTCAGTGTTTTTGGCGCAGCGCATCACAGCGTTTGGAAAAAACGTGACGAAATCTGGCGCGACCAGCAAAATCAATTGCAGAAGACTAAAAAGCTAATCGGCCGCTCCAAGTGAGCTAACCATCGGTTTTGCCTGCGCAAAGCAGGGGCTGAGCAAAATCGGTAAGCCGCGCCCTGGACATCCCTCCGTCTAGTGACGGCGCTGCTTGTTACACCCCCCCCACGAGGTTGTGACGTGACAGGTGGTGTTAGGTAGCTAGGCTCCGGCCAATGATTTATCGTTTGCTCTGCCTGCTTCTGCTCTCCTCTGCTCCGGCCCTTGCAATGGGGCCTTGGAAATCCGATTGCCATGGCGATACCGCCTGTGAGGTCGGTGACCGCTCATACCATGTGCTCGAGCCGGACGGCTGGGACGGCGAAACGCCTCTGCCGGTGTTGCTGCATTTCCACGGCTGGGCGCGGCAGGGTAATGTTGTCGTGAACCATGAACGCATTGCAGGTGCGACGAAGCTGCGGGGTGTGCTACTGGTGGCCCCGAACGGATTGGGCAAAAGCTGGAACTTTTGGTCACCCGAAACCGGGGATGTAGAGTTTGCGAATCGCGTGCTGGAGGACGTTGCGCAACGGTATCCAATTGATCCACGGCGTATTTACGTCTCGGGCTATTCTTTCGGTGGCGCGATGGCATGGCGCTATGTCTGTCAGTCGGGCAACGATACGGCGGCATTGCTCGCCATCGCAGGATCGATCCGCCAGACCGAGGATTGCCCGCAAGCGCCGGCTCAGGTGCGCCATGTGCATGGGACGGATGATACGGTGATGGATTTCCCCTTTGGTCCGGGTGGCGACACCACCTATCCGGTGGCGCTGTGGCGGGAAAAGTATAACTGCAATGGTGCAACCCCGCGCGGCGACTGGAGCGTGAGGCCGTTTCTGACGCTCAGCCGCGTGGAATGGACCGATTGCGCGCAGGGGCAGGTTACGCTGGACACCCATCCGGGTGGCCATTTTATCCCGCATGGCTGGATCGGCTGGCAGTTGGATGAGCTTTTGGGCCGCACCCCCACCTATCCGTGACGCGCAGCGCTTGCACCTTGGTCCAATCTTTGCCATTGCCTGTGCCGACTGGATGTTTGCCAAAAAAGGCCCCGTGCAATGAAATTCACTCTGTCCTGGCTGAAAGACCACCTCGACACAGATGCGTCGGTAGATGAGATTGCCGAGACGCTGACCGATCTCGGGCTTGAGGTCGAAGAGATCGTGAACCCGGCGGACCGGCTGAAGGATTTCACCCTTGGCTATGTGAAACATGCCGAGAAACACCCGGATGCTGACAAGCTGCGCGTCTGCAAGGTTGATACCGATGAGGGTGAGCTGCAGATCATCTGCGGTGCCCCAAATGCGCGCGAAGGGATCACCGTCGTCGTCTGCAAACCGGGCATGTACATCCCCGGTCTGGACCTGACCATCAGCGTCGGCAAGATCCGCGGCGTCGAAAGCTTTGGCATGATGGCTTCGGAACGCGAGCTGGAGCTGTCGGACGAGCATGATGGCATCATCGAGCTGCCCTCGGGCGAGGTTGGGGACAAGTTCATTGACTGGCTAGCCGAGAACGACCCCTCGAAGGTCGATCCGATGATCGAGATTGCGATCACCCCGAACCGTCCCGATGCACTGGGTGTCGAAGGGATTGCCCGCGACCTTGCAGCGCGCGGTATCGGCACACTGAAGCAGCGCGACTATGTGCCTGTGCCGGGTGACTATGAAAGCCCGATCAAGGTGACCATTGATGAAGACACGTTGGACGGCTGCCCGCATTTCACCGGTCGCCTGATCAAGGGCGTCAAGAACGGCCCCAGCCCGCAATGGCTGCAGGATCAGCTAAAGGCAATCGGCCTGCGCCCGATCTCGGCTCTGGTCGATATCACCAACTACATGACCTTCGATCAGAACCGGCCGTTGCACGTGTTTGATGCTGACAAGGTACAGGGCAACCTGCGTGTCCACCGCGCCAAGGGTGGCGAAAAGTTGGTTGCGCTGGATGAGAAGGAATACTCCCTGCAGCCCGGCATGATGGTGATTTCGGACGACAAAGGTCCCGAATCCATCGCTGGTATCATGGGTGGTGAGGAAACCGGCTGTACCGAAGAGACCGTGAACGTCTTCCTCGAAAGCGCGTTCTGGGACCACGTGCAGATCGCGTTGACCGGTCGTGCGTTGAAGATCAACTCGGACGCGCGCTATCGCTTTGAGCGTGGCGTGGATCCTGAGTACACGCTGGAAGGGCTGGAACACGCGACACAGATGATCCTGGATATCTGCGGCGGCGAAGTATCCAAGGTGGTCGAAGCGGGCAAAGCACCGAACCACGCACGGGCCTACAAGCTGGATGCCGAGCGTGTGCAGTCGCTGGTTGGCATGGACATTCCCGAGGCCGAGCAACGTCAAACCCTGACCCGTCTGGGCTTCCGTCTGGAGGGTGAGATGGCTCACGTTCCCAGCTGGCGCCCCGATATCATGGGTGAGGCTGATCTGGTGGAAGAGGTCGCGCGGATTGCGTCGCTAACCAAGTTGCAGGGCAAGCCCTTGCCGCGTGTGACCAATGGCATCCCTAAACCGGTGATGACACCGACTCAACGCCGTCAGTCGATGGCGCGGCGAACCTGTGCGGCGCTGGGGTACAATGAGTGCGTTTCCTACACCTTCATTGATCAGGCCTCTGCCGCTCTGTTCGGTGGCGGGGATGAAGCCACGCAGCTGGAAAACCCGATCTCGTCCGAGATGAGCCATATGCGCCCCGATCTGCTGCCCGGTCTGCTGCAGGCCGCGGCCCGCAATCAGGCGCGTGGATATGCGGACGTGGCGTTGTTCGAGGTCGGGCCTGTCTTCCATGATGGTGAGCCCGGCGACCAAAAAACCCAGATCACCGGCCTGCTGGTTGGTCGCAATGGTCCAAAGGACGTGCACGGTGCGTCACGCCCTGTCGATGTGTTCGACGCCAAGGCGGATGCCGAGGCTGTGCTGGCCGCTATCGGTGCGCCCGCGAAGGTTCAGATCCTGCGTGATGGCGATGCCTGGTGGCATCCGGGCCGTCACGGCAAAATCTGTTTGGGTCCGAAGAAGGTTCTCGGCGTGTTCGGCGAGTTGCACCCGCGCATCCTGCAGGCAATGGACATCAAAGGCCCGGCAATGGCCTTCACCATCTGGCCGGACGAGGTGCCTCTGCCCCGTAAGTCCGGTGCGACCCGTGCCGCGCTGGAATTGCGCGACCTGCAAGCGGTCGAGCGGGACTTTGCCTTTGTAGTCGACGAAGGCGTTGAGGCGCTGACGCTGGTCAATGCAGCTGCTGGTGCCGACAAGGCGTTGATCGAAGACGTCCGCGTCTTTGACGAATTCATTGGTGGCAGCCTGGGTGAAGGCAAGAAATCTCTGGCGATCACCGTGCGTTTGCAGCCCACGGATCAGACGCTGAAGGAAAAAGACATCGAAGCGGTGGCTGAGAAGATCATCGCCAAGGTCACCAAGGCAACTGGCGGTGTCCTGCGCGGATAAAGCCACTGCATATCTTTTCTTAAACGCGCCTTCGGGCGCGTTTTTATTTGGACAGGTAGTCGGCCAGCAGATCAAAGACCAGCCGGATGCGGCGGCTGGTATGTAACTCGCGATGGGTGGTCAGCCAGATCGGGAATTTGATGGGCTCCATTTCGGGCATTACTCGTTCGACGCCGGGTGTTGCATTGCCCACAACCTCAGACATGGGTGCGATGCCAAAACCCTGCTTGGCGTATTCCCAGGCCACGATTCCGTTCTGTGATCCCAACCTAAAGTTCTCATCGCTCAGGTGAATGCCCAGTGGTTTCAGATAGGCGATCATCTGATCCGTATTGCCGAAGCTGATGAATTCATGCTGTGACAAGTCGTGCTTGGATTTAGGGCGCCCCGCGTGGTTCAGATATTTGGTCGTGGCATAGAAATGACCCGAGGCTTCCTGCACCAGTTTGGCGATCAGTTCGGGCTGTTCCGGTCGTACATGACGGATCGCGATATCTGCCTCACGGCGCATCAGGTCCTGAATGTCATTCGAGGCGATCACGTCGATTCTCAGGCGCGGAGCCTGCGCCCGGACTTCGCGCAACAGCTCTGGCAGGAAATAGGCAGACATCACATCGCTGGCGGTGATGCGGACCAGCCCGTCGATGGATTGTGCCTGCCCCGAAGCGGTCAGCGCAATTTGGTTCGCTGCATCACCCATCAACCGGGTATGCTCCAGCAATTCCATTCCGGCCTGTGTGATCTCTAACGCGCGCCCTACACGCTCAAACAGCATTACACCCAGATCTTGCTCGAGCGCTGCGATCTGTCGGCTGAGCGTTGGTTGCGTCTGTCCCAAATTACGGGCGGCTGCAGAAAACGACCCGGTCTCGGCCGTCGCCAGAAAGGCGCGGATGTGATTCCAGTCAAAGTCGCCGAGTTGTTTCATACAAATATG
>NZ_SMMF01000921.1:14401-23173 GCF_009711355.1 Roseibium sp. RKSG952 | reverse complement strand
GACCGCCGCGAAATTCTGGGACGGAGTGGCTGAAAAATATGCCCGAACTCCAATAAAGGATATGGATTCCTATGAGCATACGCTCGAACGGACAGCTTCCTATCTCAAGAAAACCGACGATGTGTTAGAACTGGGATGTGGCACGGGAATGACCGCGCTGCGCCTGTCCCCCTATGCCGATACGATTACCGCCAGCGATGTTTCCCCCTGCATGCTGGCGGTCGGTCAGAAGAGCGCGACAGAGCAGCAGATCGAAAACGTGGCCTTTGTTCAGGCTGATGCAAGCCGTCCGCCCTCCTGGTCCTACGACGTGGTGCTGGCATTCAATGTGTTGCATCTGGTCGAAGACCTGAATGCGGCTCTGGCCTCTGTTCATGAGGTGATGAAGCCGGGTGGTTTGTTCATCTCAAAAACCTTCTGCCCGCCACAACGCGGCATAAACCTGCGGTTTCAAGCTGTACGGTTGGCTTTGCCGGTCATGCAGTTGCTGGGCAAGGCGCCGTTTGTGCGGTTTCTGTCCGAAGCAGAGTTGGATGCAACCGTTGAAAGGGCCGGGTTCGAAATCGTCGAATGCGACAGTTTCCCGGCACGCGATGCAAGACGGTTTTTGGTGGCGCGCAAGATTTAAGCCCGAACCGACACTTTCCGCATTGGGCCAGCGCCCATTGTGTCCTATGCATGCTCTGAAACAAATTCGGAGTTTGCTATGGGCCTGAACGTATACCTCTCTGGTGAAATCCACACCGACTGGCGCGAACAGATTATCGACGGTGCACAGGGTTTGGACATTACCTTCAACAGCCCCGTGACCGATCACGATGCCAGCGACGATTGCGGTGTCGCCATTCTGGGTGCCGAGCCGAACAAGTACTGGCACGACCACAAGGGCGCGATGGTCAATGCGATCCGTACCCGAAAGGGGATTTCAGATGCGGATGTGGTCGTCGTGCGGTTTGGTGAGAAATACAAACAGTGGAACGCGGCCTTTGATGCGGGATACGCGGCGGCGTTGGGAAAATCACTGATCGTTCTGCACGGTCCCGACCACCAGCACGCGCTGAAAGAGGTTGATGCTGCTGCCCTGGCTGTGGCTGAGCAACCTTCGCAGGTGGTTGAAGTGCTGCGCTACGTCCTGACCGGGAAGTTGCCAAAGTAACTCACGTTACGTTCTGATTGCCGGATTTCTGCGTGCTTTCTACCGTTGTTTCAGACAGCAGCGGGAGAGGCGGCCATGGAATTCGACTATGTCATTGTAGGTGGTGGTTCTGCTGGCTGTGTCATGGCGGCCCGTCTTAGTGAACACCCGGATACAAGCGTTTGCCTGATCGAAGCTGGCGGAGCCGGAGAGGATCTTCTGATCCGGGCTCCGGCCCTTGTTGCGGCCATGATCTCGGGGCGGCCCAAGCTGAACAATTGGGCCTTTCACACGGTGCCACAACCGGAATTGAACGGGCGCAAAGGATTTCAGCCACGGGGCAAGGCGCTAGGCGGATCATCGGCAATCAACGCGATGCTCTATGTGCGTGGCCATCCCAGCGACTACGACGAATGGGCCGATCTTGGTTGCGAGGGGTGGGATTGGCAAAGCGTGTTGCCTTATTTCCGAAGGGCAGAGGGCAATGCGCGTGGTGCCGATGACCTGCATGGGGCAAGTGGTCCCCTGCAGGTTGCCGATCAATCCGAGCCTCGCGCCATCTCTCATGCCTTTGTTGAAGCCTGTGGCCAGCAGCAAATCCGCGAAACGGATGATTTCAACGGGCCAGAGCAAGAAGGGGCAGGCCTGTATCAGGTGACACAGTTTCATAACGGGTCGCACAAGGGCGAGCGATGTTCAGCCTCTGCCGCTTATCTGCGCGATGTGAAACTGCGGCAGAACCTGACGATCCTGACCGGGGCTGAGGCCCAGAAAATCCTCTTTGATCAGAAGCGGGCGACCGGCGTACAGGTGCGCCACAAGAAGAAGGTTGTCGAAATCCGCGCCCGTCAGGAAGTCATTGTTTCCGGTGGCGCATTTGGTTCCCCACAACTGCTGATGCTGTCGGGGATCGGGCCTGAATCCGAATTGGCCCAGCATGGTATTCCGGTTCTGCATGATTTGCCGGGTGTTGGTCAGAATCTTCAGGACCATCTGGACTATGTCCTGAGTTATCGATCAAAACGTAAGGATGTGATCGGCCTGACACCGGGTGGGTTATGGAACCTGGCCAAAGCGGGCTTAGACTGGCGCCGAAGCGGAGAGGGCCTATTCGCATCTCCATTTGCCGAAGGTGGTGCGTTCTTCAAGTCCGACCCGTCGGTTCCCAGGCCGGATCTTCAGCTGCACTTTGTTGTTGGGATTGTTGACGATCACATGCGCAAGATTCACCTTCACCACGGCTTTTCCTGCCATGTCTGTGTTTTGCGTCCGTTCAGTCGGGGCAGTGTTGGTTTGACTGCAGATCGCGCTAGCGCACCACCGCGTATCGATCCGGCGTACCTCAGCGACGATCGCGATCTGGACCTGTTGAAACGGGGTGCGCGGATCATGGAATCGATCCTTGAGGCGTCGCCGCTGGAGCCGTGGCGCGCCAAACGGTTATATGCGCATGACGGTAGCGATCAGGCGCTTGAGGCAGATATTCGCAACCGGGCGGACACGATTTATCACCCCGTGGGAACCTGCAAGATGGGTGTCGATGACATGGCCGTCGTTGATCTTGAAGGCCGGGTACATGGGGTTGATGGGCTGCGAGTGGTGGACGCATCAGTTATGCCGACCTTGATCGGTGGTAACACCAATGCGCCCACTATCATGATTGCTGAAAAAATCGCTGACGCAATCAGTCCCGCGCAGGTGTGACCAGACCTTTTTGCACCGCTGGCCGTTCCAGGAAACGGTCAAGATAGGCCACAACGTTGGAATGGTCTTCCCAGCCGACAAGGTCGTGTGCGCCGTAGAATTCGAGCCCGCGTAGCCATGGCGCGATGGCGATATCGGCAATCGAATACTCACCGGCAATCCAGTCCTGACCCTCAAGCTGCTGGTTCAGAACATTCAGCAGCCGTTTTGCCTCGTTCACGTAACGCTCACGAGGGCGGGGGTCTTCGATCTCGCTGCCTGCGAATTTATGGAAATAGCCCAGTTGACCGAACATCGGACCGACGCCACCCATCTGGAACATGACCCATTGAATCACGCGGTACTTGTCAGCTTTGGTCTGTCCCAGAAACTTGCCACTCTTTTCCGCAAGATAAATTAGGATCGCACCGCTTTCGAAAAGGCCAAGCGGCTCTCCGTCCGGGCCATGGGGGTCAATGATGGCCGGGATTTTGTTGTTTGGGTTCAGCGACAGGAACTCGGGGCTTTTGACGTCCGAATCCGAAAGGGTGACCAGATGAGGTTCATAGGGCAGGCCGGTTTCTTCCAGCATGATCGAGGCTTTGACCCCATTCGGAGTTGGAAAGGAATAGAGTTGAATCCTGTCCGGGTGCTTGGCGGGCCAGCGGCCGGTAATGGGATGTGATGTGGTATCCAGCATGAGACGCTCCTTTTCGGGCTGCTCTCAGAAGCTAGGCATGGGATCGCGATCTTGCCAGTATCTGTCATGTGCGTGGTTGGTCAGCGGATGTGTGTTGAGGAACAACGGGGAAAACCGAAACAACTCGCACCTAGACCAAAATGCTATTTTCGCACAATATTTGCATGATCCCGCGCAAAAGACGCGGGTTTGTTGTTACTTGAAAGGAGATGCGCGTGGACGAGGTCGTAACACAGATGGGCGCGTTTGCCCCGCTGATCATGAATGCGGTCAAAGCGCTGATCGTCATAATCCTGGGTTGGATTGTGGCCGGAGCGATTGCTGGAATGGTGCGGCGTCGGATAAACAAAACTCCGCAGATCGACCCCACATTGGGGAATTTCGCCGCGAGCATGGTGAAATGGGTGATCCTTGCCATAGTGCTGGTCGCCGTTCTGGGGATCTTCGGAATTCAGGCCACCAGTATCGTCGCTATTCTTGGTGCAGCTTCGCTTGCCATCGGTCTGGCGCTGCAGGGCACACTCAGCGATCTGGCTGCGGGCGTTATGCTAGTAGTGTTCCGGCCCTACAAACTGGGCCAATATGTTGACATCGGGGGTACCTCGGGCACCGTCAAGGATCTGAACCTGTTCACGACCGAGCTTGTGACTCCGGACAACGTGCAGATCATTGTTCCCAATGGTCAGGCCTGGGGATCGATCATCACAAACTTCTCCGCGCATGATACGCGTCGCGTCGATCTGGTGTTTGGGATCGACTACGGTGACAATGCTGATGAAGCGATGAACATCATTCTTGATGTCGCCAAGGCCGATAGCCGCATTCTCAGCGATCCGGAACCTTGGGTACGGGTGACCAATCTGGGGGATAGCTCTGTCGATCTGACTGCACGTCTGTGGTGTAACGCGCCGGATTTTTGGGACGTCAAATTTGAGACGACCAAAGCGGTGAAAGAAGCCTTTGATGCCAAAGGTGTTTCGATTCCTTATCCGCATTCGGTGGAAATCCAGAAAAAGGGCTGAGCCCTCCCGCCCGTCAATTGGGCATTACAAATGCCCACTTCCCGTTGGGCAAAGCGCCGCGCAGATGCGCGGCGCTGTTTCTTTAGACAATCAATCGGTCGCGACGATCAGCTTTTGATCACGACATTGGGTGATACGACGTCGATGCCCAACGCCTTGCCGACGGCATAATAGGTCAGCTGACCTGCGTGCACATTGAGGCCGGCCAAAAGATGTGGATCATCCTGACATGCCTGCTTCCAGCCCTTATCGGCCAGCGCCAGCATGAACGGCATCGTCGCGTTACCCAGCGCGATGGTGGATGTCCGTGCAACTGCGCCCGGCATGTTGGCGACGCAGTAGTGCATGATGCCATCCACCTCATAGATCGGATCCGCATGGGTGGTCGCTTTGGACGTTTCAAAACAGCCGCCCTGGTCGATGGCGACGTCTACCAGAACTGCGCCGGGCTTCATGGTTGAAA
Source organism: Roseibium sp. RKSG952 (assembly GCF_009711355.1). Taxonomy (NCBI): domain Bacteria; kingdom Pseudomonadati; phylum Pseudomonadota; class Alphaproteobacteria; order Hyphomicrobiales; family Stappiaceae; genus Roseibium; species Roseibium sp. RKSG952. The sequence goes on along the minus strand of NZ_SMMF01000921.1, from coordinate 18,170 downwards.
GCTGTGCGCGGGTTACCAGCTTGGGCGCCGCTGCACCCGGGATCAGAACAGCGCCGATCACCATGTCGGCTTCCTGAATCAGCTCTGCGGTGGCACCGGCAGTCGAGTACTGGTTTTTGAACCGGCCACCGAACACGTCATCCAGATAGCGAAGACGCGGCAGCGAGCGGTCCAGAACAGTGACATCTGCGCCCATTCCGGCAGCAACCTGCGCGGCATGAGTACCCACGACGCCGCCACCGATCACAACCACCTTGGCCGGGCTGACACCGGGAACGCCGCCCATCAGAACGCCGCGACCGCCATTGGCTTTCTGCAAAGTCCACGATCCGACCTGAGGTGCCAGACGCCCCGCAACCTCGGACATCGGGGCCAGCAGGGGCAGGCCGCCATTCGCATCCGTCACGGTTTCATAAGCGATGGCAGTACAGCCCGATTCCAACAGATCATGCGTTTGATCCGGATCCGGTGCCAGGTGCAGGTAGGTGAACAGCAGCTGACCTTCGCGCAGCATCTTGCGCTCACCGGCCTGCGGTTCCTTGACCTTCACGATCATGTCGGCTGTGGCAAAGACCTCTGCCGCCGTGTCAACGATGCGGGCACCGGCAGCGATATAGGCGTCATTGTCAAAGCCCGAACCCATGCCGGCTCCGGTTTCGATGATCACTTCATGTCCACGGGCAACCGCTTCCTGAGCGGCGTTCGGGGTCATGCCGACGCGGAATTCCTGGGGTTTGATTTCCTTGGGGCAACCGATTTTCATTAGGGCTCTCCGTTCATAAACTGCTTAAATTATGTGCAAATTCGGGTGCAATTTTTGTGAAACTCGATGCATTGACAAGTAAAGGTATGGGAGAATATTCGAAGAAATACCAGTTTCTTGCGACGGATGTGCGTGAATGAGCCTTGATACAACCGACAAAAAGATCTTAGCTGCACTGCAGCGCAAAGGCAGAATGTCGAACTCGGAACTGTCCGAGCAAGTGAATCTGTCACCTTCGGCGTGTCATCGTCGCGTTCAACGTCTGGAGGCTGAGGGTTTTATTCGCGACTACGTTGCGCTGCTTGATGCGCGCAAAATGGGCGTACCGACGACCGTTTTCGTTGAGATTACGTTGCAAGGGCAAGCTGAAGAGTTGCTTGAGGCTTTTGAAAAGGCGGTTCGTCGCATTCCCGACGTGCTGGAATGCCATCTTATGGCAGGGACGGCTGACTACATCCTCAAGGTCGTTGCCGAAAACACCGAAGACTTCGCACGCATTCACCGTCAGTACCTGTCGCGACTGCCAGGCGTGGCACAGATGCAAAGTTCCTTTGCCCTGCGCACAGTGTTCAAAACGACCGCATTGCCCGTCTAGGTTATCCTCAAGCCGGACCGGGATAGGTGAACAGGGCCAGATGTGCAAAGTTGAACCCGAAATGCATCAGCGTCGGTACCCACAGTCTGCCGGTTGCATAGTAGCCCAAACCACAGGCGAGCCCTAGGATTGAGGCAAAGAAAACCAGCGCTGGCCCTCCGCCAAAATGAACCAACCCGAACAGAATGCTGGCAAGGGTGATCCCGATGGCAGGACCGGCTTTTGTTGACAAAACGGACTGCAGATAACCGCGAAAGAAGGCCTCTTCTGTCAGGCAGGTCAGAAACAGATTTGAGAAGGCAAAGATCATCCACCAGGCAGGCAGACCGAGTTCAGGCTGGACTGCCCCTGACGTGGCGCCCAAAAGGAACAGTGCCGGAAGAAGTAACATGCCGACAATCAGTGGCAGTCGGCGGGTGGGTATCGCCCCATTGATGATCATGGGGCAGGCCAACAGGACGGCAAAGAACACGATGGGTTTGTCCAGGTTCAGGTACATCGTAAATGGCCCACTGTCCGGTCCGGCATTCACCTGATCCAGAACCAGAAGATTATTGAAACCTGGCATTAGGTGAGCGCCCAGAGCGAGGCTCCAGACGATCAGCACAAGATGTCCGAGTATAGCTGCCAAACCGTTCAGGCGGGGCAAATAGGAGGCACCTATCAATCCAAGGGTGGCAATCAGAAAACCTAGAAGTGTGAGCAGACCTAATGCAAAGGTCACAAAGCCAAACAGCAGCAGCATCACCAAACTCAGAAGACGCTGGCCAGACAGTGCGAGAATCTGACCAAGCACCAGAATGAGCCAGGGCCAGATCGTTGGGAGAAGAGCAAGAAAGAGCGCCAAAGGTACCTCCGGGTTGTGGACTAACTTGGACTCAGAATTGCGTATGACGTCAACTGCTTGTCATTGCGTCAATCCAGACGCTTGTATCCCGCCCCCGACAGGTTCACATTCATGTCTCGGAACGCGCATGACCGTTTTTATGACATCCGCTGTTTACACACGCCCGTTACGGTCCGAACCCGATGAAAGATAAGGAGCAGACCTTGGCTTACGAAAACAACTACGAGCCCAAAGATTGGCTGGAAGCTGAGCTGGAAGATACGCTGGACGAAGATTTTGAGATCGAGTTCAGCGAGCCGATGCTCTCGATGGAAGTCCGCAAGATTTATCGCGACCAGCATCCCGAAATGCTGAACCGCAAGGTGTATTTCCGCAATCTGCTGCGTCTGCAGGCTGAACTGATCAAGGTTCAGGATTGGGTTCAGCACACCGGTGCCAAGGTGTGTATTTTGTTCGAAGGCCGAGATAGTGCGGGAAAGGGGGGTGTGATCAAGCGGATCACGCAACGTCTGAACCCGAGGGTTGCGCGCGTAGTCGCGTTGCCCGCACCCAGCCGCCGTGAGCAAAGTCAGTGGTATTTTCAGCGCTATGTTCCGCATTTGCCCGCGGCTGGAGAAATCGTGCTGTTCGACCGGTCTTGGTACAACCGGGCGGGTGTCGAACGCGTTATGGGCTTTGCAACCGAAGATCAGGTCGAGCAGTTTTTTCAGGACGTTCCTGAATTCGAACGTATGCTGGTCCGCTCGGGCATCATTCTGCTGAAATACTGGTTCTCGATCACGGATGAAGAACAGCAGTTGCGATTCCTCATGCGCATTCATGATCCGATGAAACAGTGGAAACTTTCGCCGATGGATCTGGAATCCCGTATCCGCTGGGAATCCTACACCAAGGCCAAAGAAGACATGTTCTTCCGCACCAACATTCCAGAAGCACCGTGGTACATCGTTGAAGGCAATGACAAGAAGCGCGAACGCCTGAACTGTATCGAGCACCTGCTAACCAGAATTCCGTATGACGACGTACCGCAGGAAAAGGTCACGCTCCCGGATCGTCGTTACAATCCCGAGTACGAGCGCCGCATACTTCCTGATGAACTCTATGTTCCCAAGGTTTACTGACGGCTCGAAAGAAAGAATGGTGCGAGGCTGGGAGATTCCAGCCCCGCACCGGACAGCCGTTAGGCGGCGTCCATCATGAAATCAACATCATAGTAGTTGAACACAAAGACGTCCCCGCAGGTGTCTTCCGCTACATCCGAATTTGTGGTCTCCAACTCGGACGCAGGATTGTTCTCACCAGCCATGACCAGTTCGAAATCGTCCGTTTCAGGCTCTGAATCCGCCAACTCGGTTTCGTTCCAGTCGAATTGATCCAGCTGAGCTCTCAGGGATTGGACGAATGCTTCGATCTCGGCAAGGAAGGCCTGAACATCAAAGCATGCATATTCGGGTTGTTCTGGCTCGGGTGTCTCAGCCACCGGCGTTTCGGTCTCCGGCTCTTCGGTTTCCGTGACGTCTGTTCCTGGGGTTTCGGTTTCTGGTTCCTCAGTTTCGGTCACATC
>NZ_SMMF01000921.1:12979-14202 GCF_009711355.1 Roseibium sp. RKSG952 | reverse complement strand
CTTCCGGTTCCTCGGTTTCGGTGACATCAGTATCCGGCGTTTCGGTTACGGGTTCTTCGGGCTGAGGTACTTCGGCTACCGGTTCTTCTGGCTGCGGGGTTTCTTCAACTGGCGGTGTGGGGGTAGGTGGGGTGGTGCCGCCATTGTCCAGCATGACCGCTGCATCGGTTGTGGCAAAGTTCTGGGTGACCATTACAGCGTCAAACCCTTGCATGTCGCCGGTTTCAACGCCGATACCGATGTATTTGAAATCCGGGTTCAGGATGTTGGCCCGGTGACCGGGGCTGTTCATCAGGTTCTGGTGAAGCTGTTGGACATCGTCACTGATGCCGGGTGCACCGCGCTCGGATTGCCACGCGATGTTCTCGCCCGATCTCCAGCTGCCTGAAAAATCGAAGCCGGCCATTTCCATCCGCTGGGTTGCGGTGGAACCACCCGAACCAGTGTGGCTGAACGTGTCCGTGGCCAGCATCCATTCGCTGTGATCCTCGGATGATTCATTCAGGCGTGTTTCCAGTTGCAGCGGCTCCAGTCCGCGGGATGTGCGCTCCTGATTAATCAGTGCCAGCATTTCTCGTTCGATACTACTTGCAGTCGACATTTTTGCCTCCGTTTGGTGTTGTGTCTTTGCAGACGCCGCCAGTTACAAAGGCCGGGTGCTGGGTTCATAGACAGGGATTTCCAGAAGGCGAGTTTTGGCGAGGCGGTGCTACCAGCGCGAGATTCGCTGCGCTGTAAGATGCCGGGCAAAATGTTGCTGAGGGGTAAATGGCTGGTTGCCGCTTGGCGCACGAGCCGAGTCGGCGAAATGTATCCGACCCCGGAAACGACAAACCCCCGGGCGATGCCTCGGGGGTCGTCAAATAGTGTCATCCAAAGCTGGACGAGGAAAGTCTTAGAGCAGACCTTCGCGCTGGGCTTTCTTGCGTGCCAGTTTACGGGCACGGCGGATCGCTTCAGCTTTCTCGCGCGCTTTTTTCTCGGACGGCTTCTCGAAATGTTGCTTGAGCTTCATTTCACGGAACACGCCTTCGCGCTGCAGCTTTTTCTTCAGGGCACGAAGCGCCTGATCGACATTGTTGTCGCGAACACTAACCTGCATGTGGTTGTCACCACCTTTCTAGATTCGAGTTGCAAGGAAATTGCAGGAGTTGGCCGTATAGCAAAGCGCACCTAACTTGTCTAGTACTGGGCCCGAACACCGGAGAACCGCCATGACCGTG
>NZ_SMMF01000921.1:0-12931 GCF_009711355.1 Roseibium sp. RKSG952 | reverse complement strand
CGCAATTCTTGACCACGTCCCCTTTGATGGTTGGTCTGAGACAAGCTTTCGCGCGGCGATAGAAGACAGTGATATCGACGATGGGCTGGCGCGCGCCATCTGTCCGCGCGGGGCGGTTGATCTGGCGCTGGCATTTCACGCGCGTGGCGACGCGGCCATGCTGGAACGGCTGAAGACCGAAGATCTGAGCGGCCTGAAGTTTCGCGAGAAAATCGCGGCTGCGGTCCGGTTCCGCCTGCAGGCGGTTGAGGACAAAGAGGCGGTGCGCCGTGGTGTGACGCTTTTTGCACTGCCTGTTTATGCCGCCGATGGCGCCAAGGCGATCTGGGGCACATGTGATCTTATCTGGGACGCGTTGGGCGATACATCAGATGACGTGAACTGGTACACCAAACGGGCTACTCTGTCGGGGGTCTATTCCTCGACGTTGTTGTTCTGGCTGGGGGACGAGACGCCCGGTTATCAGGCCACATGGGAGTTTCTGGATCGTCGCATCGAGGGTGTGATGCAGTTCGAAAAGCTCAAGGCGCAGGTGAATGAGAACCCGTTGTTCAAGCCGTTCCTCGCTGTCCCAAACTGGCTGGCAGGCCAGGTGAAGGCACCTGTCAAAATGCGCACTGATCTTCCGGGTTCGGTATCGTTCCGGAAATAACGGTGGGACTGCAACTTGTCGCTAGGCGTCTGCATGTCTGGCTGCTAGGCAAGGGGCAAAGGAGAATTGCCCATGACTCAGATGATGCGCGCCGTTGAAATCACTTCGCCGGGCGGCCCCGATGTTCTGCAGCTGACCGAGCGTCCGATGCCGGAACCGGGCGAAGGTCAGGTGATCATCAAGGTCGCCTATGCCGGTGTGAACCGTCCGGACGCATTGCAACGGGCCGGGGCATATGATCCGCCTCCGGGTGCCAGCGATTTGCCAGGGCTTGAGGCTTCGGGCGAAATCGTGGCCATAGGCACAGGGGTCGAAGGGATTGCGATTGGCGATCAGGTCTGTGCGTTGCTGCCTGGTGGCGGATACGCTGAATATGTTGCAACACCTGCCGCGCATTGTCTGCCAGCCCCCACAGGCATGGGTCTGAAGGAAGCGGCCTGCCTGCCCGAGACATTCTTTACAGTCTGGTCCAATGTCTTCACGCGTGGTGGCTTGAAGGCAGGAGAGCGTTTTCTGGTCCATGGTGGCTCCAGCGGAATCGGCACGACAGCCATTCAATTGGCCAACGCTTTTGGTGCTCGGGTGTTTGCCACGGCCGGATCGGCCGAGAAATGCGAAGCCTGTGTCAATCTTGGGGCCGAGAAAGCGATCAACTACCGGGATGAGGATTTTGTCGCGGCCATGCGCGCCGAGGGAGGTGCAAACCTGATTCTGGACATGGTTGGCGGCGACTACATCCCGCGCAACGTCAAGGCCCTGGCCGAGGATGGGCGACTTGTTCAGATTGCCTTTCTGCAAGGTCCCGTCGTCGAGTTGAACTTTGCGCTGATGATGGTGAAAAGACTGACTCTGACCGGAAGCACACTGCGCCCGCAAAGCGATCTGGCAAAGGCAAAGATCGCTCAGGATTTGCGCGAGGCTGTATGGCCATTGCTGGAGGCTGGAAAAGTTGCGCCGGTCATGGACAGCGAGTTTGATCTGGCGGACGCGGCAGCCGCCCATGCACGCATGGAAAGCTCGGGCCATATCGGCAAGATCGTCTTGAAAGTGGCTGACTGAATTTCAACGCGCGGGCCCGCACCGCGCGTAACCTTCCGGTCAGGACACAGCTCTGCGATACAAGTGCCATGTTGCGTGGCCCAGAACGGGCATGACGACGATCAGGCCCAATAACATCGGTATGGCACCGATCACCAACAATGCGGCGACGATGAAGCCCCAGGCCAGGATGACGCCTGGATTGTGCCGCAGCACGCGGACTGATGTAACCACCGCCACCGGCAGCCCCACTTTTTTGTCCAGCAATAGCGGAAAGCTGACAACACTAACGGCCAATGCGACCAGCGCGAACAGGAACCCGATTGCTGTGCCGAAAATGATCATGCTCCAACCTGCGCCTGTGGTGAATACTTCGGCGGCGAAGGCGCTGATGGATGTTGGCGGTTCGGGACCAAGCGTCAGCACATAGACAGCTTGCGCCACCATGAGCCAAACCAGCAGCAGCATGACCAGATAAAACCCAAGCGCCAAAATCGCTCCGAAAGAAGGTGATCGGAAAACGCCAAAGGCATCCAGCCAGTGCACGGCCCCCCCTTGTTCGCGTTTGCGGCTGATTTCATACAATCCAACCGCTGCCACCGGGCCGATCAGGGCGAAACCTGCAATCAGCGGGGCCAGCAAAGGCACCATATTCATGTTCAGCCCGATCCCGAACATGAGCAATCCCGCAATGGGGTAGATCAACACCACAAAGATCGCGTCTGCGCGTGTTTCGAGGAAATCATGATATCCCGCCCTCAGGCTGTCGCGCAGATCCTGTAATGTCAGAGTTTGCACGGTTGGCAGATGCCGGGTGTCTGAACTGCCGATCCGGGTTACGCTTTCCGCAATATGATCGCTGGTCGCTCCAAGATTTTGGGCGGCCCAACTGATCGGGTTACCGATTGTTTTTGCCATCTTCATCCCCTTCCTTGGCGGGTTCGCGCCGCGGAATGTATCCGGCATAAGGTTGCCCGTGGCCGGATCAGCCGGCAACGCATTGACCCAGTATAGCATATTTTTGCCGAAACCGGATCACTGCCTCGCGATCACACGGATTGCTCTGATGTGCAGGCGTGCTAGCCTTGCAGCAGGCAACAGGAGGTCAGCATGCAGCAAACTGCACGAACCGTAGTCATTCACGAAACCGGCGGACCCGAGGTTCTGAAGATTGAAGACAGGCAACTGGGCAGTCCGGGACCTGGCGAAGTGCGCATTCGTCATCATGCCTGCGGTCTGAACTTTATCGATGTGTATCAGCGAACGGGCCTTTATCCGCTGGAACTGCCGCATGCATTGGGCATGGAAGCCGCTGGTATCATTGAAGAAGTTGGCGAAGGCGTAACTCATCTGGAACCCGGCCAGCGTGCCGCCTATGCTGCCACCCCGTCCGGGGCATATTGCGAAGCCCGGGTGATGCCTGCATCTCAGGTCTGTCCTTTGCCCGAAGGCATCTCGTTCGATGCGGCGGCCGCCATGATGCTCAAAGGGATGACTGTTGAATATCTCTTTCACCGCACCACGCCGTTGAAACGAGGCGATACCGTCCTGTTTCACGCGGCTGCCGGGGGGGTGGGGCTGATCGCGTGTCAGTGGGCCAAGTCCGAAGGGATCACTCTGATTGGAACCGCCGGAACGGATGACAAATGCCGGTTGGCGCAATTCAATGGGGCCGCACATTGCATCAACTACCGGACCGAGAACTTTGCTGAACGGGTGGCTGCAATCACCAATGGCAAAGGCGTAGACGCAGTTATGGATTCTGTTGGTGCGGATACGTTCGAAGGATCGCTGGATTCGCTCAAACCTCTGGGAATGATGATTTCTTTCGGCAACGCATCCGGCCCGGTTCCGCCGTTCAATATCGGCATTCTGGGGCAGAAGGGATCTCTCAAAATCACCCGACCAACCTTGTTCACGCATATCTCGGATCATGCGGTTTGTCAGGCAATGGCACGCCGTCTGTTCGGCAAGGTCGAGGGTGGTGAAGTTAAAATTCACATCGATCAGCGGTTTCCGCTGGATCAGGTCGCCGACGCGCATCGCGCGCTTGAGGCGCGGCAGACCACCGGCAGCACGATCCTAGAACTCTGAACAAAAAAGACCCGGCTGTGTTAGCCGGGTCTCTGCATTCAAGTGAATGGATTCAGAAGCGGTACGCTGCCCGGACCTGAATCGTCGTCGCATCGACATCGATGCCGCTTGAATTGAAGTTGTCGAACTGGTGGTAGAGCACTTCACCACCGATGCTGACATTCGGTGCCACGATCTGTTCGTAACCTGCACCGATGAACCAGCCGTCATCGCTTCCCAGCGTGTTGGTGCTTGCTTCGGCATAGCCGGTGGTTCCATAGAGCAGCCCCTGTGGGTTGACCTTGTAACCGGCGCGCACCTTCAGGCGCCACACGTCTTCTACCTTGGCTGCGCCAGACAGGTCTACGTCGCTCCAGTCATAGTCAAAGCCGCCACCGAAGACCCAGTCACCCATGTCGTAGTCATAACCGAGGATGATACCACCGATGGCGCCATCACCGTCGACGCCTGAAAGGCTGGTGTCGATGTCGGCATAACCAAACTGAGCACCACCATAAAACCCGGTGAAATCACCTGAGGATTGAGCCATGGCCGTTCCTGCCGCCAAAGTCGCGACAGTGGTGACAATTGCCAATTTTCCTGTCATCTTTTTATCCTTCCATTCGGAAATTGAGCTCGTGAAGGCATCGCCAATCACGAACCTGTACTGATCATTACGTCCCGGCCCGGAGGCCGGATCACCGATGTTTCACCTATTCCAACCCGATTGTTTGCGCATTTGCCGTATTGAAGCACGCGCACCCGTGTTTCCGGGCGTTTATGATCAGCAGATAGGTTCGGGAAATTCAGTATCCAAATGAAGAACGGCGGCGGATACATCCGCCGCCGAAATGCAGTTTTTTATCAGCGGATTATTGCTGCAGTTCTGCCGGATCCTTGTCGGCAATGTCTGTCCAGTTGGCGCTTGCTTTTTCGATGAAGCCCGGGATGTCGCCTTCCCAGCGTTCCTGAATGTCCTGCGACAGGTTCAGGTACAGCTTGTTATCGACGATTTTCCAGTGGTTCGGGTCACCGTCAAACTTGAAGCCCATTGCGGCACCGAATGCGCAGTAGCCACCATATGCGGGCAGGTAGGCCGCAGGGTTGGCTTCGAAAGCGGCTTTGTTCTCTTCGGAGGCAAAGCGGTACATCGCGTCGTCATGCAGCGTGGTGATCTTGTAGCTGCCCTTGGTTGCTTCGCCTTCGGTGAAATAGGCGACCGGGTCATAACCCTGCATGGCTAGGCCGGTTGAGGATGCGTTGATTTCGACGCCTGCGGCCAGTGCCGAGCTTGCGATTGCTACGGACAGCGCAACGCCACCCAGTACGGATTTGATCTTGTTCATAACTTCACCTTTCGTGAATTGGGCTGCGTTGAACCATCTGAAAATATGGCGCGGCAACCCTGAGTTTTTTGTCCTGTGCGGTCGGTAATTGGCCGTCACAAAACCCAATTGGGCAGCGCCGTGATCACGTTCAAAGCAATCAATCGTGATTGTGCAGAGGTGAATAACAAGTGTTCAGAAATGCTGAGTCAGGGCTGATCGGGAACAAGCATCAATACAAAGTTTGAAACCTTTTCTGCGGACATTTCGCAAGGTCGCAGCAATGCACCGCTGTTCTGTGTGAGATAGAGATTCAGGCTGATGTAGTCGGTCCCGCCCAGTTCATGTGCAACCAGCTTGTGGGATTTTCCGCCTGACATGGCCTGTCGTGTCACGACATATCTGCGTGCTCCTGCCTGTCCGGTGAACGTACCGGATGGCAGGGCGAAGAACGCATTCAGGAACGCATCAGATGCGTTCACGACTTTCCGATTTTAGGTTCGGTACCGGCCTTGATGCGGGCGATGTTGGTGCTGTGGCGCCAGTAGACCAATAGGGTGAGAATGATCCCGAGGATAAAGGTCGAACCGTCGGTCAGTACCATGATCCAGGTTGTCGACAACGCCGCTGCGGCCAGCGCGCCGACCGAGGATATTCGCCAGATTGCAGCCGCCACAAGCCAAGTCAGGCAGCAGGCAACCCCAACTCGCCAGTCCAGTGCCAGCCAAAGACCCAGAAAGGTCGCGACGCCTTTGCCACCCTTGAAGCCCAGCCAAACCGGGAAGCAATGGCCCAGAAACGCGGCAAGCGCCGCGATTTGCGCGGCGTCCTCACCAGCCAGAACGCGGGCCAGCAGAACAACCACTGCCCCTTTGGCCGCGTCAAACAGCAAAGTCAGCGCAGCGGCGGCCTTGTTCCCGGTTCTCAGAACATTGGTGGCACCGATATTGCCAGACCCGATATTGCGCAGGTTCCCCAGCCCCATCACCCGAGCAACGATCATGCCAAACGGGATCGAACCCATCAGATACCCAAGTGCGGCCCAAAGAATTAGTTGGGTCGTGGTACTGTCGAAAAAGGGCATTAGGATCTCCGGTAAGCTTCTTTTCCAGCGACAAAAGTCGCGGTGACCTTACCCTGCATGCGCTGGCCGTCAAACGGAGTATTTTGCGATTTTGATTTGAGCGTAAAGCGGTCCAGCACAAAGGGTACATCCGGGTCAAACAGAACCAGATCAGCAGGTGCCCCTTCGGACAACCGGCCACAGTCCAGACCCAGCCGTTTCGCGGGATTCAGTGTCATGGCGCGAAACAGAGTGGGAAGGTCCAGCTGGCCTGCATGATAGAGGCGCAACGCAGCAGGCAGCAGCGTTTCGAGGGCGACCGCACCCGAGGCGGCCTCTTCAAACGGCAGGCGTTTGCTTTCTTCATCCTGCGGCGTGTGCATCGAACTGATCGTGTCGATCAGGCCGGTTCGCACCGCTTCGATCACGGCTTGCCGATCGTCCTCAGATCGCAGCGGCGGCTTGACCTTGAAGAAGGTGCGATAGTCGGCCACGTCCAGCTCATTCAGTGTCAGGTGGTGGATCGAGGTTCCGGCGGTGATGTCCAGCCCGTTGCGTTTGGCCCGTTCCAAGGCGGGCAGGGCGCGGGCGGTGGTGATCTGATCAGCGTGATAAGCCGCGCCGGTCATCTCTAGCAAAGCGATATCGCGATCAAGACCCATGCGTTCAGCCATGGGGGAAACGGCGGGCAACCCACGCAGCGCGGCAAACTTGCCGCTGGTCGCTGCAGCGCCGGAGCTAAGCCCCGGCTCCTGCGGATGCGCGATAACCAGTGCGCCGCAAGACCGGGCATAGGTCAGTGCGCGAGAAAACACCTTGGTGTCTGCGATGACGTGATCGCAATCGGTAAAGGCAACGGCACCTGCATCCAGCAGGAATCCGATCTCGGTCATTTCGCGCCCTTCACGTCCCTTAGTCAGGGCGGCCATCGGCAGCATGTTGACGGGTGTGTCAGCCTGTGCCCGGCGTGTGATGAATTCCAGCGTTTCTGGGGTGTCGATGGCCGGGCTGGTATCGGGACGGGTGACAATGGTGGTCACGCCTCCCGCCGCAGCGGCAAGACCTGCGGATTTGTAGCTTTCCTTGTGCCGTTCACCCGGCTCACAGACTTTGACGCCGATATCGACGATGCCAGGGGCCAGACATTGCCCGTTGCAGTCGATGACCTGGGCGTCGGTTGAAGGGGCACTTCCTTCGCCACGCGCCACGATTTGCCCATCAGTCACGTGCAGCCAGCCAGTGCCATCTGTTCCGGTTTCGGGGTCGATTAGGCGGGCATTGGTGAAAATAATATTGCTCATGGCAACGCCCTTTCGATAGCGGCTTTGGTGGCAGCGGGGTCGGCCTGGTACTTGATCAGATGCTTGTCACCGCCCTTGGTGACGATCTGGACGAAACTGCCCATCGTGTTGACGGCGGTGATCTGGTTCAGCGGCACTGTGCGGGGGCCGGGGCCGGTCAAAGTTGTCTCGGTCATTTCCCAGGCGGCGGTCATTTCTTCTGAGGCCAGATACCAGGCACGTAGACCGATAGCGGCAAGTCCAGCGGGCGCGCCGGTCCAGACATATGGGTTTCCGATCAGCCAGAGAACAAACATCGCACCAGCCATGGCCACAGCAGCCAGCCATGCGTTTGTGCGAATATAGGCCTGTTTGTCAGGGGCGAAACGGATCACAGAATCAACCACAGAACGCCTCCTATGATCAGAAGGATCAGAAGGGCCAGCGCAGCTGATCCGATGCGATGTGGCCTGTCATCCTGCGCTGCGCCTTGAGGCGCTGAAAATGGTTTCGCGCTTTCGGTCTCGATCGAGCCGCCTGTCCAGTTGGTGGTCTCTTCGGTGTAAAGGCCGATCAGACGAACCCGGGGATCAGGTTTTAGCGTAGCGCCCCTTCCTGCAAAGGCAGCGCTGCGCAGGACAAGAACCCAACCTTCGACAGCATCCAGTGCATTGCGATCCAGTTGATCCTCTGAAACGCCGCACCCTTCGTTCAGGTAGCCAAACAGGCCCAGTTCTTCGAGATCGGAGACGGGAAAGACATCGATCTGCTTGGGATCAAGACCCTGAACACCAAGCACTTGATCAACAGCGCCCGGTTCACGCAGGAACTTCGCCTCTTCCGGGCGCATGTTCAGCGAAAACAGACGCAGGACACCATGTTCATGTGGGGCGACGATCAGTTTGTTCATGCGGCCTCGCTCAGGTTGCGGGCAAGTAACTCCATCGCGGCCATGCGGACAGCCACGCCCATTTCGACCTGTTCCTGAATCACCGAGCGGTTGATGTCATCGGCCAGCGTACCGTCGATTTCGACGCCGCGGTTCATCGGACCGGGGTGCATCACGATCGCATCCGGTTTCGCCAGCGCAAGTTTGGCGGCGTCCAGACCGTAACGGTGATAGTATTCCCGCTCGGATGGGATAAAGCCGCCATCCATGCGTTCTTTCTGAAGGCGCAGCATCATGACGACGTCGACGTCTTTCAGGCCTTCATGCATGTCGTCGTAGATTTCGGCGCCGAATTCCGAGAACTGAGCGGGCACCAGCGTCGGAGGGCCGATCAGGCGAATGCGGTTTTCCATCTTGCCCAGAAGGATCAGGTTCGACCGGGCCACACGGCTGTGGGCCACGTCCCCGCAGATTGCAATGTTCAGACGGTGGAGGCGACCCTTGGCACGACGGATGGTCAGCGCGTCCAACAAGGCCTGGGTCGGGTGCTCGTGCCGACCGTCGCCCGCGTTCAGCACGGCGCAGTTCACTTTCTGTGCCAGCAGATCAACCGCGCCGGAATGTGGATGGCGTACCACCAGCAGATCGGGATGCATCGCGTTTAGCGTCATCGCGGTGTCGATCAGGGTCTCACCCTTTTTGATCGAGCTGGCCTGCATCGCCATGTTCATCACATCCGCACCCAGACGTTTGCCGGCAAGTTCAAAGCTGGCCTGTGTCCGGGTCGAGTTTTCAAAGAACATGTTGATCTGGGTCAGCCCTGCCAGCACGTCCGAATGCTTGGTCGACTGGCGGTTCAGGTCGACATATTTCTCGGCCAGATCCAGAATGGCAGTGATATCGGATTGCGACAGATGCTCGATGCCAAGAAGGTGACGATGGGCGAAACGCATTGGCGGGCTCCTGTCTGACAATCGGGCCGCTTATAGAAAGCTGCGCGGCCCGAGGCAACCTAAGGTTCCGTTCCTTCGGGCAGTTTCTCGCAACCGCCTTCGGGCAGGCACTGCTCGCCGGGTTTGCACCACTTGCCGTTTCCGCAGTCGATGGCCTTGAGTGGTACACATCCCCGACCGGCAGAACATTTGAACCCCTGACGGCACTGGGAACCGGTTTCTTCACACAAGTACCAGCCGGGGCGACTGCATCCGCCCCCCGGCAAACAAACAGAACCCGGTGCACAGACCAATCCATCATCGCATTGATTGATCGGCTTTGGGCGGGGGCTGGGATCGAAGTTGGGCGTGATCCGCTCGCATTCTCCGCGCCCGTTGCAACGTGAACCACTTGGACAATCAAGGCTGGAGGCGCATTTGTTCGCCCCGGCAGGCGCACATCGGGTGCCGCCAGCTACGCAACGTTCGAACGGTCCGCAGGATCGCCCACCGCCGCAATAGGTGCCGCCAGCCCGGATGCAGTGACCGTCAAAGCTGCACCTTTGGCCGACCGAACAGCAGTTGCTGCCACATTGGAACTGACCGGCGCGGCATTGGTTATGCTGGTCGTGAAAAGTCGCTGACGCGGGTTCGCCGCTAAAGACGGCAAACAGCAATCCAATCAGAAGGAATCGTAAGGCAAACAGCATGAATATCCGCATCGTCGGTGCGACCGAGCGCCATGGCAAGGTCTATTCGCTTTCCCTCGGTCAAAAGGTGGTTAGATTGAGAAGCATGGAATCGGCTTTGGACTATCATACGGCGCGTGCCTTGCTGGAGTGGCAGGCTGAACTGGGCGTGGCTGATGCGATCGGTGACACCCCGGTTGACAGATATGCGCTGCCGGATACTGCGCCCAAAGCGAAAAAGCCTGCCGCGGTTCAGAAAACGCCGGAGAAACCAAAGCAAGTCGATCCGACTGCCGTGGCCGAAAAGGCAGCGCGAGCGGCAGGATCACTGCCCGAATTGCGCGCGACGATGGAAGCGTTTGATCTTTGCGATCTGAAGCGCGGCGCGCGGCAACTGGTGTTTGCAGATGGCACACCTGGGGCTCGCGTGATGATTGTTGGCGAAGCGCCGGGCCGCGACGAAGATCGCGAAGGAAAGCCCTTTGTCGGTCGGGCCGGGCAGTTGCTGGACCGGATGCTAGCGGCCATTGAACTGAATCGCACCGAAAGCGTTTATATCACCAATGTTCTGCCATGGCGCCCACCACAGAACCGGGATCCCAAGCCAGAAGAAATTGGCATGATGAAGCCGTTTCTCGAACGCCATATCGCGCTGGCGAAACCCGAAGTGCTGGTGGTGATGGGCAATATCAGTTGTCAGGCGGTGCTGAGCAAACGGGGTATCACGCGGTTGCGTGGCAAGTGGGATCAGGCACTGAACCTGCCCGTCATTCCAATGTTTCACCCCGCCTATTTGTTGCGTCAGCCGCAGATGAAGCGGCAGGCCTGGGCCGATCTGCTGGAGCTCAAGGCACGGCTGGAGAACGGGTGATGAAAGTTCTGGCCTTTTCCGATCTGCACCTTGCTCGGAATCGGGCAGCAGAGCTGGTTGCGGCCAGTTCCGAGGCGGATCTGGTGATTGGCGCAGGTGACTATTGCAACATGCGACACGGTCTGGATGAGGCCATGGTCATGCTCTCGGGCATCGCGGCCCCCATGATTCTGGTGCCGGGCAATGCCGAAAGTGCCGAAGAGCTTGCTGATGCAGTCCCTGATGGTGTTCATGTTTTGCACGGGTCTGGGATGACCTTGGATGGCGTACACCTGTTCGGGTTGGGCTATGGTGTACCTGTCACCCCCTTTGGTGACTGGTCCTGCGATCTGTCCGAAGGGGCCGCGGCCGAGTTGCTGATGCGGTGCGACAGTGCCGATATCCTCATCGTACACTCGCCGCCCAAAGGATACGGGGACAAGACATCACAAGATGTGTCTGTCGGTTCATCCGCCATTCGGGATGCTGTTGAGCGGATTCAACCAGCGCTGACGCTATGTGGTCATATCCATGACAGTTGGGGATATCGCGGTTCGATTGGACAAACCAATATCGCCAATCTTGGTCCGCGCGTGAATTGGTTCGAGGTCGACGCATGATTGAAACAGTAACGTTGCTGGCTTTCATTCCGGCAGCCATCGCCCTGAACCTGACACCCGGGGCGGATATGATGTTCTGTTTCGGTCAGGGGCTGCGATCTGGCGCAAAGCCCGCAATTGCTGCTAGCGCTGGGATATCATTGGGCTCGATGATTCACGTCTTTCTGGCTGGTCTGGGATTGGGGGCTGCAGTTGCGGCCTTACCTTGGATGTTTGACGCCATCCGGTGGCTTGGGGTCGCATACCTGCTGTATCTGGCTTGGGGTGCAATTCGTCATGGTGCGATATCTGCGGATGGCTCTGCCAGACCTACCCGATTTGCGTTTCGCGACGGGTTTCTGGTCAATCTCACCAATCCCAAGGTCGTCCTGTTCGTTCTCGCATTCATTCCGCAATTCGTGAACCCGGTGGCCGGGTCTGTTCTTCTGCAATTTCTGATCTTCGGATTGATCATTTCAATCGGTGGTTTTGTCATAAACGGCCTGGTCGGGGTTTTCGCAGGTGGCGCAGGAAAGGTTCTGATCAACAACCCTCGAGCGTCCCGTATTCTGGGCTGGGTCAGTGGCGGTATTTTCACCGCATTGGCAATCCGGCTCGCCATCATGGAAAGGGCCTGACACAGTATGTCACGCATCGATGAAACCATGGACTTCATCCCGGTCCGGATCGCAGTTCTGACAGTTTCGGATAGCCGCTCGCTTGAGGAAGACCGCTCCGGCCAAACACTGGTTGATCGTATTGAACGCGCTGGTCACACGGTCGCCGATCGCAAAATCCTGCGGGATGAGCGTGGTGAGATTGCAGATCAGTTGCGCGCCTGGGTGGCCGATCCGGAAATCGACGTGGTGCTATCAACCGGGGGGACCGGGCTGACAGGGCGCGATGTGACGGTTGAGGCCCATCGCGATGTCTACGAAAAGGAAATCGAGGCGTTCGGAACAGTTTTCACAATCATTTCAATGGAAAAGATTGGCACATCAGCTGTTCAGTCGCGTGCGACGGGTGGCGTTGCGGGTGGAACTTACCTGTTCGCTCTGCCTGGCAGCCCGGGGGCATGCAAAGACGCTTGGGACGGAATTCTGGAAAAACAGTTCGATTATCGGCACCGCCCCTGCAATTTCGTGGAAATAATGCCCAGATTGGACGAACATCTGCGACGGAAGTAGACTGGTCGTACGTTTAACGTCTCATAACCGCTTTGTGGCTTGGCATTTTTCTACGTCCGGCTACCTTTTGCGGATGGCAGCCCGATGCAACCGGAGTGAGTGATCAATGCGATTTTTGCGGCAGAGCCTTGTTGGCGTTTTTCTGGCGTCTCTGACGCTGGCACTGCTGTTTGTTGCCGTTCAACTGATCACAGGCGCGGTGCAGGAAGTTCTGACACGGGACAATCAGCCGCCGCAGGCCCGCGAACGGATATTTGCCGTGACGGTGCAGACTGCTGAACTGGATACCGTGACCCCGCAGTTGGAGGCATTTGGTCAGGTACAAAGCCGCCGCCGACTGGAATTGCGGGCTGC
>NZ_SMMF01000014.1:0-206 GCF_009711355.1 Roseibium sp. RKSG952 | reverse complement strand
ATATAGGACACGTCTGCTAACCAGATGGTGCGTGTCCGTCCGGTGAAGCCGGTCTTCATGGTGGCGACGCGCTCTGTTACGCTGCTTTTGCAGCGTAACACCAAGGCATGAGCTCGTTGATGCGATTGATCTTGTGGTCTGCGATTTGTGCCAGAACCCAGGTCAGCCACGCTTGCGGGTCGACGCCATTGAGTTTGGCGGTTTCG
>NZ_SMMF01000947.1:95019-116340 GCF_009711355.1 Roseibium sp. RKSG952 | reverse complement strand
CCCACTTGCTCTTGCGGTCCCCCTCGCATAAGAGGCACGGGACCGGAATTCCAAGGCGCGGAGACACTTGCCCCCATGCCCGTACTCGTGATGAAATTCGGCGGCACTTCAGTCGCCAATCTTGACCGCATCCGCCGTGCTGCAAAACGCATCGGTGTCGAAGTGGCTAAAGGCTATGATGTCATTGTCATCGTATCGGCCATGTCCGGCAAAACGAATGAGCTGGTCGGCTGGGTTGACGAGATTTCGCCGCTTTATGATGCCCGCGAATATGATGCGGTTGTGTCGTCCGGGGAAAACGTAACCGCCGGTCTGATGTCTCTGACCCTGCAGGAAATGGATATTCCCGCGCGCAGCTGGCAGGGCTGGCAGGTGCCTCTGATCACCAACGGTGCCCACTCGGCGGCGCGGATCGAAGAAATTCCGACCGACAATATCAACCAGAAGTTCGGCGAGGGTATGCGCGTAGCGGTCGTTGCTGGCTTCCAGGGTATCAGCCCCGAAGGCCGTATCACCACGCTGGGCCGGGGTGGATCTGATACCACCGCTGTTGCCTTCGCCGCCGCCTTTGAGGCCGAGCGTTGCGACATCTATACTGACGTCGATGGTGTTTACACCACCGATCCGCGCATCTGTGAAAAGGCGCGCAAGCTGGACAGAATTTCGTTCGAGGAAATGCTCGAACTGGCCTCGCTGGGGGCCAAGGTGCTGCAGACCCGCTCGGTCGAGCTGGCTATGCGCTACAAGGTGAAACTGCGCGTTCTCTCAAGCTTTGAGGAACAATCCGACGAAGCCGGTACGCTGGTTGTCGACGAGGAGGATATCATGGAATCCAATGTAGTGGCCGGTGTGGCCTATTCGCGGGACGAGGCAAAAATGACCGTTGTTTCGGTTGCGGACCGCCCCGGTATCGCCTCTATCATCTTCACCGCGCTCAGCGATGAAGGCGTGAATGTCGACATGATCGTCCAGAATATCTCGGACGAGGGTCGCACCGATATGACCTTCTCGTGCCCCACCAATCAGGTGACTCGCGCCGAACAGGCCCTGCTGGCAATCAAGGAAAAAGGCGAGTTGAACTACGCCGAACTGGTTGCGGATCAGGATGTCTGCAAGGTCTCGGTCGTCGGAATCGGCATGCGTTCGCAGTCGGGTGTTGCGGCTAAAATGTTCAAGGTGCTCTCGGATGAGGGGATCAACATCAAGGTCATTACAACCTCTGAGATAAAAATTTCCGTACTTGTGGATCGGAAATACATGGAACTTGCTGTTCAGGCACTGCATGATGCCTTTGAACTGGACAAGGCGGCCTGAGCTGATCGGCCAAAGGTCACGCCT
The DNA here is from genome assembly GCF_009711355.1 of Roseibium sp. RKSG952. Classification (NCBI taxonomy): domain Bacteria; kingdom Pseudomonadati; phylum Pseudomonadota; class Alphaproteobacteria; order Hyphomicrobiales; family Stappiaceae; genus Roseibium; species Roseibium sp. RKSG952. Next base: position 115,002 of record NZ_SMMF01000947.1, on the reverse strand, counting down.
GACACCGTAAAGCGATTAGGCGATGGCGGACGGTACAGAAACAGAATCCCGCAAGCTGCTGGGGCGGCTGCGCGAAGAGATGGCGAGCGAAGCCGCCGGTCAGGAACGTCTTGACCGGATCACGCATCTGATTGCCGATAGCATTCAGGCCGAGGTCTGCTCGATATATCTGTTCCGGGATGAAGACACGCTCGAGCTTTGTGCGACCGAAGGTCTGTCGCCCGAAGCGGTGCACAAAACCCGTATGCGCATGGGCGAGGGGCTGGTAGGCCGCGTCGCAAACAGCGGCAAAGTGGTCAACACCGCCGATGCGCCTTCGGCCAAAGGCTTCCGATATATGCCCGAAACGGGCGAAGAACGGTTTTCTTCTTTCCTCGGTGTGCCCGTGCAGCGTCTGGGCGAAAAGCTGGGCGTTCTGGTTGTGCAGTCCCGTGAAGCGCGCGAATTTTCCGCTGATGAGGTCTATGCACTGGAAGTGGTCGCTATGGTTCTGGCCGAAATGGCGGAGCTGGGTGCCTTTGTCGGTGAAGGTGCAGCCCTGTCGCCCCTGCACCAGCAATCGGTTCTGCTGCGTGGTGGTCCGGCTCAGGAAGGATCGGCCGAAGGTCATGTCTGGCTGCATGAACCCCGCGTGGTTGTTACCAATCCCATCGCAGACGATCCGCATCGCGAACTGGAGCGCCTGACCGAGGCGGTGGATGAATTGCGTGTGGGCGTCGATAAGATGCTCGAAATCTCTCAGGGCGGTGACAAGGAACAGCTGCAGGTTCTCGAAGCCTATCGGATGTTTGCCAATTCCAAAGGCTGGATGCGGCGGATGGAAGAAGACATCGCCCGTGGTCTCAGCGCCGAGGCGGCCGTCGAGAAAGAGCAATCGCAGGCCCGCGCGCGCATGAGCCAGGTTACCGATCCCTACCTGCGGGAACGGCTGGCTGATCTGGATGACCTCAGCAATCGGCTGTTGCGCATTCTGACTGGGCAGGGCGCAACAAACGGGGCGGATCTGCCACCTGATCCGATCCTGATTGCGCGCAATATCGGTCCGGGTGATCTGCTGGAGTATGGCCGCTCTCTCAAGGGTATCGTGCTCGAGGAAGGCTCAGTTGGAAGCCACGCCACTATCGTAGCCCGCGCTCTGGCGATCCCTCTGGTGGTACATGTGGGCCGGATCACGACTGAGGCTTTGAATGGCGACCATATCCTGGTCGACGGGGATCAGGGCGTCGTTCATCTGCGCCCCGAGGAAACTGTTGTCGGTGCCTTCCGCGATAAGATCGCGATGCAGGCCAAGGCACAGGAACGTTATGCGTCGATCCGAGAAACCCCGACGGTTACGCAGGATGGTGCCCAGATCAATCTGGTGATGAATGCGGGCCTGATGGCCGACCTGCCGTCGCTTGAGAATTCTGGTGCCGAAGGGGTGGGTCTGTTTCGAACGGAACTGCAATTCCTGATCCGCAACCAAATGCCGAAACGGTCTGAGCTGGTCGCTCAATACAAGCGTGTCCTCGATGCCGCCCACGGCAAGCGTGTGGTATTCCGTACCTTGGATATCGGTTCGGATAAGGTTCTGCCCTACATGAAACATGTGGAGGAACCAAACCCTGCGCTGGGCTGGCGCGCCATTCGGGTTGGGCTGGACAAGCGCGGCGTGATGCGGATGCAGTTGCAGGCATTGCTGCGGGCCGCAGATGGTCGCCCACTGACCATCATGTTTCCTTTTGTCGCGCAGGCTGAAGAATATCGCGAGGCCCGCTGGGAGGTGAACAAGACTATCGAGCGTGAAAAGCGGTTGGGTCATGTTCTGCCGGAATCGCTTGAGGTTGGCGCGATGCTGGAAACCCCGTCCTTGGCCTTTGCACCGCAGAAATTCTTTGATGAGGTGGACTTTATCTCGGTCGGCGGCAACGACCTGAAACAGTTCTTCTTTGCGGCAGATCGCGAGAACGAACTGGTGCGCCGTCGTTATGATACGCTGAACGTCAGCTTCCTAACCTTCATCGAACGGATTGTCGAACGCTGCAATATCTCGGACACGCCGCTCAGTTTCTGCGGCGAGGACGCGGGCCGCCCGGTTGAGGCGCTCTGCCTTGCGGCGATGGGTATCCGGACCCTGTCCATGCGCCCGGCCTCGATTGGCCCGGTCAAAAGCCTGCTGTTGCGATCGAATTTGCAGGATGTGCGCAAGATCATCGCAGATGCCCGCCATCGTGGGGAACAATCGGTACGCCCGTCTGTTATGGAATGGCTCCGTAATCAGGGATGAGGCGCTGTAAGCCCGAAACTGGCGCATCCGGCAAATCCATGCTTGATTTTTGGGACGGGTCTTTCTATTGAAACGACAAATGTTAGCGATAACATTATCTGTATACGCGCGTCTCACTTCTGCGCCAAACGCCATGTTAAGCTGATTGCGGTGAACTCGAAAGGAACCTTGCAATGGTCTCACGCGTAATTCCGGTACATCCGTTCGACCTTGTGTTGTTCGGTGCGACCGGCGATCTGGCGCAACGCAAGATCCTGCCAGGCCTCTATCACCGGTTCGAAGTCGGGCAGATGCCGGAAGAGGCGCGGATCATCGCGACAGCGCGGTCTGAAATGGATGATGACGGTTTTCGCGAACAGGTTCGTGCCTCGATGAAGGAATTCGCGCCCGAGTTTTCGCCGGAGGTCCTGGATCGTTTTCTGACCCATGTGGAATATGTGCCGGTCGATGCATTGGGTGATAGCGGATGGAAAGCGCTCGGGAAATCTCTGCGCCCCGATGTTGTTCGCGCCTTTTACCTGTCCGTAGGCCCAAGCCTGTTCCCCGGAATAGCGAAACGCTTGAACGACGAGGGGCTTGCGACATCTGACAGCCGGATCGTCGTCGAAAAGCCCTTTGGACATGATCTTGCATCTGCAAAGGCGCTGAACGAAGGTCTGCGCGCGTGTTTCGATGAACATCAGATTTACCGGATCGACCATTATCTGGGAAAAGAGACAGTTCAGAACCTGATGGCGTTGCGCTTTGCCAATTCGCTGTTCGAGCCGCTATGGAATTCCACCCATATCGACCACGTCCAGATAACCGTGGCCGAAACTGTGGGCGTCGAGGGGCGCGGGGCCTATTACGATCAATCCGGCGCGATGAGGGATATGATCCAGAACCATCTTGTCCAACTTTTGTGTCTGACGGCCATGGAGCCGCCCTCGAAGTTCTCACCAAATGCGGTCCGGGACGAAAAGGTCAAAGTCATCGAAGCATTAGAACCGGTTGCGCCCGCCGATATCGCGCGCGGTCAGTATCGCACGGACAAGGGGGGCGATGGCTATCTGGATCACGTGGGCAACCCTGCCAGCCGCACCGAAAGCTATATCGCGCTCAAGGTTCATCTGGGGAACTGGCGCTGGGCGGGTGTCCCGTTCTACCTACGTACCGGCAAACGCCTTCGTGCCCGTGAATCCGAGATTGCGGTGTTCTTCCGCGATCCGCCACATACGATTTTTCCCAATGTTGGTCCTCTGCACGGCAACGTGCTGGTAATCCGGCTGCAGCCTGACGAAGGCATCACCCTGCGCACAACTATCAAAGAGCCGGGGCAAGGTGGGTTCCGCTTGTCCGACGTGGCCTTAGACATGAGCTTTGCCGATGCATTGGGTGACGAGTCCAAATCGCCGGACGCCTATGAGCGTCTGGTCATGGACGTGATCCGCGGTGATCAGACCCTGTTCATGCGCGGGGATGAAGCCGAAGCGGCGTGGGCCTGGGTTGATCCCATCATTCAGGATTGGGAAGAGCGGGGCGATCGCCCTTCGCGCTATGATCAGGGTAGTTCCGGACCCGAAGAAGCATTGATGCTGATGCATCGCGACGGGCGCCGCTGGCGCCAGATCGGAGGTTGAGATGGTTCACAACGTCATCACCGATGTCACACAACGGATCGTCGATCGCAGCGCGCCATTGCGCTCGGTTCATCTTGAACGGATGGAGCAGGCGCGTTCAGCCGGGCCAGCGCGCGGTCATCTGTCCTGCAGCGGTCAGGCCCATGCCTATGCAGGCGCAGGCGATGACCAGCAATCATTGGCAACGGGCCACGCCGGAAATCTGGGCATTGTCACCGCCTACAACGACATGCTTTCGGCGCATCAGCCTTTTGAGCGCTACCCCGAACTGATCCGTCAGGCCGCGCGTGTCGCAGGCGGTACGGCACAGGTGGCGGGTGGAGTTCCTGCAATGTGTGACGGCGTCACACAGGGCGCAGCAGGCATGGAATTGTCGCTGTTTTCGCGTGATGTGATTGCGCTGGCTGCGGCTGTTTCACTTAGCCACAACACCTATGATGCTGCTGTTTTCCTTGGCGTCTGTGACAAGATCGTTCCCGGTCTGGTCATCGCGGCACAAAGCTTTGGGCATCTGCCTTCCGTTTTTCTGCCCGCAGGTCCGATGACCAGTGGACTGCCAAACGACGAAAAGGCCAGGGTTCGCCAGCAATTCGCTGCCGGAGAAGTCGGGCGCGAAGAATTGATGGCCGCCGAAATGGCTGCATACCACGGCCCCGGGACCTGCACCTTTTATGGCACTGCCAATACAAACCAGATGCTGATGGAGTTTATGGGGCTGCACCTGCCGGGATCCAGCTTCATCAACCCGAATACGCCTCTGCGTGATGCGCTGACCGAGGAAGGCGCACGCCGCGCCCTGTCCCTCAGCGCGCTGGGGAATAACTATACCCCGGTTTGCCAAATCCTCGATGAACGTGCCTTTGTGAACGGGATCGTCGGTTTGATGGCGACAGGCGGATCAACCAACCTGCTGATCCACCTGATCGCAATGGCCCGCGCAGGTGGTATCGTGTTGGACTGGCAGGATTTTTCCGACATCTCGGCTGTGGTTCCGCTGGTGGCGCGGGTCTATCCCAATGGTCTGGCCGACGTGAACCACTTCCACGCGGCGGGTGGCCTTGGATATTGCATCGGAACGTTGCTTGAGGATGGTCTGCTGCACCCCGATACTCTGACTGTCGCGGGGCGTGGTATTCAGCACTACACTCAGGAACCCAAGCTGATCGATGGGCAACTGGTCTGGCAAGAAGGCGCGGGCCACAGCCTGAATGAAAAGATCGTTCGCCCCGCCAATGACCCCTTCCAGCCCACAGGAGGTTTGTCGCGTCTGACCGGCAATCTGGGCACCGCGGTTATGAAGGTTTCTGCCGTGGCCCCCGAACATCAGGTGGTTGAGGCCCCCGTGCGCGTGTTTCACGATCAGGATGAGGTCAAGACAGCATTCAAGGCCGGAGAGTTCACGGATGACGTCATTGTTGTTGTCCGGTTTCAGGGGCCAAAGGCCAACGGGATGCCCGAACTGCACTCTCTGACTCCGATCCTGTCAATACTGCAGGGCAGGGGTCAAAAGGTGGCGCTGGTCACCGATGGACGTATGTCTGGCGCTTCGGGCAAAGTTCCTGCTGCGATTCATGTCTGCCCCGAAGCGCTTGAGGGTGGCCCGATTGCCTGCCTTCGGGATGGTGACATGCTTCGTGTCAATGCAGTTACCGGCGAGTTGGAGATCCTGACGGAGGGTGTTCTGGACCGGACACCCATCACGGCTGATCTGTCTGCTCATCAACACGGCGTCGGGCGTGAGTTGTTCGCCGCATTCCGCAACACTGTCGGTCCGGCGGATGCCGGCGCAAGCATATTCGGAGCCTGAGCCATGACATCCAAGTCCCACCGTACCCGTGAAATCTGTGCGCTTGCGCCCATTGTCCCGGTTCTGGTCGTCGATGACGCGGCACATGCGCGCCCTCTGGCCGAGGCGCTGGTCGCGGGTGGTCTGCCTGCGCTTGAGGTCACGTTGCGCACACCCGCCGCGTTGGACGCGATCCGCGCCATGGCCGAAGTGCCCGGCGGGGTTGTTGGTGCTGGCACTCTGGTCACGCCCGAAGACGTTCGTGCCGCCAAAGAGGCCGGCGCACAGTTTGGCGTTTCCCCCGGCGCAACAGATGCCCTGATCGCAGCCTGCGAGGCTGAAGGCTTGCCGCTGCTGCCCGGTGCGGCCACCGCAAGCGAAGCCATGGCGCTGCTCGAAAAGGGTTATGACATGCTCAAGTTCTTCCCGGCCGAAGCCTCAGGAGGTGCACCCGCCTTGAAGGCCATCGGCGCACCGCTGCCGCAGATCAAATTCTGCCCGACTGGTGGCGTATCTACGTCAAATGCCGATGATTACCTGTCTCTTTCCAATGTTGTCTGCGCAGGCGGCAGCTGGGTTGCGCCCAAACAGATGGTTTCTGGCGGAGATTGGTCGGGTATCGAAACACTTGCGCGCGAGGCTGCCTCTCTGATGGATTGACGTTGCGAAAGCCCACGCTAGGGTAGGCGTGAATTCGTACAGGTCGATCTCATGACAAGCAAAATTTCTCTCGCGCACGGGCGCGATTATCTCGCCATTCCCGGACCTTCTGTCATACCCGATGCGGTGTTGCAGGCGATGCATCGTCCATCCCCCAATATCTATGCGGGTGAACTGGTCGAAATGATGCCCGCCCTGACCGAAGACCTGCGCCGGGTGGCCGGTACACGTCATGATGTGGCGATCTATATTGCCAACGGTCATGGTGCGTGGGAAGGAGCGCTGTCCAACGTCATTGCGCCGGGTGAGACCATTCTTGCTCCGGCCTCAGGCCGCTTTACCCATGGCTGGGCCGAAATGGCCCGTGCGATCGGTGCCGAGGTTGAACTTATCGATTTCGGAACATCGTCCCCTTGGGATTTCGACCGGATTGCCGAGGCGTTGAAGGCTGACACAGATCATCGGATCAAGGGTGTTTTGGCAGTGCATGTCGATACCTCAAGCTCGATCCGAAACGACATTCCGGCTCTGCGCGATTTGCTGGATGAACTGGGCCACCCGGCTTTGTTGATGGCGGATTGCATCGCTTCGCTGGGCTGCGACCGGTTCGAAATGGATGCCTGGGGCGTGGATGTCATGGTTGCGGCCTGCCAGAAGGGTCTGATGGTCCCGGCGGGCGTTTCTTTTGTGTTTTTCAACGATAAGGCAAAGGCCAAACGTGCCTTGATGCCTCGTGTCTCGGGTTATTGGGACTGGCAACCGCGTGCTGAGCCGGATTGGTTCTATCAGTATTTTGGCGGCACTGCCCCGACCCACCATATCTATGGTCTGCGCGCCGCGCTGGACATGATCCATACCGAAGGGTTGGAACATGTCTGGGCGCGTCACGAGCGACTGGCCGAGGCGGTTTGGGCTGCCTGTGAAACATGGGCCGAAGGCGGTGCGCTGCATCTCAACGTCTCAGATCGCGCGCATCGCAGCCGCGCGGTCACTGCGCTGCGCCTGACCGAAGGACGGGGCACACCACTGCGCAACTATACGGAATCCAACCTGGGCCTCACGCTGGGCATCGGTCTGGGTATGGTGTGTGAGGATTCCTATTTCCGCTTGGGCCACATGGGTCATCTCAACGGCCAGATGGTGATGGGTATGCTAGGGGGTGTCGAAACGGCGATGGCTGCCCTGAACATCCCGCGCGGAGCCGGAGCACTGGAGGCAGCGGCAGCCGCGTTGGCCGATAAAGATTAGAGTTGGCTGTTTGCCGTCACCAATGCCTTAGGTAGTGCGGCGGCAAAGGCCTGCAGATCGGCGGCCTCACCGCAGCTTACCCTGATACAGCGGTTTTGGGGGGCGGCGAATGGCATACGAACGAAAATGCCCTGATCCACCAGCGCATTCAGTACAGCCTTTGCAAATTCTCCGTCACGCCCACAATCAATCGCGACAAAGTTGGTGGCCGAGGGCAGGGGGACCAGCCCGTTATCGCGTGCGATCTGCCCAATTGTCTCGCGTGCCTGAGTGATCCGTTCCTGAACCTGCGTCAGCCACTCGTTGTCTTGTAGGGCTGCCAATGCCCCGGCTTGTGCCGCGCGGTTCATACCGAAATGGTTGCGAACCTTGTTGAAGGACGCGATCAGTTCGGAGGCACCAATGGCATATCCCACCCGTGCGCCAGCCATGCCATACCCTTTGGAAAACGTCCGCATTCGGATCACACGCGGATCATCTGCCGACAAAGGCGCGGCTGTCCCTTCCGGCGCACATTCCACGTAGGCTTCGTCCAGTACCAGCAGGCAGTCTTTTGGTAGCGCCTCCATTGCCGCAACGATTTCTTTGCCAGAATGCCAACTGCCCATCGGATTGTCAGGATTGGCCAAATAAACCAGTTTGGCATTCACCTCACCCGCCTTAGCGAACAAGGCGGCAGGGTCCTCGTGATCACCAGTATAGGGCACCTTGTGCAAATCCCCACCAAACCCAGCCACGTGGTAGTTGAAGGTTGGGTAGGCGCCGTCCGAGGTCACGACTGCATCGCCCGGGCCAACTATCAGGCGCACAAGATAGCCCAGTAGACCGTCAATCCCCTCACCAACAACGATATTCTCGGGGTTTACACGATGATTAGCCGCCAATGCATGACGCAGATCATAGTTCTCGGGGTCGCCATACATCCAAAGATCACCCGCTGCCTGTCGCATCGCCTCGATTGCGCGCGGGGAAGGGCCAAATATGCTCTCATTTGCCCCCAGACGTGCAGCAAAGGGCGCGCCGCGCTGACGCTCCTGCGTTTCGGGGCCTACAAATGGCACGGTCGCGGGCAGGGATTGGGCAAGCGGGGTGTATCGGGGACCAGTCATGCGCGCAGATAATCGTAAGCCTGCGGTCGGGGCAAGCCTTGCTCTGGCGCAGCATCCCCTGCAGGGTGCACCTAAACGTTGCAGGAGGTGTCATGCGCTATTTTCTGATCCTGGTTCTTGTCGGGCTTGCCTATCTGATATTCTGGCCTGTCCCGGTCGCACCAGTTGCGTATGATCCACCTGAACCGCCGGGTTTCACAGGTGATTTCGAAGAAAACAGGCATCTGGACGGGCTTGAGCTCATCACTCTGCCAGAAGGTGAGATCGGCCCCGAAGATCTGGCCGTCCTCCCAGATGGGACCATCTACACGACCAGCTTGTCTGGTATTCTCTTTCGCATCGACGGGGATACACCGGTTGAGGTCGACAGGTTGGGCGGTCGACCATTAGGTCTGAAGGCAGGACCGGACGGGGCGCTCTATATCGCCGACAGTTTCCGAGGCCTGATGCGCTGGACTGGGCCGGGTACTTTGGAGGCCGTCGTATCGGAAATTGACGGTGCACCGGTGATCTACGCCAACCAACTGGACGTCGCGCAGGATGGTACGGTCTATTTTTCGAATTCCTCGGATCGTTTTGATCCCGAAACCATGGGCGGAACCAAACCGACCTCGGTTCTTACGATCTGGGAGCAATCCGATACCGGTTATGTTGCCAGACACGTACCGGATGGTACGACTGAGAAAATTGCCGAAGGTTTCGTCTATACCAACGGCGTAGCTCTGTCGCCGAATGAGGACTTTCTGCTTATTGCCGAAACGGGGCGGGCGAGGGTCCATAAGCTCTGGCTGAAAGGCCCCCGGGCAGGTGAGACCGAAGTCCTGCTCGATAATCTGCCCGGCTATCCCGACAATCTCGAGGCACAGGGGGATGGCACTTACTGGGTGGCCTTCGCCAGCCCGCGTGTGCCGTCTGAGGCGCTCATGCCCTATCCGTTCCTGCGCAAAGTGATCTGGCGACTGGGGCCGATGGTGCGACCGGCCCCAATCCACCGTGGGATGATCGTGCAGTTCGATGGGCAGGGAAACATCCTGCGGACCCTGCAGGATCCGGATGGCCGACTGGGGATCACGACCGGCGGAAAAATCGTAGATGACCAGTTTTACGTCATGACGCTTGATTCACCATGGTTCGGTCGGATGCCTGTATCACAGATGCCCTGACGTCGCTGTGGAACTGTGTAGGCCTTTCGGGGCATTGTCTTGAAAAGCAGGATTGGGAGGCTCGCATGGCGCGCGTATCTGTCGAATACAAAGACCACATTGCTCATGTCACGCTGACCCGTGGCGACAAGATGAATGCGCTGGACGATGCGATGGTCAAGGCGATCCTGTCTGCCGGGCAGGAGGTCGCGGCCTCGGATGCCCGCGCCGTTGTCTTGTCAGGTGAAGGCAAAAGCTTCTGTGCCGGTCTCGATATGGCGAGCTTTGCCAAGATGGCTCATATGGATCCGACCGAATGGCTTATGACCCGCAGCCATGAAGACGCCAATGAGATGCAGGAACTTGCCATGGTCTGGCGTCGTGTTCCGGTGCCGGTGATCTGCGCCATACAGGGGGTCGCCTATGGTGGCGGTCTGCAGATTGCCTTGGGTGCAGATGTCCGCATCGCACACCCCGAGGCCAAGCTGGCGGTTATGGAAATGAAATGGGGCATCATCCCGGATATGGGGGGCATGGCCCTGCTGCCGCAACTCGTCCGCTCGGATGTATTGCGCCTGCTGACCTACACTGCGCGCCCGATTGGTGCCCCACAGGCGGCAGAATGGGGGCTGGTGACGAAACTGTCGGACGACCCTCTGACCGAAGCACTGGCGCTGGCTGAAGACATCGCAGGCAAAAGCCCATCGGCGATCCGTGCGGCCAAACGGCTGATTGAAGTGGCTGAAAGCAAGTCCCGCGCCGAGGTTTTGTTGGAAGAATCCGCCGAACAGGTGGAACTGATTGGCAAACCGGATCAGATCGAGGTCATCGCGGCCCAGATGCAAGGCCGAAAGCCGGAATTCAAATGATCACCGCATAAAGGCCCTGCGGGCATCGCGGGCCATATTATACTGCATCTCCAGGTCCGCGATGCGCGCCATAGCAGCTTTGCGTTCAGCCGGGTCTGTCAGCGTGGGATAGGCCTTTCGTGCTGCGTCCAGCTCTTTCTTGATCCCGAACTCCTCGGGCAGAACACCGGCTTGCGCCATGATCCGGTGTCCGGCGGCAAGGGCCGGGTCAGTTTGGGCCTCGGTCGAACGGTCGGGCAAGGGTTGGCCTTCACCATCCAGCCCCTCCAGCTGTCCTTCGGCCTGCGCCTTTTTGATCTGACGCTCTACCAGTTTTCCAAGTGATCCAAGCATGTCCGAACTATACTCCACCACGGGTGCAGGCGAAAGCGCTCACCGCGCCCGCTTGGTTACCAGATACGCAATACCGCCTGCCGCCAAGCCCCAGACCGCCGCGCCCAAGCCAAATACGGTGATGCCCGAGGCGGTGATCGCAAATGTCAGGATTGCAGCCTCTCGTTCGGCAGGAACCTCGAGCGCGGCAAAGGTCGCGTTTGCCATGACGCCGATCAGGGCAATACCCGTCAATGTCCCCATCAACATCGGATCGGCATGGGCTGCGAATCCGGTAATCGCCACCGCAAAGACGCCGAAAACACAGTAGAACACACCCGCCATGACCGCCGACCAATAGCGCTGGTTCGGGTCTGGATGGCTGTCCTCGTTCGAGCACATGGCTGCGGTGATGGCGGCGAGACAGGTGGCGGGTGCTCCGAACGGCGCGGATAAGATGCTGGCGCCTCCAACGGCCGAGAACAGCCTGCCGGCGAGCGGCGAGTAGCCAAAGCTGCGCATCACCGCAATACCGGGGATGTTCTGCGTTGCCATAGTGACGATGAACAGTGGGATGCCGATCCCCACTGCCGAAGCGACCGAGAAGGTTGGCATGGTCCAGACAGGAGCAGCCATCAGATGCTCGGGCCGGACCGAGCTGTCGCCTGCGTTCAGAACAACGACGATTGCCGCCGCAATAACCGCAGCAGGAACTGCGATCAGCCGGTTGATCCGCCCAGCAACAAACCAAGTCAGGATGACGGGCAGCGCCTGCCATGGCAGCTCAACTGCCGCCTTGAACGGAATGATACACAACGGCAGCAGAACCCCGCCCAGCATGGCTTGCGCCAGTGTGGTTGGTATTGCTGCCGCCAACCGTCCCAGCGGTCGCCAAAGGCCTGCCAGAACGGTCAGCGCTCCAGCGCACAGGAACGCACCAACCGCGCCCGAGAATCCTGTGACAGGTGTCGCCGAAACCGCAAGTAACGCCGCCCCGGGCGTGGACCAGGCCACGCTGATCGGCTGCTTGTACCAAAGGCTGAGAAAGATCGCCGTCAGCCCCATCGCCACTGCAGCCATCATTAACCCGGATGCGGATTCAGCCGCCGAAGCGCCCATGGCAGCGAGGCCTTGCAGCACGATCGGGAAAGAGCTGAAAAAGCCGACAACGGCCACCACAAGGCCGGTTGAAATCGTCTGCACTGGGGGAAGGGGACGTGCCATCACTGCCTCAAGATCATTTGAGGAATTGCTAACAACCACAAGCCGCTGGAAACAAGGGGAAAAGCCATCGGGCAAATGAAAACCCCGCTGGGCTTGGCTCAGCGGGGTTCAAAGCGTTCGATTTTGAAGAAGGGTCAGGCGATTTCCGCCAGTCGGGCCAGCGCCTCGTCCAGTTTCGCTTCTTCTTCTTCGCGTGCGGCGAGATTGGCTTTGGCTTCCGCAACCACCTCTTCCGGAGCCGAGGCAACGAATTTGGGGTTGTTCAGGCGCCCGCGCAGACCGCCAAGTTCTTTGGCCAGCTTACCCTTGGCTTTTTCCAGCCGTTCCTTTTCTGCACCGATGTCAATGATATCCGCCAGTGGCAGGCCGAAGGACGCGCCGGGCGCGGCGATGGAGATGGTGCCTTTGGGCAGTTTATCCGCCTTGGTCAGGCTGTCGATCCGTGCCAGGCGCTTGATCAGCGCCTCGTTGCAGTCCCATGCGGCTTGGCCATTAGCGTCGATTTCGGTCACCAGCATCGGCACGTAGAGACCAGCAGGCACACGCATCTGAGCACGGGCCGAACGGGTGTTTTCGATCACCGAGATCACCCAGTTCATCTCACGATCCGCATCCGCGTCGATCAGGTCAGCAGCGGCGTAGGTCGGCCAGTCGGCGTGAACGACCATCTTGGCGCGGTTGCCGGTCAGCCCCCACAGCTCTTCGGTGATGAAGGGCATGATCGGGTGCAGCAGGACCATGCACTGATCCAGAACCCAGCGCATGGTGGCGCGGGTCTCGGCCTGTGCCTCGGCGTCATCACCTTGCAGTAACGGCTTGGACAGTTCCACATACCAGTCGCAGACCTTCCCCCAAACAAAGGCGTAAAGCCCGTTGGCCGCGTCGTTGAAGCGATAGCTCTCCAGCGCCGCATCGACCTCTTCCCGTATGCGGGCGGTTTCGCCGATGATCCAGCGGTTCACGGCGGCTTTGGGTTTCAGGTCGGCCACGTCCAGTTGCGGCACGGCGTCGGTGAAGACCTCGTTCATCTCGGCAAATCGTACGGCGTTCCACAGCTTGGTACCGAAGTTGCGGTAACCGGTGATGCGCTCCTTGGACAGTTTCAGCACGCCACCAATTGCCGCCATCGAGGCGTTGGTAAAGCGCAGTGCATCGGCGCCGAACTCGTCCACGATTTCCAGCGGGTCGATGACGTTGCCGGTGGTCTTGGACATCTTCTTGCCCTTTTCGTCGCGGACGAGCTGGTGCAAATAGACGGTGTGGAACGGAATTTCGTTCACCACGGCCAGTTGCATCATCATCATCCGGGCAACCCAGAAGAACAGGATGTCGAAGCCGGTGATCAGAACGTCCGTGGGGAAGTAGCGCTCCAGCTCCTCGGTCTGTTCGGGCCAGCCCAGCGTACCAATGGGCCAGAGGCCGGAGGAGAACCACGTGTCGAGGACGTCGGGGTCACGCCACAACTCGATTTCAACTCCATCCATGGCATTGTGGTGCTTGGCGTCGAAGTCTTCGGGTTTCAGGCCAATTAAGAAGCCATTCTCGGCACCTTCGAGTTTTCCGAGTGCACCGTGCGTTCCTTCATAGTATTGCTTTGCTGCTTCGAAAGCTTCGGTTTGGGTCGCAGCACAGAACGCTACAGGTTCTGCGCTGAAATCTAGCACGGGCCAAGGTTTTTCGCCTTCCGCAAGTTCTTCATCAGAAGAAAGCTTGTGCTCAATTGATACTACGCGCGGCCCATACCAAACCGGAATCTGATGCCCCCACCATAGCTGGCGTGAGATGCACCAGGGCTCGATGTTTTCCAGCCAGTGGTAATAGGTCTTCTCACCCGACTCGGGGATGATTTTGACCGTGCCATCCTTGACCGCATCCAGCGCGGGGCCGACGACTTTTTCAGCATCGACGAACCACTGGTCGGTGAACATCGGCTCGATCACCACTTTCGAGCGATCACCGAAGGGCTGCATGATCGGTTTGCTCTCAACCAGCGGGACCAGTTTCTCAGCGCCTTCGTGATCGGGCTTCAATGCGGTCGAGCCCAGAAGCGGATCATCCGCGCGGGTCATCACGGCCAGACCGTCGGCAGTGATCTCTTCAACCACCTTCGCACGTGCCTCGAACCTGTCGAGCCCGCGCAGGTGGTCGGGGATCAGGTTGATCGCGTCGATCTCGTTCTCGGTGAACGCCTTGCCGCGCGCGTATTCCTGCGCCTTGTCGGCTTCTTCAGCGTAAGGCGCACCATCGGCCCGCATCGCGCCTTTGGTGTCCATCAGGCGGTACATCGGAATGCCGCCACGTTTGGCGACCATGTTGTCGTTGAAGTCATGCGCGCCAGTGATCTTCACTGCGCCCGAGCCGAAATCGGGATCAGGGTAGTCATCAGTGATGATCGGAATCTGGCGGCGATGTTCTTTCGGGCCAACCGGGATTTCGCAGAGCTTGCCAACGATGGGTGCATACCGCTCATCCGAGGGATGAACCGCAACCGCGCCATCGCCCAGCATGGTTTCCGGGCGAGTCGTGGCAATCGAGATATAGTCGCGTTCTTCCTCGAGAATAACGTTCCCGTCTTCGTCTTTTTCGACGTAGGTATAAGTCTCGCCACCGGCCAGCGGGTATTTGAAGTGCCACATGTGACCCGCGACTTCGATATTCTCGACTTCGAGGTCCGAGATCGCGGTTTCAAAATGTGGGTCCCAATTGACCAGACGCTTGCCGCGATAGATCAGGCCCTTTTCGTACATGTCGACGAAGACCTTGATGACCGCGTCGTGGAAGTTCGGCGAGTTCTCATGACCTGTACGCGGGTCGCGCGGCGCACCTGCCATGGTGAAGGCATTACGCGACCAGTCGCAGCTGGAGCCCAAACGCTTTAGCTGCTCAATGATCGTGCCGCCGTATTCGCCCTTCCATTCCCAGACCTTGTCCAGAAACGCCTCGCGCCCCAGTTCCCGACGACCGGGCTGCTGGGTGGCGGCCAGCATCTTTTCCACCTGCATCTGCGTGGCGATACCGGCATGGTCCTGACCGGGCTGCCAAAGCGTGTCAAAGCCGCGCATCCGGTGCCAGCGGGTCAGGATATCCTGCAGCGTATTGTTGAACGCATGGCCCACATGCAGCGCGCCCGTCACGTTCGGCGGCGGGATCATGATGGTAAAGCTCTCGTCGCGCGATTTGTTCGCGCCTGCCTTGAAGGCTCCGGCCTCTTCCCAGGCCTTGTAGATGCGGGCCTCGGCCTCGGCCGCGTTGAATGTCTTTTCCATCGCCATGGGGTGCGTCCTGCGTCATCAATCTCGGGTCAGCGCCTGCAATAGCGAATGCGTAAGGGAAGGGGAAGGGTCTGCGCGGCTGTTTAGCCAGCCTTTGGTGGTGCAGGTTCATACAGATGCAGGGTCTCGGCCGCGCCCTGGGCCAGTGCCTTGGTCTGATCGGCCCGGATACGCGCATGCAGATCCAACGCGTTGGCGGCGAACAACCCGGTCGGCTCCGGGATGTGAACAAAGTTCCCGACCCGGTCCTCACCCCGCGCCAGAATGGCATAGTCGCGATCAGCTACCTTTTGCTGTGCATTTGGGTTTAGGTATCGAATTGCCAGACCTATGCGCCGGTCATCCGACACGTTTGGCCCGGAGCCATGAATGGTCAGACCGTGATGCAATGACATCTGACCTGGCTGCAGTTCGATATGGGTTTTGTCATTTTCGGCCACCTCAACCGCAATTTCTTGCCCACGTGACAGAAGGTTGTTGTCCGAGAAAGTGTCGGTATGCGGCAGGATCGGGTTCTTGTGACTGCCCCTGACAAAATCCATGCACCCACTCTCGACCGTCGCAGGCGACAATGCGATCCACGCCGTTACCTGATCCGGTGTCTCGCCCATGCCCCAATAGGTCAGATCCTGGTGCATGCTGACCACCTGCTTGGTGTGCGGCTCTTTGATGAACAATTCCGCTGACCACAACAGCAGGTCCGGCCCCAGAACCCCTTCGACCACGTCCAGTACCCGTGCGTCCAGCGCTATGCGTGTCACCAGCGGCATCACCACATGCGCGTTCACGCGTTTGTGCATGTTCAGGGGCAGCGGCAGGTCAGCCTCGCGCCAGTCACGCTCGATCTCTTCCAGTTCGGAGCGCAGATCAGCTGCTTCCGAGTTGTTGAACACAGTTATCGGAAAGACAAAGCCGCTTTCCCAGTAATCATCGATCTGCTCTGATGTCAGGCGACCGTTCGTCAGGGTGATTGGGTTTGTCATGATATCTCCATCAGGTTGAACCACATTTTCAGACTACGAAGCACATTTCGGATCAGGCATTGCTTTTTGCGACACGCAGGTCGCCTCACGTCCATGTTCAGGGCTCTGGACATCAATTGGCAGAAAGCTAGTGTCGCGACGGTGGGCAGACAGAGGATCAGGCAATGGAAAAATTCGGCAAAAGCCAATCGGTTAAACGGACCGAGGATCAGCGGTTTCTGACCGGGCAGGGACAATACATGGATGACGCGATCCCCGGGGATGCGCTGCACGCAGTGTTCTTTCGCAGCCCGGTTGCCCATGGCGAAATCACCTCGCTTGATCTGGATGCCGCGCGCGAGGCTGATGGCGTGCACCTGGTCCTAACAATCGACGATCTGACCGATGCAGGCTTTGATACAGAAATGAGTGCAACGGTCGTGCCCAACCGGGATGGATCCTCAGGTGCTGCACCCGCGCGACACATGCTGGCCAAGGATCGCGTGCGTTTCGTGGGTGAACCGGTGGCGGTGGTGATCGCAGACACGCTGGAACAAGCCCATGATGCAGTTGAATTGATCTGGATGGACACGGATGATCTGCCCGCCAAGCTGGATCTTCAAGCCGGAGGGGAAACCCTGCATCCCGAGGCACCGGATAACCGCGCCTTTGACTGGGGCATGGGAGATGAGGCTGCAACCGAAGCTGCCTTTCAAGCTGCTGCACGCACGGTTTCCCTGAACGTCCATGACAATCGGGTCATCGTGAACTCGATTGAGCCACGAGGCTGTCAGGCCAGTATGAGCGATGGTCGCCTGCACTTCTCATATGGGGGGCAGGGCGTCTGGGGGATGAAGGCGCAGCTGGCCCAGAAGCTTAAGCTTGATGCGGAATCCATTCGTGTAACCACCCCGGATGTCGGTGGTGGTTTTGGTATGAAGGCCATGCCCTATCCCGAATACTTCTCGATTGCCGCGGCCGCGATGAAGCTGGACCGACCCGTGCACTGGATGTCGGGCCGGACCGAGGCGATGCTGTCCGATCACCATGGCCGCGACCTAACCTCGCTGGCCGAGCTGGCCTTTGACGAACACAATCGCATCACCGCCTACCGAGTGCACAGCAAGGTCAATCTGGGGGCTTACAACAGTCACTTCGGGCAGGCGATCCAGACCAACCTCTTCAGCAAGGTTCTGATGGGGGTCTACGACGTTCAAGCCACCTATCTGCGGGTTGAGGGGTTTTACACCAACACCACGCAGGTCGACGCCTATCGAGGTGCGGGCCGTCCCGAGGCGATCTATGTGCTGGAACGCGCAATGGATCGCGCGGCGCGCGAACTGGGCGTCGATCCATGGGAATTGCGGCGCAGAAACTTCATACGCCCGGGCGCGTTCCCTTATTCGACAGCAACCGGTGAGACCTATGATGTGGGCGATTTCAATATGGTCCTTTCGCGTGCGGACGAGCAGACACAGGGCTTTGCCAGACGCAAGGCTAAGGACGCCGAACGTGGCCTGATCCGCGGTCAGGGGCTTTGTTACTATATCGAAAGCATTTTGGGTGATCCTTCCGAAGGTGCAAAGGTCGAGTTTTGCGAGGACGGGACCGTGAACCTTTATGTGGGGACACAATCTAACGGGCAGGGGCATGAGACTGTCTATGCACAGTTTCTGTCGGATCAGACCGGGATTCCTGCGGATCGGATCAATGTTGTTCAGGGCGATTCCGACCGGCTGGCGCAAGGGGGCGGAACCGGCGGATCACGTTCGGTCACCACGCAAAGCAATGCAACGCTGGTCACGGTCGATACGATGGTTGCCGCATTCACGCCGTATCTTGCGGATAAGATGGGGGTCGAGGAAAGCGATGTGATCTTCGACCATGAAACCTTTCGCGCGCCGGGTTCCAACCTGACGCCGACCCTAATCGAAGCGGCTGATATGGCGCGTGCTGATGGCCGTACCGATCTTTTGCAGCATGAAACCCGCGCAACGCTTGAGGCACGCAGCTATCCGAATGGCGCCCATGTTGCCGAGGTCGTGATCGATTCTTACACCGGTGTCGTGACCGTTGACCGCTACACTGTGGTTGATGATTTCGGCAACCTTATCAACCCGATGCTGGCCGAAGGGCAGGTCCATGGCGGGGTAGTTCAGGGTATCGGGCAGGCGCTGAATGAACACGTTGTCCACGATGCCGAAGGGCAACTGCTCACGGCAACGTTCATGGATTACGCCTTGCCCCGCGCAGCAGACGTACCCATGATTAAGTTTACCTCGGCACCGGTTCCGTCAACGGCCAACCCGATGGGCATGAAAGGCTGTGGCGAGGCAGGCACCGTGGGCGCGCTGGCCGCTGTGGCAAATGCGGTGCAGGATGCGCTCTGGGATCACGGGGTGCGGCAGGCGGATATGCCTTTCACACCTCACAAAGTATGGGAATTGCTGACGCATGGTTCTGTCGCGGCTGAGTAAAAAGGTTCTGGGATGGCTCGGGCGCCCCTTACGGTCCGAGCACTCCGCCGAGACGCGCCACCGCGAACCGATCAGCCATGTCATCATCCTTGATGGCACCATGTCCACGCTGGAGCAGGGCTATGAAACCCATGCCGGGCAGACCTATCGCCTGTGCTGCGAAATGGGCAGCAGCGTGTCAGTGTTCTACGAGGCGGGCGTGCAGTGGGAGAACTGGAAATCCTCGCTGGATGTGATGATGGGGCGCGGGATCAATCGCCAGATCCGTCGTGCCTATGGCTATCTCGCGTCGCGTTACAAACCCGGAGACCGGATTTATTTCATCGGCTATTCGCGGGGCGCTTACGGTGTGCGCAGCCTTGCTGGCGTACTCGACATGATCGGCCTTCTCAAAGCCGAACACGCGACCGAACGTAATATCAAACAGGCTTACCGTCATTATGAATGCAATCCAGGCGGTGCGGCGGCGCGCGATTTTCGCCGCAATTTCTGCCACGAAGAAGTGGCGATCGAAATGGTGGGTGTCTGGGACACCGTCAAAGCGCTGGGTCTGCGCCTGCCATTGCTCTGGCGCTGGGCCGAGGAACGCCATGCATTCCATAACCACCGCTTGGGACCATCGATCCGCCACGGCTACCACGCCATGGCATTGGACGAGACGCGCGAAGTGTACGAGCCCGTGCTGTGGACATGTACGCCCGAATTCAAGGGCCATGTCGACCAGGTCTGGTTCCGCGGCACCCATGGTGATGTCGGCGGTCAGTTGAACGGCTATGAAGAAGCCCGGCCCCTCAGCAATATTTCACTTGTCTGGATGCTGGACAAAGCCGAATTGCACGGTCTGCCCCTGCCTGAAGGCTGGCGAGACCGTTTCCCCACCGATCCCAACGCAACATCAGTCGGAACATGGCGCGGCTGGGGCAAGATTTTCCTGCTGCGCAAGCACCGGAAAGTGGGGCGAGACAGATCAGAACGGCTGCATGTCTCGGTCTCACCTGACGATTTGCCGGGCTGGGTGCCGATGCCGGATTTACCTT
>NZ_SMMF01000947.1:49933-94902 GCF_009711355.1 Roseibium sp. RKSG952 | reverse complement strand
GGGGGACGCAGGCGTTTCCGACGGGCTCAATAAAGACACCCGGGTCAGCTATTTGATCGAACCGCCACCCCCGCGGTGACCAGTTGTAAACTGCCTCACCATCTGGGAAATTGACGATCATCAGTCCGTGGAAAAACCATTCAGATGTAGATTTGTAACCAGTTTTTTCAGTGTAAAACGAGAATCCACGTAGGTCCGAGAAACCACTGATTTCGGAACCTCGCCCGTGATGTGCGATGCAATAAGGAGATCCGTCAGCGATCCATCGTGCCTGAAACAGGATCATGGGAACAGTTAGCACCGACCAGAGCGCCGCGGCGGTTGACACTGACAGCCCTATTTTGACCCACCGAGAAGGAAACTCTCTGTCGCCAGTGCTGGACCAGATGAGAAAGCTGGTCGCCACTGCGATTGTCAGCGTAACCCCATGTAAAACCTGCGTGTTAGAGAACAGCGAAAACACACTGGAAGCCAAAGTAAGGATCAATCCGGCCATAATCGAAATTACTGCAAGTAAATTTGCTACAAGGCGCGGAAACCGCTTCATTCCCAAAAGGGCAAAGCAGGCAATCAACGCTGGTAGCATGGGGGTTAACCACGCGGACAAATACATGACCAACACAAAAAGCGGGAGTTGAGTCTCATTGTTTGGGGCGACCAACTGGTGGTTCAGAGGTTGCATGTAGGCCGCAAAAATCAGAGCGGCATAGATACATACAAGAACTTTGAACTTCATATTGCGTTCAGTCGAACTTAGTCCCGAGTGCATTCGAGCGATACCTCTCAAATGCAGCATCAATATCCGAAGACAGATTTCGGGTCAGGGACAACTCAGGCAATTCGGTTAAGTCAAAGAATGCCGCTTCGCTGGTTTCCTCTCCAGCCACCGGTTCGTCAGACCCGGTCTCATCACACAGAAAAAACAGCTTATAGAAATCCCGCGCGTCTGCCGGGTAGGGATGCCGCGCTTTGTGGCGAAGTGCATAGAGATGCCGCGCCCGCACACGCAACCCGGCCTCCTCCAGAACTTCACGCTCGATGTTTTCTGCCGGAGAACTGCCGATATCCGCAAAGCCACCGGGCATTGCCCATTTCCCGTCACTGCGCTCGCGCACCAGCAGGATCCGCTCATTACGGATAATCGCACCGCGAATATCGATGCTGGGCGTGGCATATCCTGCCGCGTGTTTGGAAATCAGACCGTCGATACGCGATAGCGGAACTTGCCCCAGATCAGCCAGCATGGCGCGGGCCATATCCGCGATCTCGTCGTATCGTTCGCGATCAAACGGGTCTTTGGTAAAGTGCTGGCCGGTTTCGGCCAGCGCCAGCAATCGTTTCGCCCGGGCAAGCCAGGTATCCTCCATCGCTGTCGGATCCTGGCGCACAGGTCTTACCGCCGCCGGTCGCGGCGCGAGCTCATGGGCTGGAAAGCCACGCCCACATGCGCTTCGCAATAGGGCTTGCCCTGTTCAACGGGCAGGCCGCAGAACCAGAAATCCTCTGTCGCGGGGTCACCCACGGGCCATTTGCATGTTTTCTCGGTCAGTTCCATCAAGGTCAGCTTCTTGGCTTTCTTTTCGACCTCATTCACCTTGGCCAGCGCCTCGGGGCTGATTTCATTAGCCGAAGGCTGCGGCGGCAGGGGCTGACCGGCCGGAATAATCTGGCGGCGTGGCGGTGTCGCCGGTTTCGCCTCGGCAGCCGGTGCCGGGGCCGGGCGGGCCGGTTCGGTCTTTGGCGTGGGTTTGGGCTTGGCCTCAGCCTTTGGTGCGGGGGCCGGTTTTTCCTTGGGTTCCGCCTTGGCCGGGCTTGCGCCGGTTGCGCGGTTCGACAGGCCCAGACGGTGCACCTTGCCGATCACCGCGTTGCGGGTCACACCGCCCAGTTCCTTGGCGATCTGGCTTGCCGACTGGCCTTCGCCCCACATTTTCTTTAGCAGTTCTACGCGCTCGTCAGTCCAGGACATCGTCAGCCTTTCAAAAAGCGGGAAAGCGGCCCCGGATTCGGGCCGCCTTCGGAATTCGTCTCAGCCCCCTATTCTAATCACTGCAGCCCGAGTTACAAGCTATCTTCGAATCAGTTGGGGGCAGAGCATGCAGAATCTTACAGATCAGGACACGCGCCGTTTTGGTGTGGTCAACTGGATGGGGCTGTATACGCTTGCGCAACGAGAAACTCTGCGGTTTCTGACTGTGTGGACTCAGACGCTTTTGGCGCCGCTTGTGACCGCCGGATTGTTCCTGCTGATCTTCAATATCGCCGTTGGTCCGGGCAGACCGGATGTAATGGGCGTGCCTT
Source organism: Roseibium sp. RKSG952 (assembly GCF_009711355.1). Classification (NCBI taxonomy): domain Bacteria; kingdom Pseudomonadati; phylum Pseudomonadota; class Alphaproteobacteria; order Hyphomicrobiales; family Stappiaceae; genus Roseibium; species Roseibium sp. RKSG952. The sequence goes on along the minus strand of NZ_SMMF01000947.1, from coordinate 92,601 downwards.
TTCTGACCTTCCTGGCGCCCGGGATCATGATGATGACGGTGATCCAGAACGCTTTTGCCAACACCTCTTCCTCGATGGTGATTGCCAAGGTGCAGGGCAATATCGTGGATACGTTGATGCCGCCGTTGTCGCCGCTGGAGATTCTGCTGGGCTATCTGGCGGGGGGTGTCGCTCGCGGAGTGCTCATCGCGTTTGTCGTCGCTGCGGCGCTGGCCCTGGTTCTTGGGCTGGTGCCTGTAAATCCGCTGATTGCCCTGCTCTTCGTCATCCTTGGCGGGGCGTTTATGGGTGCGCTGGGCCTGTTCGCCGGAATCTTTGCCAACAAGTTCGATCAGATGGCAGCGATCACCAACTTCATCGTCACGCCGCTGGCTTTCCTGTCCGGCACTTTCTACTCGGTTGACGCTTTGCCTCCGCTGTTGAACCGGATCAGCCACGTCAATCCGGTGTTCTACCTGATCGACGGGCTGCGGTATGGTATGATCGACGTATCCGACAGCTCGCCCTATCTGGGCCTTGCCGTCTGCTCGGCAGCGACCCTGCTGATCTGCGCACTGAACTGGCAGATGTTGCGGACCGGATACCGCCTCAAGGCCTAGGCTGGTTCTGCCAGTGATCCCGGCTGCAGCGGCACCCGGGGTCGACCCAGACGGGGGTGCAGTCGCGCTGCAACGGCCCATGCGCCAAACAGGGCAAACCCACCCGCAGCAAAGACACCAGCAACCGGAGTGACCAACAAGACCAGCGAGGCAACTCCCGGGGTCAGAATGCCCGAGACATCGCGGTAGCTGGAATAGATGGCTGACATTTCAGTCCGTTCCGACGGTTTGACCGCCATCAGGAAGGGCAGACCCGCGCAGATATCCAATACGATCAACCAGACCGATCCAAAGACCAGCGCCGCAACCGAGGCCACAGGCCAGCCGGAAATGAAACCAGCGGCAAGGAAGCACGCGGCACAGGCCGCAAACCCGACCCGTACAGCCGAACGCAGCGAACGCCCCTGCACCCACCGCAAGATCAGCGGGGCCACGAACAGCATCGCGTTGGTGACCGACAGCAAAATGCCGCCCAGCTGTTCCCCCAGACCGTTCTCAATGGCAAAGATCGGCAGGTACACCACGTAGATCCACCAACCGCAGGACCGGATCATCGCAAACAGGTAACCGGCAACCAGCCGGGGCTGAGCAAAGAAACGGGGCAGAAACGCCAGCGGGTTCTTGGCTTGCCCGCGTGCCTTGGTGATCAGCTTTCCGTTGCCCAACCGCATCGCCCAGAACATGATCAGCATGGCTGTTGCTGCAACGGCGCTAATGACAAAGGGGGCGGGGGCCCAGACCTCCATCAGCAATACACCGGCCATCGGGCCTGCGGTCCAACCTAAGGCACTGTAGAACATGCGGCTGGTTTCGCAGCGGCCCAGTTCGATTTTGCTGATGTAGTCCAGTACATAAGCGTTAAAGCAGATGAACGTCACAACCGCAGCCACGGTGTTCAGCGCAAGCGCGCCGACGACCGCCTCGGGGCTGCCTTCGATCGCCAACAGGGCACCGGCTATGAACATGACGCAGCCGGCGGAATAGGCCCATCTGCGCGGTACGAAACGGATTAGAAAAGGCACCATCAGCCCGGCGGCCAGCGAAACGATCCCAACCAGAAAATACAGGAATGAGACGGATGAGGCATCACCTAGTGCCCGGTACATGACCAGCGGAAAGACGGATATCAGGATGCCGCGAACAATGGCTTCGAATCCGGCAAGGATACCGAAATCACGAACAGACGGGGCTGGGGCATGGCGAACCCATTCGGGGATACGACGTTCATGCATGGCGCAATCTCTCTAATCAACTGCGCCCAAATTGCGCCATTCGATTTTTGATTCATGAGGGATTGCGACATGGGGGTCGCCCGCAGACATTCCGCAGGAAATTTTTGTTAGCTGGCTCTCGCGCGTGCCTCGCGCCAGACTAGGATCAACGCGCCGGTCAGGATGATGCTTGATCCAATGACGCTCACGATATCGGGCACAACCTCGAACACTGCAAAGTCATAGAATGCCGCGAAGATCAGCGTGGCATAGCTGATCGGTGCCACAAACGAAGCATCTGCCCGCGCCATGCCATTGACAAAACAGGCCTGCGCACAGGCCATCAGGACACCGATCCCCGCCAATGCGGCCCATTGTTCGGGCGTCGGAGGTTCCCAGACGGTCACCACCGCGACAGTGGCTATCGCTAGCCCCATCGAGTTGTTGACCAGCAGAATCTGGATGGGGATCTCCTTGCCCGAAAGCTTTTTGATAAAGATCAGCTCCATCCCGATCACCGCAGCAGCGGACAGCGCCAGCAGCGCTGCGGGCTGAAAGCTGTCAGGCGTTGGACGCAACAGGATCAGGGCACCGGTCAGGGCAACGGCCGCCGCCAGCCAGCGCCACGGACCAACACCTTCCTTCAGCAGCGGGATCGCCAAAACCATGGCAAACACCGGGTTCAGGAACGAAATCGCGGTCGCATCCGCGATAGGGATATAGGCGACCGAGGCAAACATCAGCGTGATCCCGGTCCAGCCAAAGGTCGTCCGGCCGATGTGCAAGCCCCAATGCGGTCGCCGCAGGGGCGGGCGCAGGATGGCTACGGCGCTGATGATGACCAGAAAGGCAAACATGAACCGGCCATGGCTGATCTGCATCGGATGCAGCGCCGGACCCAGCGTATCCGTGCCCAGCGCTTTGGCCAGCAGCGTGGTGCCTGCAATCAATGCGCTTGCCGCAAAGATCAGAATGGCGGCCAGCGCCGGATTATGGCTCTTGGGAACGAACATGCGTTAGCGGTGCGGCAGCCGATGCCAAATGGCAAGCCGGAAATGCAAAACCGCATCAGAATTCCGATACTACAGGATTTTGGGTTTTCAGATCGCATTCCTGTCGCTATACGGCGTCCCATGATCAAACATGCACATATCTTGCGCCTCCGACGCCGACGCTTTTTCGCGTAACCGGCCCGTTTGATCCTTTTGTGCTGTCCAAATCAGCGCAAATCCCACCAAATCAGTTGACGAACCCGGCCTCAGTGTATCAGTCACTGGGCTCAACCTATCGAAAAGGATGATCCGATGATCCCGTCCGTTTTGCCGACCTATAATCGTGCGCCCCTCAGCTTTGTGAAGGGCGAAGGCGCCTGGCTGACCGAGGCGGACGGACGACGTTTCCTCGATCTGGGGGCGGGCATCGCCGTGAACGCGCTGGGTCATGCACATCCGGCACTGGTCAACGCGCTGACCGAACAGGCGCATGCGCTGTGGCATGTCTCGAACCTCTACCAGATTCCGCAGCAACAGGCGCTGGCCGACAAGCTGGTCGAACATACGTTTGCTGACACCGTGTTCTTTACCAACTCGGGTACCGAAGCTTGCGAGCTGGCCGTAAAAATGGCCCGCAAGTATTTCTATGACAAAGGTCAGCCCGAGCGTGTTGAAATCATCACCTTCGACGGTTCGTTCCACGGCCGGTCCTCTGCTGGTATTGCAGCGGCCGGGTCCGAGAAGATGACCAAGGGCTTCGGTCCACTGTTGCCCGGCTTCGTGCATGTGATGTTTGGTGATCTGGACGGCGTGACCAATGCGATCACCGACAAGACTGCCGCCATCATGATCGAACCCATTCAGGGTGAGGGCGGTATTCGCCCGGTGCCCGATGCGGAACTCAAGGCGCTGCGTCAGATCTGTGATGACAACGGCCTGTTGCTGATCCTGGACGAAGTACAATGTGGTGTCGGCCGGACCGGCAAGCTGTTTGCATATGAGTGGGCAGGTATCACACCCGACATCATGATGGTCGCCAAAGGCATCGGTGGTGGCTTCCCGCTTGGCGCTGTTCTGGCAACCGAAGATGCAGCTTCTGGCATGACAGCTGGCACGCATGGCTCCACCTATGGCGGCAACCCGCTGGGCTGCGCGGTGGGGTGCGCCGTGCTGGATCAGGTGGCAACCCCTGCCTTCCTTGAGGGTGTGAACCGCAAGGCTGGCTTGTTGCGTCAGAAACTCGAGGGACTGGTTGCCGATCATCCCGAAGTGTTCGAAGAGGTTCGCGGCTCGGGCCTGATGCTGGGCATCAAGTGCAAGGCCACCAATATCGACGTCGTAAATGCCGGTTATGATAACGAGGTCATAACCGTTCCTGCCGCTGATAACGTGATCCGCCTGCTGCCTCCGCTCACGCTGACCGAAGACGACATCGCGCAGGCGATGATCCGCCTCGAAAAAGCGGCCAAACAGGTCGAGGCCAGCCTCGCCACCGCCTGATCCTAGTCTTTCCAAAATACTCCGGGGGGCCGGGGGCAGCGTCCCCGACTCTCGATAGCTAAAAGTGACAGTGAAATGAACCACTTCCTCGATATACACAAAACTGATGCAGCCGATCTGCGGGGCATGATCGATCAGGCCGCGGCGATGAAGCAGGCGCGCCTTGGTCGCCCCAAGGCAGCCCCTGATGACGAACAGCCGCTGGCAGGTCGCATGGTCGCCCTGATCTTTGAAAAACCATCCACCCGGACTCGCGTGTCTTTTGACGTGGGCGTACGTCAGATGGGCGGTCAGACCATGGTTCTGTCCGGCAAGGATATGCAGCTGGGCCATGGCGAGACCATCGCGGATACCGCGCGCGTCCTGTCGCGCTATGTCGACATGATCATGATCCGAACCTTTGACGAAACCATCCTGACCGAGATGTCGGAATACTCCGATGTTCCCGTCATCAACGGCCTGACTGATCGCACCCACCCCTGCCAGATCATGGCAGATGTTCAGACTTATGAAGAACATCGCGGTCCGATTGCGGGCAAAAAGGTAGTCTGGACCGGCGATGGCAACAATGTCTGCGCCTCATTCCTGCATGCGGCGGGCCAGTTCGGTTTTGACCTGACCTTCACCGGTCCGGCCCAGTTCGACCCCGAAGAAGAGTTCATGGGGCTGGCGCGGCAGAAAGGTTCGAAAATCGTGGTCGAGCGTGACCCGTACAAAGCCGTAGAAGGCGCTGATCTGGTGGTTGCCGATACCTGGGTCTCGATGCACGATTCCCAGTCGGCCAAGGAACGCCGCCATAACCTGCTGCGTCCGTATCAGGTGAATGCCGAACTGATGTCTCACGCCAAACCTGACGCGCTGTTCATGCACTGCCTGCCTGCGCACCGCGAGGAGGAGGCTACGTCAGAAGTCATGGACGGTCCAAACTCGGTCATCTTTGATGAGGCCGAAAACCGGCTGCACGCCCAAAAGGCGGTTATGCGCTGGTGTCTGGGCGTGTAAAGCTGTCATCGGGCGGGTCCCCGCGGCCCGCCCCCACATTCCGGAGCAATCCATGCCTCACGTGACCCTTGAATTTTCCGAAGGCCTTGAACTGATTCATGACTTTCAGGTGATCTGCAATGACCTCTTCACCGTTTTGGCTGCACATGAAGAGTTCGACGCCGACGCGTTGAAAATTCGGGCCACCCCTGTCGCGTTCTACCGGATCGGGACCGATCCCCAGACATTCGTCCACGCCACGCTGCTGTTGATGCAGGGCCGCAGCGAAACCACGCGCGCAGCGCTCAACGCTCTGATCCTCGACGCGCTGGCTTCGGCCTTGCCAGGGGTCGGCAGCATCACGGTGCAAGAGGTCGAAATGAATCGAACCACCTACGCAAAGCGCCTGTCACGCTGACGACTGGTTCTGCCGCCGACCAAGGTTCTTTTTGTTATCCCTGTGCGCTGCCCGGGGGAACAAGTGGCTGAAGGTAATGATCAAACAGGATTTGCAAGGCTACAGGCTGGGCCCCGCCAAACTCTGAAAACGGGTAGTCAAAGCTGTTGATGAAAAACAGCACGGTGCCAACGTAGCCCGCATAGATCGTCAGCAAGATCATGTTGCCAAACACCGGCGGGAAAGCCAGAAAAGACGCGGCAATTGCGGAAATCCCGACAAAGGTGATGACCCAGAATGCCGGATTGACATCGGTCAGGGCCACGATCTCACGCGTACTGCGCTCATCCCCAACCTCGGAAATTTGTGTCAGCATCCGATTGCGCAACCACCTCTGCCTATCATCCGGGGCGGGCAGGTTCAGGATGGAATCGTAAAGCTTTGCCCAGAGCTGATCCGCATTGGGGCTGAGCTGCTTGTTAACATCCAGCAAGGGCCATTCGACCTCAATCACCTCATGTACATACAATGCAATATCACGCTGCAGTTCGGTTGCTTCGGGGCCGCCATACTGCTTCAGGTCGTGAAACACGCTTTCAAGCTTGTTTGCCTCACGTCCGATTGTCTGGTTCAGCTTGTTCAGGTTGGACAACTCCTGAGAAAACACCAGCGCCAGCATCAGGCCCAACAGTGCAGCCATGCGAAATGCGGTGGATGATGCCAGCTCCTGCGATTCCAACACCCGGTGTTCACCAAGCACGTAGCGCATCAGAAAATAGCTGCCGAAGGTCAGCGCGAATGTGCCGCCGACAAAGAGAATACTGCTGAAGATCAAGGGTAATACGTCCGGTTAGTTGTCTTGCTTCCGGCGACCTTAGCCAGCAGGTTCAATCAGGGAAAGAGATTTTGCGTTCTGATAAGATGTTTATTTTCAGGACGTTCTGGCAATAACCCCATCGTGCCACACCTGAAGTCAGTCTGGACAGTACAGCGAAGGTCATCGCGATCCGCACCCGATCTGTGCGTGCGCGCACTTTATGAGATCCCGGCTCGCATTATCTGTGAATTCATGAATTCAAATCCCGGATCGAGATGGAGAGATCAGTCATGAGCTGGAACCCGAGTCAAAACAGCGCCCTCGACACGCTAATCATCCCACGAGCCCGCGATATCGGCGGTTTCGAGGTGCGACGTGCGCTGCCCTCTCTTCAGCGTCAGCTTGTCGGTCCTTTCATCTTCTTCGATCAGATGGGGCCGGCCGAGTTCATTACCGAAGGCGGCATCGATGTTCGTCCGCATCCCCATATCGGCCTTGGCACCGTAACCTATCTGTATCAGGGCGAGTTCGAGCATCGTGACAGCCTTGGCACACATCAGATGATCTATCCGGGTGAGGTCAACTGGATGGTGGCTGGCCGGGGCGTGACCCATTCCGAACGCACCAGTGACGAAACCCGCAGCAAGCGCCACAGCTTGTTTGGCATTCAGACCTGGCTTGCGCTGCCCGAGGCGCACGAAGACATGGCACCGGAGTTTGAGCATCATAAACAGGGGGCCTTGCCACATATTCAGGATGCAGGTGTCAGCGCGCGACTGATCCTTGGGTCTGCGTATGGAGAAACCAGCCCGGTTTCGATGCTGTCCGAGACTTTTTATCTGGATGTGCAGCTTGAACCCGGTGCCTCGTTCCCATTGCCCGACGATCATGAGGACCGTGGTGTCTATGTCACTCAGGGTTCAGTTGAGGTTGCTGGCGACAGTTTTGATGCGGGTCATATGATGATTTTCCGGCCCGGCGACCATCTGTCAGTCAAGGCTGGCCTTGAGGGCGCGCGCCTGATGCTGCTGGGGGGCGCGACACTAAATGAAGAACGGTATATCTGGTGGAACTTCGTCTCTTCCTCGAAGGAAAAGATCGAAAACGCGACCCGTGAATGGAAAACCGCCGATTGGGCCAACGGCGCGTTTCATCTGCCCCCCGGTGACGATCAGGAATTCATCCCGATCTCGGCCGAACTTGAGCGTACCCGCCCGCGACTGGCGCGCTGACGTCAGCTCTGCGACGTCACGGTAAGCTTGCCTGCACGAGCAGTCCCGGCAATCCTCTTCCGAAAGGGGAGGGCGACCATGAAACTTGTCATCGCAGGTGCGGGCAGCATTGGCTGCTATTGCGGTGCTTTGCTCGCAGATGCAGGGCATCGGGTCACGCTGCTGGGTCGCGCCCGCGTACTCGATCCAATACGTGAGCAAGGTCTGACGGTAACCGATTTCTCGGGTATGAGAACCACGGTCCCGGCCGATGGTCTGGTGCTGACCGAAGACCCCGCCTGTCTGGCGGATGCCGATGTTATCATCGTGACGGTCAAAACCGGCGCAACGGCTGAGATGGCCAAGCTGATCTCTGACCATGCGCCCAAGTCGGCACCTGTCTTATCGTGGCAGAATGGAATGGAGAACGCCCGCACATTGCGCGCGTCGTTACCAGATCGTGATGTCCGTGCAGGCATGGTGCCATTCAACGTGGTGCCAACAGATGCGGCGACTTATCACCGCGCAACCTCGGGCGATATCGTTATCCAGAACGGGCCGGGTGTGCTGGCTGATCAGCTGAACAGCCCCAGCCTGCCAGTTACCGAAAGCAAAGATATCGAGGCGGTGCAGTGGGGTAAGCTTGTCATCAACCTTAACAATGCGCTCAATGCACTGTCCGGTCTGACCTTGCGCGAACAACTTATGGACCGCAACTGGCGTCGTCTCATGGCGGATCAGATGACCGAAGCTTTGGGGGTTCTCAAGGCTGCAGGGCATCCTGTCGCCTCAACCACGCCGTTGCCTGCATGGATGACGCCACATATCCTGCGTCTGCCTACGCTCCTGTTTAGTCGTATCGCTGCCAGGATGCTGACCATTGATCCCAATGCGCGTTTGTCGATGGCCTATGACCTGATGGCAGGCCGTCCGACCGAAATCGACAGTCTGCAAGGTGAAATCATCCGGATCGGCGCTGATGTGAATGTGCCGACCCCGAGCTGCGCGCGCGTTTCGGAATTGATCAAAGAGACGCCTCAGCAGCCGCTGACCCCCGATCAGATTCTGTCGGAGGTCGCCAGCTGAGGCTGACCGATTGTTTAGGTGAATGCCGTCAGCAACCAGAAGATCGCAGCTGACATGACTGCCGCTGCCGGAACTGTGATCACCCAGGCCGCGACAATAGTCATGAAGTGAGACCGCCGTACCAACTTGCGCCTCTGGTGTTCTTCGCGGGCCAGTCGCAGGTCAGCCGGGCGCTGACGGTTCGACTTTTTCCAACGCTGATCGGCGTGCCATTCGCGATAGAAACCAACGCCAAATACCGCACCGACAGCGATATGGGTTGAACTAACGGGCAGCCCCAGCCAGCTGGCAACGATCACGGTAATAGCTGCTGACAAAGCCACACAGAAGGCTCGCATCGGGTTCAGCTTGGTGATCTGACTGCCGACCATCCGGATCAGCTTGGGTCCGAACAGGAACAGGCCAAAGGAAATGCCGAAGGCGCCGATGATCATGACCCATGTCGGGATCGCCACCTTGGCGGCGAAATCACCGAATTCGGCCACATGGACGATGGCGGCAAGCGGACCAACCGCGTTGGCCACATCATTGGCGCCATGCGCAAAACTCAGGAATGTGGCCGAGATCACCAGCGGCAGGCCAAACAGGGTTTTCAGGGACCGGGTGCGGTTCTCCAGCCCTTCTGACTTGCGCCGGACCCATGGCACCGTAACGGCCCAGGCCAACGCGCCCGAGGCAAAGCCGATCAGGATCGCGATTTCCAGATCAACTTTCACGATCCGCTTCAGGCCCTTGACGGCCAGATAGGTGGCAAACGCCCCTGCCATAACGGCCACAAGGATCGGAACCCAGCGGCGTGCAGCAGCGATCTTGTCGTCCTGATACTGGATTTTGGCCTTGATCAACGCCAGAAACAGGGCTGCGATTACGCCGCCCAAAACCGGTGATATGACCCAGCTGGCCGCAATCGCGCTCATGGTTCCCCAGCTGACCGCGCTAAAGCCGGCCGCTGCGATACCCGCGCCCATGACACCACCGACGACCGAATGGGTTGTCGATACCGGTGCACCGATCCAAGTCGCCAGATTGACCCACATCGCAGAAGAGATCAGTGCCGCCATCATCGCCCAGATGAAGACTTCGCTGTTCTGAACCGACATCGGGTCGATAATGCCCTTTGAGATGGTCGAAACCACGTCTCCGCCTGCTAGCAACGCGCCCGCGCTTTCCGCAACGGCGGCAATCGCGATCGCTCCGGCCATGGTCAGCGCATTCGCCCCCACCGCCGGGCCCATGTTGTTGGCCACATCATTGGCGCCGATATTGATCGCCATATAGGCGCCGAACGCAGCGGCGGCGATAACGATCATGCTGCCGTCGGCATGCCCGAACAGCACAGCGGCCGACAACCCGGCCAGAGCAATAAAGGCCAGCGCAATACCAGGCGCCAGCATCGGACGTGCCACATAGGCGTTAGCGCGTTCAACGCTTGTGATGCGCTGAAGATCGCGGTCCAGAGCCTGCCAGCGGGATTTGGATTGTGTATCGGACATCGGTCTGCGGGTCAGTTGTTTCGGCGCCAGCGCGCTATATGGTTATGCGGCCGGGAGCAAGTGCGATGTCATAAAATTGTAGTGATGCTGTTACATCTGAAGCAGCAGATCACGCAGCTCCGGCTCCTGAACCCGTTCGGCCGCTACGTCAGGAGAAACCCAGACCCGCTCGCGCTGATGCGCCTCGGGATACTTGTCGGACAACTCGGCGACACGAACGTGATAGACACTGGTCAGAACAGGTTCAGCCGTCCCATCCTTGAGCACCTTGTCATAGGTGTAGTGACCCATCGGCTCTTTTTCCGCATCGGCAACCCGAACACCGGCCTCTTCCCAGGCCTCTTGCAGGGCTGTTTCCGATCCATCCAGACCGTCAATTGGCCAGCCTTTGGGGATGATCCAGCGCCCGGTGTCCCGGCTGGTGATCAGCAGAACATCGTCACGATCCCCGGCTTTTCGTGTGCACAAAGCTGCAAACTGCACCCGCCGGGGGCGCAGGAATAGCGGTCTTGCGACCTCATCCCATATTTTACGCAGCTTTTTCGCCATAATTTGTCGTCAGTTCACGCGTATGTTCCAAAGTTCATGTCACATAACAATGAACAACGTATTTCTCAAGTTTCGTGTTGGAAATCGCAGTTTTTCGCCCGAATTTTGTTACATATATTCAAATATGTGGGAAAATCCCACGCACAAGGTGTGTTGTGGGTGGGCTTTTTGGCCCGCGTCAGTCGCGTCTGCGTTTGGCCCGCAATGTCGGGTCTGCCTGAGTTGGGTCTTCGGGCCAGGGGTGTTTGGGGTACTGCGCCCGCATATCCTTGCGCACATCCGCGTAAGAACCTGCCCAGAAACCGGGCAGGTCGCGGGTTATCTGAATGGGCCGCTGCGCTGGTGAAAGCAAGGTGATTTTAAGAGGCTCACCGCCGACCACAGGGTGTTTGGACACACCAAACAGCTCCTGCAACCGAACCGAGATTTCGGGCACGGCCTTGCCGTAATCAATCGGCAGCTTGCGCCCCAGCGGGGTCACGAAAGAGGCCGGAGCCCGACGATCCAGCTCCTGCATCTGCTCCCAGCTCAAGCGAGTCTGCAATGCTGGCAACAGGTCGAACCGTTTCCAGTCCTCTGCATTGCGGACACCTGACAGCATCGGCAGCAGCCAGTCCTCCAGCTCTGATAGCAAGCCTTCGATTGAAAAATCGGGCAGTTCCACGCCATCGGCACGCACCATTTCGACCCGCGCGGCCAGACGCGCAGCAGCGCCGTCCAGCCTCAGGCCCAAATCCCGTACACCATCCAGCATGGCCCGCGCTATCGCTTCATCCGGCACGTCTTTCCAGATGCGATCATCCAGCGTGATCGCTCCGAACCGCTGTTGCCTGCGCGCGATCACCCTGCGTTCGCGTTTGGACCATTCACAGCTTTCGACCCATTCGATCTGATCGGCGAACAGGTCACGAATTTCACTTTCCGAGATTTGTACGGCCATCCGCAATCTCGCCTCTCGCGGATTGCCATCGGTGTCGAGCGCCACCAGATAGGGCGCTCCGGCCAACGTGTCACCGCTGTCCATTACAACACCTTTTCCACCGGACAACACGTAACGCGGAACATCCCCCTTGCGGCGCTGACCAATGCGATCCGGATAAGCCAGCGCGGCCATGGAGGCCGGGCTGAAATCGTTCCTTACCTGTCCGGCTTGTGCTTTCAGTCGCTTGGATTCCTGCTTGATCCGATCCACAACCGCGGGGTTTGTCTGCCATGGCCGGTTCTTTCGAAAGGCGCGCATGTCCCGAACCGCTTCCAGCCTCAGGTTCAGATCCACAGGCGCGCCCTTTAGCGGATCCCGATCGGCCATCAGGGCAGCCAGCTGCGCTGCATCCGTGCCAGCTGTAACCAGCATATGGCCCAGTCGTGGGTGCAAGGGCAGCGCAGCCAATGCCCGCCCATGATCCGTAATTCGACCTTTGCTATCCAGCGCCCCAAGCATGCCCAGCAGCGATCGCGCCTCGGCCATCGAGCCTTCGGGCGGGGTGGTCAGAAAGGCCAGATCACCCGCACCGGCACCCCACAGAGCCAACTCCAGCGCCAGCCCGGTCAGGTCAGCAGCTTCGATCTCGGCCGGAGGAAACGCCGCCTGCGCGCCTTCCTCACCCTTGGACCACAGCCGATAGCTCAGCCCCTCGGCCACACGCCCGGCGCGTCCGGCACGCTGGGTTGCTTCGGCCCTTGTCACCCGTTCAGTCACCAGCCGCGACATGCCGGACCCCGGATCGAACCTGGCGCGCCGGGCCTGTCCCATATCCACAACCACCCGAATATCGGGAATTGTCAGCGAGGTTTCGGCAATCGAAGTCGCCAGCACCACCTTGCGCCCATCTTTGACAGGCGCTATCGCTGCGCGCTGGGCGGCAAAGGGCAGGGCGCCAAATAGCGGGCGCACCGCGCATCGATCGGGCAATCGTCCGGTCAAGGCCGTCTCGGCCCGCCGTATCTCACCCTCTCCGGGCAGAAACACCAACATGCCCCCGCCAATGTTACGCGTCTCGCGCTCGGCCTGTACCACCAGATCAACCAGCGCATCCAGCCGCCGCGCCTGTATGCCCAGCGGTCGGTCAAGCCAGCGCGTCTCAACCGGATAGCTGCGTCCTTCCGAGGTCACCAGAGGGGCGTTCATCATCTTCCCCACCGGTTCGGCATCCAGTGTGGCCGACATCGCCAGCAGGATCAGATCGTCCCGCAGCGCACCGGCCACCTCAAGGCACAAGGCCAGTCCCAGATCCGCGTTCAGCGATCGTTCGTGGAATTCATCAAAGATCACTGCGCCGACGCCCGGCAGGTCCGGATCCGATTGTAGCATTCGGGTCAGAATGCCCTCGGTCACCACCTCGATACGCGTGGCCTTGGAAACCTTGGCCTCACCCCTCACGCGATAACCGACTGTCTCGCCCGCGCGCTCTCCCAAGGTTTCGGCCATCCGTTCGGCCGCCGCGCGCGCTGCCAGTCTGCGCGGTTCCAGCATCACGATCTTGCCCTCGCACAGACCGGCCTGCAGCATTTCCAGGGGAACCCGCGTGGTTTTGCCCGCGCCCGGCGGGGCCTGCAGCACCGCGCGGCCATGGCTGCGCAGGGCGTCTAGTAGTTCGGGAATGGCGTCATCAATGGGCAGGCGTGTCGTCATCCGGTCCTTATCGGTGATCACGCCTGTGGCGTCCAGCGAAGGCTACTTACGCACGACAACGGCCGGGCCATAGATCGTCTTCGCCTCGACCCGCATTGCCCGCATGATGTCACCTGAACGCGCGTAGGTTACCAGAACCGGAAAGCGGCTGCCCTGCCGCAGATCACCGGGTGGATATCCGGCCAGCCGTGTGAAGTGCCCGCTGCACTGCACCATATCACCGGAATTGCTGCGCCGTGTCAGGGCGATTTCAGTGAGCCGTTCGCCGTCAAAGATCTTCTGACGCAATGTGCACAGTTCGGCCTCGCGCTGATCACGCAAAACCATGAAGATCGCCGTCAGAGGATCGACAGCCCCGCGTTGCTGTGCATCGGTCACGGAATGATCGCTGACTTCGCCAACTTTCGGCCCACTCGCGCGCGCAATCCCCCGGGAATAGTCCAGTCGTACCCGCGATTCCCGCTGACCGGTGTCCATGTCCTCGACATATCTTTTGGGCTGAAACTGCGCGCCTTTGCGTCGGCCGGTGACCTCCAGAATAAAGCGCACCCGCTTGATTGTGCCCGCAAGCCCCGTTGTTCCCAACCGGCCTGTCACGGCGTAACGCGTCTGGTTGATATCGGAACTCAACGCCATTTCGCCCACCTTGACCCCAAGGGCGCGCAACGCAAATTGGCTCTGATTGACCTCTGCAAGACCGGTAACCGGCAGCATGGCGAGTATCAACGGAAACACACGTATAAAAACAAATGACATTGGATGAAATTCCTCGTCGGTCCGGGCTGGACAAATCGGTTCCGGGGGCGGCAAGTAGTCATGCCGTTAAGATTGGGGGCAGTATGCACATAGACAGCCTAGGTGACAGGATTTTGAACGGGGATCGGCGGGCACTGGCCCGAGCGATCACGCTGGTCGAAAGTAAACGCGCTGATCACCGCGAACAGGCTGCGCAGTTACTTGACCAATTGGCGGGCAGTGGCCGCCAGTCGCTGCGGATTGGTCTTTCAGGAACCCCAGGCGTGGGTAAATCCACGTTTATCGAGAGCTTTGGCATGATGCTGACAGGGCAGGGGCTGCGCGTCGCGGTTCTGGCTGTCGATCCCAGTTCGGCCCGCTCGGGCGGCTCGATCCTCGGTGACAAAACCCGGATGGAGCGTCTGAGCCGCGAGAAGAACGCCTTTATCCGCCCATCCCCCAGTCAAAGCCATCTGGGCGGCGTCGCCCGCCGCACGCGCGAGGCCATCGCGCTGTGCGAGGCCGCGGGATTTGACGTGGTGCTGATCGAAACTGTGGGCGTGGGGCAGTCTGAGACCGTTGTGTCCGAAATGTCCGACCTGTTCCTGTTGCTACTGGCACCCGCAGGCGGGGATGAGCTGCAAGGGGTCAAGCGCGGCATCATGGAAATGGCCGACATGATCCTTGTGAACAAGGCCGACGGTGATCTGAAGGCCACGGCGACCCGCACCTGCGCCGACTATGCCGGGGCACTGCGCCTGTTGCGCAAACGGCCACAGGATCCTGAGAGTTTTCCCAAGGCCATGACCGTTTCAGCGGTTGAGGAACATGGGCTGGAACAGGCGTGGGAAGAGATGCAGGCCTTGACCGAGTGGCGCCGCAGCAATGGTCATTGGGATGCAAATCGCGCCACTCAGGCTCGGTTCTGGTTTGATCAGGAGGTGCGCCATGCCCTGCTGGCCAGACTGGAAACACCAGTTGCCCGTGCCGAGATGGATCGCCTTGGCACTGAGGTTGGTTCAGGCAGTCTCAGCCCGTCTGCTGCTGCGGATCACATGCTGAGCATCCTCGCAACAGATTGAATTCGCACGACTGTCAGAGGTAGTTCGTTCGCTCAGAAACATGTATTCTGTATGCGTGTTCAATCTTTGGTTGCTCAGATTGCCCGGCTAAGTGCGTTTGCTCGGGTAGTTTGATCGCAGCCGATGCTAACGGAAACTGCCGACAATGCCCAACATCACCGGGACAAATGGCGCTGACAATATTGATGTCACCGATAACAACGGGACACTGAACGGTACCCCGCAGGGGACGCCGATTGATGACATTCGGGCCCGTGGCGGGGCAGACCAGATCAATGTGACCAACAGCACCATTTCAGGCAGCGTTCGTGGCAATGCCGGAAATGATGACATAACTGTTTCCGACAGTTCGATCGGTGGGCAACTCAATGCCGGGCGGGATGACGATACCGTCAATGTTCAAGGCTCAAGTATCGGCAACATCCGGTTGGGACGTGGCAACGATACTCTCAATTTCAGCAGCACAAACGTCTCCGGAGATGTTCGGGGTGGCAATGGAACCGATGCGCTTAACCTGCCCGAAGGCACGGTAGTCAATGACAGCACATTTGGCACCTTCACGGTTGTCGCCGGAACCAGCTATTCCCTTTCCGGGGGCACCTTTACTCTGCCATCAGGGATCACCGTTACTTACAGCACCTTTGAAACAGGTACCGGCTTTGTCTGCTTTACCCGTGATACTCTGATCTTATCAGAACGCGGTCCGGTTCGCGTGCAGGATCTGCGCACCGGCGATATGATCCCGACCAAAGGTCATGGGATGCAACCACTCCGCTGGATCGGTCGCCGCCGCTTTGACACCGGTTCGCTTGAAGATAATGCCAAGCGCCGCCCGGTTCGTATCCTTGCCGGGGCGCTGGGCGGTGGTTTGCCAGAACGTGACTTGCTGGTGTCGCGCCAGCACAGGATGCTGGTGCAGTCCAAGATTGCCGAACGTATGTTCGGAGCATCCGATGTGCTGATCCCGGCGATCAAGCTGATTGCGCTGCCAGGAATCTTTGTCGATGAGACGGTCGAAAGTGTTGAGTACTTCCACCTGCTTTTCGATCGTCACGAGATCGTCTTTGCCGAAGGCGCTCCAAGCGAGAGCCTTTATACCGGGCCGGAAGCGCTCAAATCCCTGAGCTCTGAAGCGCGGCGTGAGATCTTTGATATCTTCCCGGAACTGGCCGAGATGAACTATACCCCCAATCCGGCCAGCTATATTCCCAAGGGCCGCCAGCAGGCGCAGCTGGTCGCGCGGCACCTGAAGAACAACAAGCCACTGTTGCAGGCGATCTGAGGGCATTTGGTACGCTCATAGCCTTGCTTCATGTATTCTCGGTTATGTAGAACTAAGCCGACGGCAGGGAATCTGAAATCCCGGCAAAAGATTTCGCCCCGCCCGTCTTGACCCTCCGTGCGATTCCCACTACACGCATCCAACCAGTTTTCGGGCGCGACTTCGGGTTGCGCCCCTTGTGATTTGGCCGAGGGCGTTATGCCCGGCCACCAGAAACAAAGGAAGAAACCATGTCGCGCCGTTGCGAACTGACCGGAAAAGGCCCGATGACTGGCAACAATGTCAGCCACGCCAAAAACAGAACTCGTCGTCGTTTCCTGCCCAACCTGAACGACGTTACACTGCAGTCGGAAACACTGGGTCGTGGCGTTAAGCTGCGCATCTCGGCAGCTGCTCTGCGCTCGGTTGACCACCGTGGTGGTCTGGACGCGTTCCTGGCGAAAGCCAAGGATGATGAACTGTCCGCGAACGCACTGAAAGTGAAAAAAGAAATCGCCAAAGCACAAGCTTCGGCATAACGCTTTTTCACAGCGAAATTTCGAACCCCTGTTCCTGATGGAGCAGGGGTTTTTCTTTGTATGTATCGGTCTTCAGGGGGTCTGCAGCCTGAATTTCTGAAACCCGGCATCATCATATGTGACCATACCCTCGGATACGGCACCAAGCCGCCGCAGGGCGCCCAGATTGCGCCGGGTTGGTGGCAGCAGAAAGGTTACCGAGGATATGCGCGGATCATTACGGGCAAATTCCAGTGCCTTTCGTGTGATGGCATTCCCCAGCCCAAACGAATCTGCAGTCAGAACCAGCCCATAATCCCAGTCTTTGCCTTCTCGTTGGAAACCGCCCCAGCCGACATAGTCCCCCCTGTGAAGGATAGCCCAGTGCCCCAATCCGTCGCGTTTCCAGTACATTTCTTTGGCTGTGACAAAGCTCTGCACCTGAGCTGAATCCCAGGGCGATGTCATCAATGGCAGATGTGCCGCCACGCGGGGATCAGACATGTGCTTCATGATTCTGTCCGGGGAAATCTCAGGCAATCGCACAAATTGAATGTCGTGTGGATCGATAGGTTTCATGACTATGATTTAGCTGATTTCGGCGTCGCTGCCAGCCAGTCTGGCATATACCCATACGTGGTGGATCAGGGTGAATTATTCCAAACTGTGAATAATAAGGGGTGCTACAGTGATATTGTTCACATACGATATGCTGAATTTGAATTATGTCTAAGCTTATTCAGAATCGGAGGCCATATTCATGCCTGTAAGACTTACTGAAATTCTGGCAATTCCCTCGAAAATTTTGGTCGAGGCAGTCAGAACCTGCACCGTTATCCAGCGAAGGGTAAATCGGCTGCATACAAGTATGACGATAGATCCGACCAACAGATCGGGCCTTGATAACCGGTAACAAAATCTGCCGGATACTGAATAACCAGACGGGGAATATGGCGCAGTTGGCCAAACTGTCTCAGCACGCCGATTGCGCTTGAAGCCCCGTCTGGCCTGGGCCTATACCATTGGTCGAAATGGTATCGATGCTTCGGAAATCACTGCCTTTTGTATTGTCTCTGCTTTTGGTTCTGACCGGGCAGAGCGTTGCAGCGTCACGTGGTGTGGATGCTGCCGTCGGGCAGATGGTTCTGTGCACGGGTGAAGGCCCTGTCGTCGTCTACATGGACGAAAACGGCCAGCCGACCAAACCACCTCATTTCTGTCCTGAATTTGCTCTGACTTTGCTGGGCGCTATTGCGGTTGCACAACCCGGGCTACCTGAGGCTCCGGATCGTGTACTGCCCTCTCCCGCGCATCGGGTTGAAAGCCTGATCGCCGCGCCGCGGCCTTCACAGCCCGCGCGGGCACCTCCCTTTTCTGTCTGAACTCCACTCAATCTGTCAGACAATTCAAAAGGAGAAGGCAAATGACCTTCAAATCCACTCTGCTCGCCGCGCTGGCCTCTGCAACACTTGCCACCGCCGCTTTTGCTGAAGAAACGATCAAAATCGGCGACGCCTATGCCCGGTCTTCGGGGAAAACAGCCAAGGCGGGCGCAGCTTTCATGATGATCGAAAACACTGGCGACACCGATGATCGTCTGATTGGTGTGTCGTCCGATGCTGCCGGTCGCGTTGAGCTTCATACACACATGATTGATGACAATGGCGTCGCGAAGATGATGCATGTCGAAGAAGGCTTTGCCATTCCGGCAGGTGAAACGCACATGCTGCAGCGTGGCGGTGACCACGTCATGTTCATGGGGCTGTCGCAGCCTTTTGAACAGGGTGCGATGGTTCCGGTGACTCTGGTCTTTGAAAACGCTGGTGAAATCGAGGTTGAGATCCCCGTCGATCTCGAGCGTCAGGACAGCGGTGCCCACGGCGGGCATTCGAACTGAGGCAACGCCTGTCTTCAGGCCGCGATGCGGCCCTCATTCATGCGTCAGGCCGGGCAATGCCCGGCCTGTTTTCGTTTTGATGCGTAGGTGTCAGATCGCGGCTGTCTAGCGATTGATGACGCGCATCCCAACACGGTCTCCAGCTGACTTGAAGCGCGCAGCCATGAAGAACATGACCGCAGCAAAGGCCAGCGCCGAGAACGCAATCGCCCAACCCAGTGCGACAAGCCCGCTTCCCGGCCAGAACATCAGCACCAGCCCGATGATAAGCGCCACGACGCCTGAATTCCGCACGGTCGCACGTTCCGGGTCCGAGGTATGCATTTGTCCAATCGCGATAAGCGAGCCGATCCCGATGATAAGCGCCCAGGCGCCCAGCAGGAAAAATGTGATCCTGGCAACACCTTCCGGCCAGATCAGCAGCACCAGTCCGATCAGAACTGCACCGATCCCGATACCCCCGACAAGCCCCCGGCGACCAAAGCCCATCAGTGTAAGCGCACCGTCCAGAACCAGAAGGGCACCAACCAGACGCAACAGCAACGAAATGCTGCCCGTGGGCCAGAACAGCGCTGCAATCCCGACCAGAGCCGCCAATATCCCGCGCAACAGGAAGGTCCACCACAGATTGGCCAGATTTTCGCTGAGCGCATCCCGGCCCGCCATGCTGCCATCATCGACGATTTCGCCGTCTTGGGTTTCGTTTTCAGTCATGGGTCTCCCCCAGCTTGTTGAGTTCTCAGCATAAACGAGAAATTGGTGAAATGTCTTCTACCTTCGCGAGGGGCCGCTTCTATCGGCGACCCAGCAGCTTGGCGACCCATTGTGGAACAGTTTCGGTTGCCGGACCAAAGCGGGTTTCGTCAAAGCTGGACACACCTGCAGACGGTTCCAGATTCAGCTCGATGGTGCGCGCGCCGGATGCGATTGCCTCATGCACAAAGGCTGCAGCAGGGTAAACCTGACCCGATGTGCCGATTGCGGCAAAGACGGATGCTTCGGCCAGATGGTCATAAATTTCGTCCATGCGATAGGGCATCTCACCAAACCACACCACGTCCGGCCGGGCGGTTGGTGCGGCGCAAGCCGGGCAGGGCTCGCCTACAGCCATTTCCGGAGGGGCGGTCCATCGGTGTCCGCACGCCGCACAAAGCGCCCCGGCTAGAATACCGTGCATGTGGATTACATCACTGGCTCCTCCTGCTTCGTGCAGGCCATCCACGTTCTGGGTGACGATGATGACCTCACCCGGCCAGTCCTGTTGCAGGCGTGCCAACGCGACATGAGCGGCGTTTGGCTCTGCCTTCGCAGCCTGTACCCGGCGGGCGTTGTAAAAAGAGTGCACTAGTGCCGGATCGCGCGCAAAACCCTCGGGCGTGGCGACATCTTCGATCCGGTGTTGGGCCCACAGGCCACCCTCATCACGGAAAGTACCCAGACCGCTTTCCGCCGAGATTCCGGCTCCGGTTAGAATGACGATCTTTTCCATTTCACCTCCGCGCGATAAACCATGCCCATGACCCACCGTATCCTCTTTGTCTGTCTGGGCAATATCTGCCGCTCACCCGCTGCCGAGGGCGTCTTTCGCGCCCGCGCACCGCAATTCGAAACTGACAGCGCGGGAACCTCGGGCTGGCATATTGGGGATCCACCCTATGGCCCAATGCAAGAGGCCGCGCGGGCCCGCGGGCTGGACATCTCGGACTTGCGCGCCCGCCAGTTCACCGCCGCTGACTTTGATCGGTTTGACCTGATCATCGGGATGGACGCCAACAATATCTCGGATATCGAGGCGCTGCGCCCGTACGGCAATGAGACCCCTGTGCGGCTGCTGACTGATTTCGCACCTCAGGCCGGTGCCGACCACGTGCCTGACCCTTACTACACACGGGATTTCGACGGGGCGCTGGACCTGATCGAAGAGACAGTCGCGGGCCTGAACGCCCATCTGCAGAGTTAGTCGTCAATCACCTTCAATTGCCCGCTCAGCCAGGGCAATTGCGCGACTGCCGGATCGATGATCTGACTCTGCATCAGGCGCCTCATCATCCCGGCTACCTCGCGCGGCACCTGATCGGACCAGTCCGACTGTGTGAAGAGTGAGATCATGCGAGAGCTTTCGCCAAACGGGGCAGGGTAGGCCGTCAGGCCCTCATGGAAGCGCGCCGCGCGCATATATCCCAACGGTGTCGTGATGGCCCAGCCCAGACCACGCGCCACCATCGCCATCAGGGCCAGATGCGAGCCGATCTCGAACCGTTCCTCGAACTCCATCTGATTGCGCGCCAGATGGCTTTCGATCTGTCGGCTGATCAGCTGTTCCCTTGCATAGCGCAGGAATGGCAGGTTCTGCAGCGCATCGTCGACGTTATCCGCTGTTTTGGGGGTCACCAGAATGAATGGGTCCTGAACCAGCGGATACTCCACCACACCTTCCAACACCTCACCGCTATGGGCCGAAACCGCCAGATGCAAACGCTGTTCTTCAAGTGCCTGAAACAGATCGAGACTGGACAGCGTGATCAGCTTGAATTTCGACCGTGTCAGACTGTCGGCCAGCAGAGTCGCCAGTCGCGGGGTCAGATCATTGTCGAAATCATCGATCAGGCCGATTGACAGCGTGGTCAGATGGCCCAGATCCATGACAGTCAGTTCGCTTTGCGCCAATTGTAACTCACCCAGAACCGCCTCGGCCCGGGCCAGAAAGCTGCGCCCGGCCTGCGTCAGCCGCATCGGCCGCCGACCGTGATCCACCAGATCGGTGCCTAATGCCTTTTCCAGATTGCGCAATTGCTGGCTGACCGAGGGCTGGCTGAGCCCCGTGATCTCGGCGGCCTGCGCCACCGATCCGGTCCGCGCCAGGGCTTCGAACACCTCAAGCCCTCGCAGGGTCAGCCCTTTCATAACCATGCAATTTCCCTTTCGCTGCGCCATTTCTGAGGCGCAGTCGGGATCAGGTCAAGCATTCTGATCGGGGCAGGGATTAGCTGCAGATCGCCTGCGCCATCTGGCCAAAGGCCTGATACCGATCCCACAACGCATCATCACGCGCGGTCTTCGACATCTTAAGCTCTTGCGCCTGATGAGGGTCGGTGAACCACTTGGCCACGGTCCTTTGGTCACTGCGGGTCAGGGCCTGGTCCGCGACGCGCTGAATGCAACTGCACCGAGACCGCGTCGCTGCCGACCGGTCCGATGCCAGGCACGCCCGTTTGATCTGTGCAGCCTCGGTTGGTGCCGGAGCCACTGCCGTCAACGACGTTGCGCAAAATGCTATTAAGAGGAACTGTTTCATGCTCAAGCCTCGTGTTTGCCTGCCCGGACGGGTCTGATGCCCCTCTCGGCTTGCGGCAGAGTATTGTGCAAGTTGCGATGCGGATCAATCACTTGGTTCGAAAAAGTGATTGTACGAGTCTGAAATGTCGCGGTGAGTTTACAACTGTCCGTGTTTGGCGTCGGTCTCCTGTTGCTCCGAGCGTTTCAACAACTCTTTCGCGGCTTGAGCAGGTTTCATCTGATTGGTGATCAATCCGCCTACAGCCGCCCCAGCCAACGGCTGCCCAAGCATCGCACCGATTCCAGTGGCAGCCAAGACGATACTGCTGGGAAGCGTAAGTTCAGCTACATTCTGAGGAGAAGCATAGTGCTTCAGTTTGGTGGTCAGATCGTTCTTATATGTATCCATCCAGCCGGCGATATTTTGGAAGCATTCGGCACTTTCAGCTTCCATCGGTTTTGGTAGCATTTGAATCAATGACGAGATTTCCTCTTTGAGAAGGCCGAGAAACTCGAGAAGTTCTTTGCGAAGTTCTGGAGCAAGTCCGTTATGTCCTCTGACAATCTCTCTGAACGCATCGATTTGTTCGATCAAGCCGGCAGCAGACACAACCAGAGCATCGCGGTTCTGAGTTATAGCTCGAGTGTTCTCGGTTCCGGTGCCGCCTTCGGTTTCAGCCTCATCAAATTCGATTTCAGAGAACAGTCCTTCATAGTGCCCAGTCTCCAACCTGCGAATTTCAGATGCAACGGCTCCCGGGCCTGCTTGCCAAATCGAATCCTCAATTTCAGCGACACTTCGCTGCAGTTTCCAATCTGTCGGGCGACCGTCCAAAAAGCCAAGATACCAATCGTGCCAATATGACCAGTCTCGGCCAGCATGCTTTAGCGATATCAAGAGATCACCCGGATAATGACGCGGTTCCCCCGGCAGGCCACGTGCAGGTGTCAATTCTTTAGCTCCAAAGAGTTCAATTGGGTCAGGGTTTGCGCGGATTGTGAAGATATCGATCTCCACTGAATTCCATAGGGTCTGGAAGAGGATTTCCCTCTCTGTTCGTGCATTGAGTTCTTGGGCGTGTGAGGTCCAAGAAATCGCATTTCTTTTTTTTAAGCGTGCCGACCGAACGTCGGTTAGGCATCTCCCCGAACTGAGAAATCCAAAACCAAATGCTTCGTCGTTTTGGCACAGCAATTTTAGCTCGCTTCGACCAAGTTTGAGCACTGCCGATGGTGAGTCACCTAACGGCCCGGTTTCAAAACAGCATTCAACTATTGCGCGGCTTAGATCTCTGAATGGAGCGAGCGCGTAGTGTTCATTTCTGCCTTGTTTTGGTGCGTCCAGAAACCTCTTCACGCAGACCAGAGAGCGCAGAGCAGCACGGCAACTTAATGCCTTTACTGATTTGTAAGGGAGAACCAAAAGTGCCTTTTCCAATTCGGCATAGTCTCTGATACGCATAAACTACCTTTTGCTCTAATCCAAACCTCATGACTTGGCTTGACCAACCCACGATTCCTCTACATATCCCCAACCCATGACAGACCTCGCTCATATCCGCAATTTCTCCATCGTCGCGCATATCGACCATGGCAAATCCACCCTTGCTGACCGGCTCATCCAAGAGACCGGAACGGTCAAGGATCGCGACATGAAGGAACAGCTGCTCGACAGCATGGATATCGAGCGCGAGCGCGGCATCACCATCAAGGCCAACACGGTTCGCATCGACTATACCGCCGACAATGGCGAGCAATACGTTCTGAACCTGATCGACACGCCCGGCCACGTGGACTTTGCCTATGAGGTCAGCCGGTCCATGCGCGCGGTCGAAGGCTCGCTGCTGGTCGTCGACTCCACCCAAGGGGTCGAGGCGCAGACGCTGGCAAACGTCTATCAGGCCATCGACGCCGATCATGAGATCGTGCCGGTGCTGAACAAGATCGACCTGCCCGCGTCCGACTGTGACCGCGTGGCCGAACAGATCGAGGACGTGATCGGCATCGACGCGACCGACGCCATTCAGGTTAGCGCCAAGACGGGGCAGGGCATTCACGAGACGCTCGAGGCCATCGTGCAGCAACTGCCCGCGCCGCAGGGCAATCTGGACGCGCCGCTCAAGGCGATGCTGGTGGATTCGTGGTACGACGCCTATCTCGGCGTCATCGTTCTGGTCCGCATCATGGACGGCACGCTGAAAAAGGGCATGCGGGTCAAGTTCATGTCGAACGGCACCCTGCACCATGTCGACCGCGTCGGCGTTTTCCGCCCCGAGATGGAGATGGTCGACAGCCTTGGCCCCGGTGAGATCGGCTTCCTGACGGCCTCGATCAAACAGGTCCGCGACACCCGTGTCGGCGACACCATCACCAATGACCGCAACGGCACCGAAGACGCGCTGGACGGCTTCAAACCCGCGCAGCCGGTGGTGTTCTGTGGCCTGTTCCCTGTGGACTCGGCCGAATTCGAAGACCTGCGGGATGCGATCGACAAACTGGCGTTGAACGACGCCAGCTTCAGCTTTGAAATGGAAACCTCGGCCGCGCTGGGCTTTGGCTTCCGCTGCGGCTTCCTCGGGCTTCTGCACCTTGAGGTCATCCGCGACCGCATCGAACGCGAATACGATATCGAGCTCATCACGACGGCCCCGTCGGTGATCTATCACGTCTACATGAAAGACGGCGAGATGATCGAGCTACACAACCCCGCTGACATGCCCGACCCGTCCAAGGTCGACCATATTGAGGAACCACGGATCAAGGCGACCATTCTGGTGCCAGACGAGTACCTGGGCGACGTGCTGAAACTCTGCCAGGACCGCCGCGGCATCCAGCTGGATCTGACCTATGCAGGCAGCCGCGCCATGGTCGTCTATGACCTGCCGCTGAACGAGGTCGTCTTCGACTTCTACGACCGCCTGAAATCGGTGACCAAGGGCTATGCCTCGTTCGACTACCAGATGACCGGCTATACCGAGGATAATCTGGTCAAGATGTCGGTGCTGGTGAATGACGAACCGGTCGATGCGCTGTCCACCATGGTTCACCGTGACCGGGCCGAGATGCGGGGCCGGGCGATGTGCGAAAAGCTCAAGGACCTGATCCCGCGCCACATGTTCAAAATCCCGATCCAGGCCGCCATCGGAGGCAAGGTCATCGCCCGCGAGACCCTCTCGGCCCTGCGCAAGGACGTGACCGCCAAATGCTACGGAGGCGACGCCACACGGAAACGCAAACTGTTGGACAAGCAGAAAGCCGGTAAGAAAAAGATGCGTCAGTTCGGGAAGGTGGATATCCCGCAGGAGGCATTCATCTCTGCGTTGAAGATGGATGGATAATTCTGGTTATCCGCCAAATGTGATATATCGGCATCGCGGTTACACAGATCGCGATTTGGAAGACCCAGAAAAGCGTGCTCGGTTAGAGGATGAGTTAGAGGCCGCCCAAAATGGGTGTGTTTGGTTTTCTTCCTTGAACAGCCAAAATGATCCTTTCGACACTTTGCCTGTGATTGTCGATTCTGAACGGGCGGAGATTCAAAGATTAATCAAAGCATTTCAACGTGAATACGGTAGAAATGCTATGATTTCTGGAAGAAATCTCGTTGATGAGGCAAGAAACCTCAATTTGAAAATACGTGACGTTAGAGATGAATATTCCAATCCAGAGCAGTTCAAAACTGGAATTCCTAAACATTTAGAAGCGGCGCGTGAATGGCAAACGATCTGTTGTTTTACAGCCAATCCTTTTAGTTCTCTGATGTGGGCTTACTATTCTGCATCTCATCAGTCCTTTTGTTATGAGTTTTCTTGCGAAAAAGAGGATCTGGCTGCAGCTAGGAAAGTCGTTGCCAAAGTAAAATACTTGGAAAGCCGTCCAACCTTGACGACTGTTCAAGCTATCCGTTGGTTGATCAATAGTAGTCGCCGAGCGAACCCACCAAAGCATCGAGCTCTAGTCGTATCAGGTGAAGAAGCAACCATAGTTAATGATGCTCTGGTGTTGTCAAAGTCTAAGGAGTGGGATCGTGAATGCGAGTGGAGGGCCTTGAATACACAAGGTGATTCCGCAGGTTACAATTCGATTGCACCTTACCGACTAAAGTCCATTGTGCTTGGTGCCAATGCCAGCGATCGACTCAAAGGGTTTTTGATGCCTCGCATAGGCTCAGATGTTGAAGTCAGGAATTTAGCGCTCTCAAAACACTCGTATGATCTTGAGTTTGCTTGACCAACCATCTTGGATGAACTCACTTCAGTGGGCTAATTAACAAAAACCGCAGGTGATTGACGTTCCGCCCGGCAGTACCGCCGGGTCGCGCTGAGCCACCCCGTCAAACCAGAGTTTTGCCTCCGGCAAAACGGGCGGCGCGTTTGCGCCTCCTCTCGGGCAGGCGCTGCCCTAAGTTCTGGTGATCAACCGTTGCAAGCGCGTTTGCGCCCCGGGCTCTGCCCGTTTGACCCTGAAACGGTCCACTGGACCGTTTCTGAGTCGGGCCTCACACGGGCCGGTCGCCATGCTGAGCTTAACGAATGAGGTTTTCAGAGAGCCGGAGACAATTGGAGTGCGGCTTGTCTGTGAGCTGTCTGGCCAGATAGGCAGATCATCACTAGGCTGTTGCCATGACGATGAATTACCGAGCTGTACTAGCGCGCTGGCCAATCCGAACAATCGCGCTGACGTTTCTTTCATATTTTCTTTTGCAGGATTTGGCTCATCGCACGTTTCTTGCATTTCAAGAGTATGAGACAAACCCCGGCTGGTTGTTTGTGGTGATTTTGGGTTTCTGGGGAATCTACAGCATGCTTCATATGGTTCGCTACCTGGTTGGCGAGTTTCGCTAGTTACTGCGGTTTTCAGCCATTTTTCCCTGTCCCCGGTCTAAGCCCAACTTAAACACTTTATGAAGTTTCCCTTAGGTAACTTGTAAGCATCCAACCTCCTCCCAATCTGTAGGCCACAGCAGAGATGTTCGCTTTCGAATCTCAAAGGGTCGCATTCAGGAGGAGATCCCCATGACCAGATACATGACTGCCGGAGCAGCCGCTCTGGCCACGTCCCTCGCCCTCGGAACCGCAGCACTGGCCGATACCACGCCGGATCTGCGCGGCACATGGGTCGGGTCTTACACGACCGTCCAGCCCAGCCATTACTACAAGGGCGATCAGCCCCGTTTCAATCAGGCCGAATGGATGCTCGACGTCCAGATGCAGGAAGACAATGTCTTCTGGGGGCCCAGCAAGTGGCGTCGGGATGGCGATACCGAATGGAATGAATATGAGGCCACCGGAACCATCAGCCTCGATGGCTCGGGTTCGATCGGCATCATTGAAACCTCACCGCTGGTGATCGGCGCGAATGCGTTGATCGATGCACGGTACGAAGATGGCAAGATTTTTGCCGATTTCCGTAGCCTGCGTAACGGAACGACCTACAGCACCGTTCTGGAACGTCAGGTGAACTGAAGCGTTTCCGGCCCGGGCGATTGTAGGGGGTAAGTACCGCTGCTGCGATTGTGAATGCAGCGGAGGTTAGTAGGTTGCCACGCGCGGGTCGGAACGCTTCTCAAAAACGGAACCATCGTCTCCACAGGGAGGAGACGGGCCGGGCGGCCAGTTCGCCGCCCGCGACAGGATCCAGACCGCCACGTGCTAATATGCGGCGTTCCTCGGCACGGGTCATCTGGATCTCGCGGACCTTCAGCGCGGCTTCGCGCGCGGTGACATAGCTGCCGTCCGGCCCCGGTTCCATTCCCGGAATGTTTCGTCCCCGCGACCACATTCCGCGTATGCCGCTCAGGGGATGTTTCCAACCGATCTCATCGTCGTCCTGCAGATGCCAGATCCGCTCGACCTCGGTTACCGAGACCAGCGCGGCCATTGGTTTGCCATGTCGGGTCAGAATGATCACCTGACGCGGGTCCTGTGCGCGGGTGACCAGCTCTCCCAGATGGGCGCGGGCGTGGGAAATTGTGCAGCGCATCGGCGAATCTCCGTTTGTACGATTCGAAAGATCTGGGGTCTGAGCTTTGTACAAATCCTGCAATTTCTGCCTAAACGACCGTGCGGGGGCCTTTGCAGGCGCAGAAAGCGTCCGAAATCCGCTCGACCCTTCATCTCCGGACTTTTCCGCCGTCAACCCTGCGAAGTTTCGCATGTTCTGGAGTTATCCACATGGCTTTCCCTGTGGATACCAACAGGTTATCCCCGTCTAATTTTCATGCTGCAGTGCTATTTTCTTGTCGGATCGGGGGTGCGGGTGCAACAGTCTGATCACTGCCAAGGTTCTTAGGAACCACGGTGGGACGCAAAGGCCAGGGGGCCAGAGCAGGGAGGGCAGGTCCTACGGATTTGTGTTTTACTGCAAGGGCTTACCGGTGGGTGATCAGCCGATTTCGGGTCTCGTACCCATGCCGGGTGATCAACTTCTCAAAAGGTCAATGCGTGCTGCGAAGTACCCTCGCGTACAACGTGGCGGCTGCGGTCCTCCCGGGATCGGAGCAACTGGATCGGGACGTCCCTCGGGCGTGTCGACCCGGCAAGGCGTCAGGGGCATCCGTATGGGTGCATGCAAAGACCGCGTCTGCGCACCTGACGCCTTTTCCTTTTGCCGGACCCCGGTTTCATACAGGCTACCACTCACCACCCTGAAAAAGGGAACGGGGTTCTTTCGCTTGCGCAAAAGAACCCCGTAGTAGCGTCAGATGATGCAATGCCGCGTCTATGCACCTGTACTTTTGATTGTAGCTCGGCTCAGACCTTGCATCAACCATATATTGGGGTTGTGCGCGGCATTCTCACAATATGCAGAAAGTGGTCAGAGATTTTCCTGAACGTCAGTCGCTGCGCCCTGGATGGCATCGCCTGCTTTCTCGATATCTTTGCCAGCGCCTTTTGCGGTTTCGCAAGCGGTGAGGGCAAACAGGCTCAGACCAATCAGAAGTGTGCGGATCATAGGTATCTCCTTGGCTACTCAGTCATTTTGTCGGTAGCACCTTTCTGAGGCCCGGGCCAGCGTTTTGAGCGTTTTTGATCCCTTGGTATCTTGAGAAGGTGTTGGAATCTCGAACCGAATAGACGTGTCATTGCGCTGCAAACTGACACGCTCCTCATCGATACCGCACCCAAAGGTGTGAATGCAGGGAGTTTTCAAGTGATCTCTTTGCTTGCTGAACGCCAATCCGGAACGGCTCTGCCAGCTGGTTTGATCAACAGCCCTCAGGGTCGTGCTTAGCTAGAGCGGTTTGCAGCGTTCTTAACAACGCCAATCACTACCAGTCCTCGTCAGGATTTGTCGTCGCTGCAAAACAGCTCGTAAACCACTTCGAGCATGCGGCGGGGGCGATCATCGGTCAGACGATAGTAGATAGCCTTGCCTTCGCGGCGCGGTGTCACGAGCCCTTCAAGGCGGAGGCGGGACAATTGTTGGGAAACTGCAGCCTGGCGGGCAGACAGAAGCTCTTCCAGCTCGGTTACGGATTTCTCACCCGAAACCAAATGACACAGGATCATTAAACGACCTTCATGACTGATCGCTTTGAGGAAATTCGATGCGCGCGTCGCATTGTCGACCATTCGGTCGAGGTCTTCTGAAGTCATGTCCTGGGACAGCTGGGGAAGTGCCATCTAGATTGTTTTCCTTTCGGGCCCGGCATGCGGGCTATTGTTCCCTTACGTAAGTTTCGCTGAAGGCGAGCCATTTCAGTACATGTTTCGAACATGTATTTCTATATGTATGGATCAAAATAGCGTGATGGATAACGGGGAAAATGCCGGAATATGACTCCCTAGTGCGTCTATGCGGCATTCGGCTGGCGGATTTTAGCGGTCGAAGTAACGCTCAGTAGTTCAGCAGTCCGTGCTCCCCATTCGCCACGAATCCTACATTAGCGAAGCGATGTCTGCTGCACCCCTTGCGGCCCCCCGGTGCCGATACTAAGACTCATGTAACTATTCTTCGGGTAGTGTCCCGATCCATTGCAAAGCAGGCAGGTTCCGAATGTTCGATCCAGTTGACACCTATATGAATACGCTCGTTCCCATGGTCGTCGAGCAGACCAGCCGGGGTGAACGGGCTTACGACATTTTCTCGCGCCTGTTGAAGGAGCGGATCATCTTCATCAATGGCCCGATCCACGACGGAATGAGCCATCTGGTTGTTGCCCAGTTGCTCCATCTTGAGGCGGAAAACCCGAACAAGGAAATCTCGATCTACATCAACTCGCCCGGCGGCGTGGTGACCAGCGGTTTGTCGATTTACGACACAATGCAGTACATCAAGCCGAAATGTTCGACGTTGGTGATCGGTCAGGCGGCATCGATGGGATCGGTTCTGCTGGCCGGTGGCGAGAAGGGCATGCGCTTTTCACTGCCCAACAGCCGTATCATGGTTCACCAGCCCAGTGGTGGGTATCAGGGTCAGGCCAGCGATATCATGATCCATGCTGCCGAAACGCAGAAACTCAAGGATCGCCTGTATGATATCTATGTGCGTCATACCGGACAGACCAAAAAAGCTGTTGAAAAAGCTCTGGATCGTGACAATTTCATGAGCCCGGAAGAAGCGAAAGAGTGGGGTCACATCGACGAAATCGTCGAGAACCGCGCTAAGATGGATGTTGAAGAAAGCTAAGATCAAAACCTCGCGCGTGTAGCGCGAGGTGTGATTTTGAGATTGTAGCTGCCACAGTGCTGGCCTAAGCTGCATGAACAGGCGCAAGCGCGACGCAGCGGCGCGCAGGGATGGAGCCCGAAAGGTAGATCATGGCGACGAATTCAGGCGGTGACAGCAAGAACACGCTCTACTGCAGTTTCTGCGGCAAGAGTCAGCATGAGGTGCGTAAACTGATTGCGGGCCCGACGGTGTTCATCTGTGACGAATGCGTCGAATTGTGCATGGACATCATTCGCGAAGAAACCAAGGCCAGTGGCCTTAAATCTTCGGATGGTGTGCCGACACCAAAAGACATCTGCGAAGTTCTGGATGACTATGTTATCGGTCAGGCCACTGCCAAGCGGGTTTTGTCGGTTGCGGTTCACAACCATTACAAGCGCCTTAATCACGCTCAGAAAGCGGGCAGCGATATTGAGTTGGCCAAGTCCAACATCCTGCTGATCGGTCCGACCGGTTGCGGTAAGACGCTGCTTGCGCAGACTCTGGCGCGCATTCTGGATGTTCCGTTCACCATGGCGGACGCGACCACACTGACCGAAGCCGGTTACGTGGGCGAGGATGTCGAGAACATCATTCTCAAACTGCTTCAGGCCAGCGAGTACAATGTCGAGCGCGCGCAGCGCGGCATCGTCTATATCGACGAGGTCGACAAGATCACACGCAAGTCCGAAAACCCTTCGATCACCCGCGACGTCTCGGGCGAGGGTGTTCAGCAGGCGCTGCTGAAACTGATGGAAGGCACCGTTGCCAGCGTTCCACCTCAGGGTGGCCGCAAGCATCCGCAGCAGGAATTCCTGCAGGTTGATACAACGAATATCCTGTTCATCTGTGGCGGTGCATTTGCGGGGCTGGATAAGATTATCGCACAACGCGGCAAAGGCTCGGCCATGGGCTTTGGTGCCGACGTTCGTGACAATGATGACCGCGGTGTTGGTGAGATCTTCAAGGACCTTGAGCCCGAGGATCTGCTGAAATTCGGTTTGATCCCGGAATTTGTTGGTCGTCTGCCGGTTCTGGCGACGCTGGAGGATCTGGATGAGGACGCACTTGTTACCATCCTGACCAAGCCCAAGAACGCGCTGGTTAAGCAATACCAGCGTCTGTTCGAGCTTGAAGATGCCGAGCTGGCCTTTACGGATGATGCGCTGAAGGCGATCGCGAAGAAGGCCATTGAGCGTAAAACCGGTGCGCGCGGGTTGCGCTCGATCCTCGAAGATATCCTGCTGGATACGATGTTCGAACTGCCGGGTCTGAAGAATGTGACCGAGGTGGTGGTGAACGAAGAGGCGGTGACCTCGGAATCGCAACCGCTCATCATTTATGCGGATGCCGGTCCCGAATCGGCGTCTGCTGGCTGAACTCAGAGAGTTTTCGAATTTACACGGCGCGGTATCATCCGC
Organism: Roseibium sp. RKSG952; assembly: GCF_009711355.1. Lineage (NCBI taxonomy): Bacteria > Pseudomonadati > Pseudomonadota > Alphaproteobacteria > Hyphomicrobiales > Stappiaceae > Roseibium > Roseibium sp. RKSG952. The sequence goes on along the minus strand of NZ_SMMF01000947.1, from coordinate 60,291 downwards.
GCCGTTTTCATATGAGGGCACAATGACAATTAAGCGTATTTCTTCAGGTGGTGAGTTTGAGGCGAAGGTCGGATATTGCCGGGCTGTTGTAGCGGGTGGCTGGGTGCACGTTGCCGGTACCGTCGGTCAGGGTGACGGCGCGGCCGAGCAGTGTCGGTCAGCGTTGGCTGTCATAGAAAAGGCCCTGACGGATGCTGGTGCGTCTTTTGCCGATGTGGTGCGCGTCACTTACATGCTGCCGGACCGTGCCGAGTTCGAGCCTTGCTGGCCCATTCTGGCTGAAACCTTTGGTGAGAACCCGCCAGCGGCGACGATGATCGAATGTGGCCTGATTGATCCAAAGTACCGGATCGAAATCGAAGTGACTGCAATCTTGCCGGAATAAGGGCTGCGGCCCTGCTGACACTGGACCTTGGTCGGCCTTTGGTCCATATCTTCAGGAGCATAACTGCCGGAGGCGCCAATGGGAATCCTGAACACTCTTTTACGAGCTGTGACCTGGTGGAACGGGGCGACCCTGAACACCCAGATTTTCACCGCGCGCAAGGGTATCAAGGTTGGCGAAGATGATCAGGGCAACGTGTTTTACCACAACGCCGATGACAGCAAGCGCTGGGTCATTTTCAATGGCGAAGCCGAGGCAAGCCGGATTGATCCGGACTGGCATGGTTGGCTGCATCGCACCTGGGATGAACCTCCGACAGAAAAACCGTTAAAGCACAAATCCTGGGAGCTGCCGCATCAGGAAAACCTGACCGGCACCGCATTGGCCTATACGCCGGCGGGATCTCTGCGCCGACCGGACCCGGTTGAGCGCAAGGATTATGAGGCCTGGAGCCCTGAATAGGCGAGGCGAGCAATGTCTACCCACAACATGACCGAAGTTCTTGTCGGCGGAGCCGTGCTGGCTTGCGCCGTTGCGTTTGGCGTCTATGCCAGCCAGTCCACGGGCCTGTCTCAGAACCGGGCCGGGTATGAATTGGGCGCATCGTTCCGTTCGCTGGAAGGTGTCGGGATCGGCACCGACGTGCGGTTGGCAGGTGTGAAGATCGGGACTGTTACGAACGTTGCGCTCAATCCCGAGACATATCGTGCTGATACGACCTTTTCGGTCGCTGACGGTATCCAGATTCCGGATGACAGCGCCATCGTCATTTCCTCGGAAGGTCTGCTGGGCGGTAACTTCGTCGAGGTTATGCCGGGCGGATCACCGTTCTATTTTGAGCCCGGAGACGAGGTGGAGGATACCCAAGGCGCGGTCAGCCTGATCTCGCTGTTGGTCAAGTTTGTTGCCGGGGACAGTGGCGAATGATGCGGGCTGCTTTTTTTGCATTGTTGTTGGTCGGTACTGGCGCTGCTGCTCAGCAAAAGGTGGAATCCGGCCCGGGCGCGATGCTGCGTGGACTGGATAAGGTCAGCGGGCAGACCGTTGATGTCGAACTGCAGAGCGGTCAGACCGAGGCCATATTCGGGCTGGATGTCGCCCTTGGAGATTGTCGATACCCTGCGGATAACCCGACTGGGGATGCCTTCGCCTATCTGACAATTTGGGAAAGTGGTAAATCAGAGCAGCTGTTCGATGGCTGGATGATTGCAACCTCTCCCGCGCTGAATGCGCTGGATCACGCGCGTTATGACGTCTGGGTGATCCGCTGTATCACGCCATCTGCCGACTGAGGGATTACGGCAGTAAAATCTGCGCTGGCGTTAATCGCTTCTTCAAGCTCTCGGCGATATTGGCTGCGTGGGATTTCGATCGCGCCCAATGATGCCAGATGCGCAGTCAGAAACTGCGTGTCAAACAATCGGAAACCGGTTTGACGCAGACGGTCCACCAGATAGGCCAGTGCAACCTTGGATGCGTCTGTGCGGCGTGAGAACATGCTTTCCCCAAAGAAAGCCGCCCCCAGCACAACGCCGTAGACGCCGCCAACAAGCTGATTTTCCTCCCAGACTTCGAGAGAATGCGCGTGGCCGGATTGATGGAGGTCAAGATACAAGCCGCGTAACTCGGCGTTGATCCATGTGTCTGTACGATCTGCACAGCCATCAACGACACCTGCAAAGTGTTGGTCGATTGACACCTCGAACCCGCTGTTGCGAATTCTGCGCGCAAGGCTGCGTGAGATGTGAAATCCATCCAGCGGGAAGACACCACGAAATTTTGGATCTACCCAGAAAAGCTCAGGGTCGTCACGATGTTCTGCCATCGGAAAAATGCCGATGGAATACCCATGAAGAAGGAGTTCGGGTGAAAGGCTCATGCAGAATACCCGAAGGTCGAAGAGCGTTTGCTCTTCGACCTTACAGATTTATTGGGCCATGTTCTCCGCAAGCCAGTGCTCCAGCCAGTGGATGTTGTAGTCCCCGCTGTGGATGTCTGGTTCCTGCAGCAGAGCGTGGAACAAAGGCACGGTCGTGTCGATGCCATCCACGATCAATTCACCCAAAGCACGGTTCAGGCGTGCCAGCGCCTCATCCCGGTCGCGGCCCTGCACGATCAGTTTGGCAATCAGCGAGTCATAGTAGGGTGGAATGGAATAGCCATCATAGAGTGCTGAATCCATCCGTACGCCAAGACCGCCAGGTGCGTGATAGGCAGAAATCTTGCCCGGGCAGGGCGAGAAGTTTGGCAGTTTCTCGGCATTGATCCGAACTTCGATGGCGTGCCCATTGATTTCCAGATCGTCCTGACCGAACGACATCGGTTCGCCCGCTGCGACGCGAATTTGCTCGCGCACCAGATCGACACCAAAGATGCCTTCGGTTACCGGGTGTTCCACCTGCAGACGCGTGTTCATCTCGATGAAATAAAACTCACCGTTTTCGTACAGGAATTCGATGGTACCCGCGCCAATATAGTTGATCTTGGCAACTGCGTCTGCACAGATCTTACCGATCTTGGCGCGCTCTTCCGGGGTGATGCTGGGGCCGGGGGCCTCTTCGAACACCTTCTGGTGACGACGCTGCAACGAGCAGTCGCGTTCGCCCAGGTGGACCGCCTTGCCTTTGCCATCACCGAAGACCTGAATCTCGATATGACGCGGTGTGGTCAGATACTTCTCGATATAGACCTCGTCATTGCCAAAGGCGGCTTTGCCTTCGGCGCGTGCGGTCATGAACGCACTTTCCATTTCATCAGCGCTTTGCGCGACTTTCATGCCGCGACCGCCGCCACCAGCGGTGGCTTTGATGATGACGGGATAACCGAATTCTTCACCGATTTTCTTGGCTGCAGCCAGATCTGGAACACCACCGTCTGAACCCGGGACACAGGGAACACCCAGTTCCTTCATCGTGTCCTTGGCTGTGATCTTGTCGCCCATCACGCGGATATGTTCTGCGGTGGGGCCGATAAAGGTGATGCCGTGATCTTCGACGATCTGCACGAATTCGGCATTTTCGGACAAAAAGCCATAACCGGGGTGGATCGCTTGCGCACCTGTGATCTCACAGGCTGAAATGATCGCGGGTACCGACAGATAGCTCTGCGGGCTGGGGGCCGGGCCGATGCAGACCGATTCGTCGGCCATGCGTACATGCATCGCGTCGCTGTCGGCGGTCGAATGCACGGCAACCGTCGCAATACCCATCTCGCGCGCGGCGCGGATCACACGCAGGGCGATCTCGCCTCGGTTGGCAATCAGGATCTTGTCGAACATGGGCCCGCCTTACTCGATTATAACCAGAGGGGTGCCGAATTCGACGGCGTCACCATCGCTGACCAGAATACGCTTGATGGTACCCGATTTGGGTGCGTGGATATGGTTCATGGTCTTCATCGCTTCGACGATCAACAGCGTGTCGCCTTCGGATACAGATGCGCCAACGGTGATAAAGGCGGGTGCGCCCGGCTCGGGCTGCATGTAGACAGTGCCAACCATGGGTGAGGTTACTGCCCCCGGGTGACTTGCCGGATCTTCCGCTGCTGCGGTTGCTTCGGCCGGGGCGGGCGCTGCAGCGGGTGCTGCGGCTGCAGGTGCGGCAGCGGCTGGAACGGCCACCTGAACCGGAGCAGCTACGGCTTGGTTCATCCGGCTGACACGAACGTTCAGGCTGTCTTCTTCGCCATATTCACGTTTGACCTGCAGTTCGGTCAGGTCGTTTTCGCGCAGCAGTTCGGCCAAGGCCTTGATGAACGCCACATCCGCTTCGTGTTTGGTATCTGTCATGAGTGTCCTCGACGGTTCCCCTTTGGCCCGTCTGTTTTTGCGGGCTTGGTCTAATTACGCAGCGTTATAAGCCATGCAGTCGGCCATGAAAAGCGCAGTCTCAGCCTGTCAAATGGGGGTTTTTGCGTACATTGCGAGAGGCAAGCGGGATCAGAGTGGCATCCCCGACAATTTCGCCACCAGTTCGGGCAGTTTCCGGGCGCCAAACTTCTCCAGCAATCGGGCCCGATAAGCCTCGACTGTGCGATAACTCAGGCCAAGTTCAGCCCCGATTTCCTTTGCGGACAACCCTCTGCACGACATGATCGCCACTTCTCGCTCACGCTGTGTAAGCTCTACTAACGGGCGCTCTTCGGAGATGTCGGAAAAACTCCAGATGCCGTGGCGGAAAGGATCGTCCGGTGTCAGTGACCGTCCGCGTGCCCGGCACCAGAACAGATCGCCATTCCGGCGTCGCATGACCCGTTCGTCCGTATAGTAGCCCGTGTCTCGCATCACCTGCAGGCTGCGCGCGCCGATGCGTTCCCAATCCGCAACTGACGGATAGAGGTGCAACAATGGCATATTGCGATACTCTTCCTCACTGCCGCCAAAGGTGCGGGCAAACTGCAAATTGCAGCGCCGGATGATCCGGTTTTCAAGCTCGACGAGCCCGATCGGGGCGTATTCAAAGGCTGGATCGCTCATATACCTATGGTGACGCGTATTGGGGCAGAATTGAAGGGGCGAAACTCTCAATCACTTGGCTGAATGATGGGCTCTTGAGTGATATTAAATCGGAAAAGTAGTAAATCCTGTAAATATGCTTTGAAAATAGGCCTCCAACCAATAACAATTAAACAACTATTCTGAAAAATCGTGTGCCCGGCCGAAAAGCGGGCGACGCCACCTTAGGGAAAGTTGTGCCTTTGCGCGACACACTGACAGGAAGCCGAATACGGGAAAGACGACAGATTTCCGGTCTGCGTCAGGCGGAACTCGCGCGCCGGGTTGGTATTTCGGCGTCATATCTGAACCTGATCGAACATAATCGTCGGCGGATCGGGGGTAAGCTGCTGGTCGATATCGCGTCGTCGTTGTCGGTCGAGCCTTCGTTGCTGACACAGGGGATCGAGGCCACCTTGATCGCGGCGCTGCGTGAGGCGGCTGCAGATGCGGTTGGACAAACGGCCGAACTGGATGCGCTGGATGAGTTTGCGGGGCGTTTCCCAGGCTGGGCAGGTGTCTTGTCGCAGATGCATCGCCGTGTCGTGTCTTTGGAGCGCACGGTTGAGACACTGTCAGATCGATTGACCCATGACCCGCATCTGGCGGCCTCGATGCACGAGGTGCTTTCGACGGCGGCCGCGATCAGATCGACCGCTGCGATTCTGGCCGAGCCCGAAGAGATTGATGCGGAATGGCGGGATCGCTTCCACCGCAACATTCACCAAGACGCTGAACGTCTGGCCGAAAGTTCCAAGGCTCTGGTTGCCTATCTGGATGAAAGCGAAGATGAGCCTGACCGCCGTGGGATGCCGCTGGAAGAGGTCGAGGCGTTCTTTGCCGAGCGAGAGTACCATTTCCCGGAAATCGAAGAAGGTGCGGAAGCCGATTCGTTTCCGTTGGATGGTCTGGACACATCCGCTGCAAAATCCGTGGCGCAGAGCCTGTTGGCAACCTATGCTGCTGACGCGCGTGCAATTCCGCTGGAGAGGCTTCGGGAAGAGTTGGGCGGTGCTGAGCCGGATCCGATGGGGCTTGCGGCGCGATTTTCGGTGGACTTGGCGATAGTGCTGCGTCGGTTGGCATTTGTTCCGAAAAGCTTTTTGCCACGAGCGGCGGGTCTGGCAATTTGTGATGCGTCCGGCAGTATCCTGTTTTACAAGCCTGTGCCTGGATTTGCGCTACCCCGGCACGGAGTAGGCTGTCCGCTATGGCCGTTGTTTACAGCTCTCAATCGGCCGCTGGTCCCGGTCCGGAAAAGGATCGTTCAGCTGGGCCGGACCGCGGCTGAGTTCGATTGCTATGCGATTGCTTGGCCTCAGCCTGTACAGTCATTTGATCAGGACCCCGTTTATCACTCGGCAATGCTGGTGCTGTCGGTCGAAGATCCGTCACCAGATGTCGATGCGAAGGCTCAGGTTGGGGCCAGCTGTCGCATCTGCCCAAGAAACGCATGTGAATCACGGCGCGAGCCGTCGATTCTTAGCGAAGTTTTTTGACAGTTTCCTGACAGAACGATTAATCTGACAGCGATGGATGGCCGCGCGTTTGATCGGCCATGGGGAGGAACTGCAAATATGAGCCGTAAGGTTCTGTTGATCGAGGACGAGCCAAACATTACCGAGGCGATCCGATTTCTGCTGACTCGTGAGGGTTGGCAGGTCGAGACCCATGCCGAAGGCGTGGATGCTGTTCAGGTGATTGTGGCTGAAAATCCGGACCTTGTTATTCTCGACGTTATGCTGCCGGGTAAGAGTGGCATGGACATCCTGCGTGACCTTCGGGAACTTGAGGGGATGAAGGGCCTGCCTGTGTTGATGCTTACGGCAAGGGGGCAATCCCGAGATCGGGAAATGGCGGAGCAGGCTGGTGTCAGCCGGTTCATGACCAAACCATTTTCCAATACCGAAGTTCTGACTGCTGTGCGCGATCTGCACGCACAAGCCTCGCGGTCATGACGTCGGAGGATAATGCACGTCAAAAAACGGCGACAAGACCGTCGCTCTTCCTAGAACGTCAGAGTTATCGTCGACGCAGATTGTCTGATGCGGCGAGATTGCTGCCATTTCTGGGTGCCGCTCTGATCGGACTCCCCTTGCTCTGGCCGGATGGCAGCGCAGGAGAGGACGCAGTGCCGCTTTCCTCCGCCATCCTGTACATCTTTGGTTGTTGGGGTGCCCTCATCCTGATCAGTATGTTCTTCGGCTTCGTGGCCAAGCGTTTTGCAGCACGTGAGGATACGGAGACGGACGAATGGCGACATTAAACGTCCTGATACTCGTCTGCCTTGGCTACGTTGTACTGTTGTTCGGCGTGGCCTTTGCCGCCGACCGGATGGCGGTTGCTGGACGTGGGAAATGGCTGCGATCGCCATTGATCTACACTCTGTCCCTGTCGATCTATTGCACAGCTTGGACATTTTACGGCGCGGTTGGCAACGCCGCCCGTTCGGGACTGGAGTTCGTCACCATCTATCTGGGACCGACGCTGGTTATGATCAGCTGGTGGTGGGGGCTACGTAAACTTGTTCGCGTAGGGCGCAGCCAACGCGTGACTTCGATCGCCGACCTGATTTCGTCCCGTTATGGTAAGTCGAACACTCTGGCGATTTGTGTGACCATTCTGGCTGTGTTGGGCGGCACGCCTTACATCGCGCTGCAATTGCAATCGATTACGCTCTCTTTCTCGATATTTGCCGAAGCGGATTCGTCTGGTCTCTATAGAGAAGGATCGAGTGTTTTCTGGGTGGCTGCCGGTCTGGCGGTCTTTGCCATTCTGTTCGGTACACGAAATCTGGACGTAAATGAGCGTCACCACGGCGTTGTGACGGCCATTGCTCTGGAATCTGTGGTCAAGCTGTTTGCGTTGCTGGCAGTCGGCATATTTGTCGTCTGGGGAATCGCAGGCGGCGTTGGTCCGATGATGGACCGTATTGATGCCTCTGAAATCGGTCAGTGGAACGTTGATGCGGGCCGCTGGACCACAATTACCTTCCTGTCTGCCGCGGCCTTTGTCTGCCTGCCGCGCATGTTTCAGGTGATGGTCGTAGAAAACGATGATGAGGGGCACCTGAGAACGGCGGCCTGGGCCTTTCCGCTGTATCTGCTGCTGATGAGCCTGTTTGTTGTACCTATTGCTGTCATCGGGCTGGACCTGATGCCCGAAGGATCAAATCCGGACCTGTTTGTTCTGACGGTGCCGCTGTCTCAGGGCAATGAATGGCTCGCCATGCTCTCGTTCATCGGGGGTTTTTCATCGGCTACATCGATGGTCATTGTGACGGCTATGGCGCTTTCAACCATGGTCTCCAACCATGTTGTCATGCCGATCTGGCTGAGTACTCAGGAAGGATCGGGTTCGGTTTCAGGTGACGTTCGCAACATCGTTCTGATGGCGCGCCGGGTATCGATCGCTGTCATCATGGGATTGGGCTACTTCTATTTCCATTTGTCCGGTGGGGGTGCGGCGCTGGCCTCCATCGGGCTTGTCGCATTTGCAGGGATTTCCCAGATTCTGCCAGCACTTGTAGGTGGTTTGTTCTGGCGTGGGGCGACGCGAACCGGTGCTCTGATTGGATTAAGTGTCGGGTTCTTCCTCTGGATTTATACGCTGCTGTTGCCCGGAATGGGCGGGGGGGTGATGCCTGCCTCGGTCCTTGAAAACGGTCCATTTGGCTGGGGATGGCTCAGACCGCAAGCGCTGTTCGGGATCGATGGGATTGACCCGATGGTACATACGATCATGTGGTCGCTGTCCCTGAACACCATCGCCTTTTGCGTGGCATCCCTGCTGAGCTTTCCCAGCCCGCTGGAGCGGTTGCAAGGCGCTCAATTCGTGAATGTCTTTGACCATTCGGTTGCCCCTCAGGGATGGACCGGGTCCATTGGCCAAAGCGAAGATCTGATGATCATGACACAGCGAATTCTTGGCACGATTCCCGCGCAGGTGTTCTTTCAGGCCGAGGCGTTGAAACAGGGCGGTCGGGGGCGATTGCCCGAACCTACGCCGGGTTTTCTGGTGCGTCTTGAACGTGAGTTGAGCGGTTCTGTCGGAGCGGCTACCGCTCATGCTATGGTCGGGCAGATCGTAGGGGGATCGTCGGTTTCGGTCGAAGATCTGCTGGCGGTGGCTGATGAATCGGCGCAGCTGCTGGAATATTCAGGTCAGATGGAGGCAAAGTCTGCCGAACTTAGCCGCACGGCACGTCAGTTGCGTGAGGCGAACGAAAAACTCACGCAAATCTCGATGCAAAAGGATGCCTTTCTTGGTCAGGTGAGCCACGAATTGCGCACTCCGATGACCTCAATCCGGGCATTTTCGGAAATCATGCGCGATACCGAAGAGCTGAGTGCCGAGGAAAAGACGCGTTATGCAGCGATCATCCATGACGAGGCTTTGCGTCTGACCCGATTGCTGGATGATCTGCTGGACCTCAGTGTTCTGGAAAGCGGGCAGGTCAGTTTGAACTTGGGCGACAGTACGTTGCGGTCTGTTCTGGATCGCGCCATTTCTACCGCGCTTGCCGGAACAGATCGAAAGCTCGAGATACGGCGCAGCCTGACCTCTGAACGCATACCGCTGCAAACTGATCTGGATCGCCTTGGTCAGGTCTTCATCAATCTGATTTCGAACGCGCAGAAGTACTGTGATGCGCCCGATCCTGTCCTGACCATTTCGGCGCACGATGTTGGGGGGCAGGTCGTGATCGACTTCATCGACAATGGCAGTGGAATTCCACCCGAGGCGCAATCGATGGTGTTCGAGAAATTCGCGCGTGTAGGCTTCGACAAAGCCGGGGGCGCGGGTCTGGGCTTGGCCATCTGTCGTGAGATCATGCAGCGCCTCGGCGGCGAAATCAGCTATTTGCCGGGGCAGGCGGGGGCCGCGTTCCGTGTCAGCCTGCCACTGGCGCACAAGCAAGCCGCGCAGTGATCGCGATTTAAAGGTATTGGTAACCGTCGCCGGGTTAGACCGGGTATCAGGCGATAAACAGAAAGCGGTTCGGTGCCATGGCAAATGATGTCAGCGCAGCTTTGGCGCGTAAACTTGTGGTTGGGCAAGCTGATGCCGAGGATAAACCCCGCCCCATCCTGCGAGCGCTGCGGTTGGCATTGGCCCGGGCGGCAGATGAAACCATTCAGCTACCACTGTCCGTCATCGGGGCCAAACAGACCATCAAACCCTCGGACGCGCTAAGCCAGACTCTGACCGATGCTTGGTTGCTGCTCGCGTTTACCAACAAAGAAGGGCGGACAGCTGCGGTCTGTCTGGATGCCAGCTGTGTTTCAGCAATCCTGCAAATGCAGACCATAGGTGAAATACTGTCAGGCTCGCCCCCGGATCGTGTATTCACCGATACGGATGCGGCCATGGTTGCGCCACTCATTGAAAGTGTGTTGACCCGGGTTCCGGATCTAATTGGCGCTCCGGCCGATAGTGACTGCTTCGTCGGATACGAATTCTTGTCCCGAGCTGAAGATG
>NZ_SMMF01000947.1:40661-49774 GCF_009711355.1 Roseibium sp. RKSG952 | reverse complement strand
GCTAAGTATGTTCATACCGGAACAGCCAGCAATTGTACCCGAAGAAGAAGCAGCGCCTGTCGAGGCCGGGCCTGTTCTGGAAATGGCAACGGGCGTGATGAGGGCTGAGCTGAACGCAGTTATGTGTCGTTTGTCGTTGCCCCTGTCTGATCTTTCAGATCTGGACGTGGGCAATGTTCTTCCTCTGACCGGAGCGAGACTGGATCGCATCGACGTTTTGACCATCGAGCGAAAACGCGCAGCTGTCGGACGCCTTGGGCAATGCGGCGGGATGCGGGCAATTCGTGTGAACGAGGATTTGGGCATTCCAGTGATTGCCGGGCCAGATGCGCCTGAATTCATTGAAAGCAGAACCAGACAAGCACAGCCCGAAGTGAGAGAGGCTGATCAGCCCGAGATGACAGTGCTAGACCCGTTGGACGCAAGCGCTTTGCTGCCAATGGATCACAACCCGCTCTCCTCGAATCCGGACGAGATCGCGGCTGAGATTTCGCAGTTGGCTGGGTTGACCGGGCTTCAGGACGATCAGGACCAGAAATTCTGATCAGGTGTTCGAATTGCGAATCTGATCAAGGGCAGGGCGCAGGCCTTCCAGCGCGTATCCGGCCTTGCTGGTCGCGTCGAGAATATCGTCGGTGCTCATCCTGTCGCACTGACCCAAAGCCCAGACAACGGAACAGCGAGTACCCGAGGCGCAATAGGCCAACACCGGTCCCGCGCAGCTTTCAGCCAGATCGCGTTGCAAGGCGACGTTTTCGGCAGTCATGGTCTGATGCGTGAGTTCCAGAACTTCGTACTCCATGCCCGCTGCGCGAACGGCATCGCCGATCGCATCGGATTGCATGTCTGAAGGAACCTCTACGTTGGGACGGTTGCAGATCACCTTGGCAAAACCTGCCTCGGCGATGGCTTGCACGTCTTCCACCGTGATCTGGGGTGAGACGGCATAGCGGGGGGTAATCTGACGAATCTCCATGGCAAATCCTTAGGTCGCGTTTGCAATCCTGTCCAGTTGTGCGCCGACTTTAGGAGCCGCAAACATGCCTGCCATCATGGCAATGAGAAAGACCAGCCCCCCAAACCCTCCATAACTGAGCGAAGCCATTGCTGGACCGGGGCACAAACCTGCTAATCCCCAGCCCATGCCAAATAGCACGGATCCGAAGATCAACCGCCTGTCCAGCTCGGGTTTTGGCGGCACTGGAAAGTTGCCGCCAGACAGTGGTTTCCGGCTTTGCGTTAGGCGCCAGGCAATCAGCATAGGTAGGATTGCACCACCCATCACAAAAGCGAGTGTTGAGTCCCAGTTGCCAAACACGTCCAGCCAGCCCTGAACTTTGGTCGTGTCAGTCATCCCTGAAACCATCAAGCCAGTCCCAAAAAGCGATCCGGCAATAAGCGCAATCATAACGCGCATCAGATCAGCCCCCAGACATGGCGGAACAAGACAAGCGTGATCCCACCGGCCAGAATGTAAAACACGGTAGCAACCATACCGCGTAGCGAGAATCTTGATATGCCACAGACACCATGCCCCGAGGTGCATCCATTCGCAATACGCGTGCCAACGCCGACCAGCAAACCGGCGATAACCACAACCGCCAGATCGCTGGTCAAATGGGTTTCTGCCTGAGGTGCGATTAAGGGTTTCAGTAGCAATGGCAAGACGATCACACCGGCAATGAAAGCCAGTCGTTCCTTCGCTTCGCTTTTGCCACTGCCGTCAACCAGCGCGCCGAGAATGCCGCTTGCCCCCATAATGCGTCCATTCCCCAGCAAATAAACCGCTGCGCCAAGTCCAATCAGCAGACCGCCAATCAAACCCCATATCCATTCCGGATTCATGCTGAGATGTCTCCTTATCTAAGGCCGTAGGTGCATCAAATTTTGTTGATCGGCAGCTTCAGGAAAACATCGCCTTCCTCATCGGCAGGGGGCATTTGTCCAGCGCGCATGTTGACTTGCAGCGAAGGCAGGATCAGTCGTGGCATGCCCAATGTTGCATCGCGGGCATCGCGCATCTCGGTAAACTCTTCGATGCTGCGTCCCTGGCCGATGTGAACATTCAATGCTTTCTGCTCACCAACAGTGGTTTCCCACGCGTACTCATCCCGCCCCGGTGCCTTGTAGTCATGTCCGACATAGATCCGGGTTTCGTCCGGCAGCGATAAGATCTTTTGGATCGATTCATACAGCATTGCCGAAGAACCGCCCGGGAAGTCACATCTGGCGGTTCCAAAGTCTGGCATGAAGAGCGTGTCTCCTACAAAGGCCGCATCACCCAGAACATAGGTCAGACAGGCCGGAGTGTGCCCCGGAGTGTGCAGGACATCGCCCCGCATCTGGCCGATGTGAAAGCTGTCTCCTTCAGAGAACAGCGCATCAAACTGGCTGCCATCGCGCTGGAATTCCGTACCTTCGTTGAACACTTTGCCAAAGGTATCCTGTACAACGACAATATTCTTGCCGATGCCGATTTTCCCGCCAAGTTTTTGCTGAAGATAGGGTGCTGCTGACAAATGGTCGGCATGCACATGGCTTTCGAGTATCCATTCAACCTTGAGGTTATTTACGGTCACATACTCGATGATCTGATCGGCAGATCCTGTGTCCGTGCGACCCGAGGCATGGTCAAAATCCAACACGCTGTCGATGATTGCGCAGGCCGCGCCTTCGGGTTCCTGAACCACGTAAGACACCGTGTTTGTCTGCTCGTCAAAAAAGGCCTTTACGATTGGTGTCACGTGCTCCTCCTGTGCTTCTTACTTTTCATATAGTGATAGCGGAATGTGACACAACTGCCAATTCACGACTTGATGTCTGTCAAGGCAGCCAAAGTTAAATCCGCGTAATAAGTATGCATCCTGCGGAGCCTCGCCCGAAATCGCAAAATAGCTGAGCGGATTTCCGCAGGCATTCATTAAGTCTCAAGTTGGTCTTAATGCCGTTACCTATATCTGGCAGACTGGTGCTAAGTGGGAGGATGCAAAATGACTGCACAAGATCTCTACACAGAAGTCGAGCGGCTTGAAAAAAAGCTTAACGGCGCATGTCTGGACACCCGGTTGGCCCTTCAACCGAATGTCAGCAGAATAGTCGATCAGATGCGGGCGAAACGTATGCAGATACCGTCACGCCTGCGCAGGCTGGACGCGGCTTTGTTTGAAGACGCGGTTGAAGCGCGCTTTGACAACATGCCGGTCTGACCGGTTGGTCATCCAAAGGATATCCCGAGGATGACCATCATCAGTCCGATGACGGATAAAAACAGTGATGCAAGGTTCCAGGGCAGTACAGCCTGAACCGCTGCGCGCAATTCATCATCCGACAGACCTGCCTTACGCGCTTTCATCACGCGCAGAATACACCATACCAGTCCAAGCATTCCGGCCAATGACAGGGCAGCTCCGCCCCAGATGATGATGTCGAACATTGCTTTCCACACATGTCTCTTGTTTCACGACCGCGCTTAGCGGATCACCGCTGCTGGCACAAGCCTGACAGCCCAAAGTGCGCTTGCGGCCAGAGCGGCAGCAATGTATCCGGCTTACTGCCCGAAACCTTGCGGATTATTTTAGCCTTTGGGAGAGACGCATATGGAAGACATCACCGAAGATCAGGCCGCCGCCAACTATCGAGTCACAGCAGGTGAGCTGCGCCAGTTCATCGAACGGTTCGAGCGTCTGGAAGCCGAAAAGAAGGACATCGCGGAACAGCAAAAGGAAGTGATGGCCGAGGCGAAAGCCCGCGGTTACGACACCAAGGTGATGCGTAAGGTGGTTGCTCTAAGAAAGCGCGACAAAGACGATATCGCCGAAGAAGAAGCGGTTCTGGAAATGTATAAGGAAGCGCTGGGCATGTAAGCCTTGCCGAGGAGGTCTCAAAGCGCCTCCTCGGGCTTCGAAAGAACAGCTGGCACGCATTGGTGATGTGCCAGATTTACCAAGCACCAATCGGACACGGCGGCCATAGCATCGCTGTTTCCGATTGGTGGGATCAATTTCTCCACATACTTGCTCGAGATCGACTTGCAACGCCAGAGCGCCCTGCGACGCAACTGCAGGCCTTCTTCACTTTATCAGGTCGGTTGATCTGAGGTGGCGAATCAACTCGCTTGTGTTGCTCAGGCTATAGCCGCGGATGTTCACGCGATGCCGGGCAGTCGGCCCATAGCGCCTTAGGCACATCTCTCGCATGAGCGCGCAATTCCCCGCTCCCATTACGTATAATAAAGCCGGGTTTTGGATGGTTTGTTGCGCAAGTTGCCCTTCTGACCGGTAGCTGGTTGCACGGCTGACACCAGAAAATTCTGTCTACAGCAAGATCAGGTTAAATTGGGGCTTGCGGTCTCTTCCCATAGTGATTAATCGGACGCCAGCGCCCCTATAGCTCAGCTGGTAGAGCAACTGATTTGTAATCAGTAGGTCCGCGGTTCGAGTCCGTGTGGGGGCACCACTTCACGAAGTTTAGTGTACTTTCCAGTCATCAAAAAACTTGTTTTGTCGGGTCATGGCAACTCTAGTTGGTGCTGATTTAGGCATATCACCCGTATCCGCGCTTGCTGATGCAGAAGCCAATAATCGTTTTAAAAGCATAAGCTTATGATGTTGACGCCAAGGGTAAATGATTCGCTTTATTGGGTTTAATTCGGTACTTCGCATAGGGTGTTTGCAGTCCCTAGTATTGATACCAATATTGATATGTGAGGATGTTAGATCTTTGAGAGCGCATATCGGGAAATATGCATGATTCAGATTGACATGCGGTTGATCTAAGTATCAATTTGATTTGACACGCAGGCAACAATCTCGTGATTGCTGCAATTACGTCTCTTTTCCGCCGAATTTATCGTTGATACACAGGCCTTGTAATTGGTGGGGTGTTGAAAGGTATGAGTGGGCAGATGAGTACCGGTCTAAACGGTCGTATAGCAGTTTCCTGGAATCAAACAGAACTTGACGGGCTTGAGGCAGCGCCACTTGCCCTCGTAGCTGTTGGGTCCGCCTGGTCATGGCGTGGTAAAGCTGTACAGCTTTCTGCCGCAGAGACCATGGGTTTGGTGCAAACGGCCCACTCTGTGGCACCGTTATTGACCTCGGGCATCGACATGCTTTCGGCGATTGGCCCTGTAATCGGTTCGGTTGCGACCATCGAGTTTTCGAATGGCTCTCAGCAATTCTCGGCAGAGCTGATCAGAGTTGAGGGAAGCGATTCCCCGGTGTTGATTTTTGAAAACGGTTGTCCTGAACGGGATCAGGAGTTCTGGGTGAGAAGTGTTTCCGCGCAAACTGACCTGGCTGATTTCGATCGGGAGGTCGATCAGACAGTTGTGGCGTTTCCCGGCCCTCGTTCAGAAGAGAAGCGTGAGTCGACATCTACTCCTCACGTTGTTTACGCAGCAGAATAAAGTGGCAAGCAGGGCTATGCGGTCATCGCGGGAATTTTTCTGCAGGGTGGCCTCAGTATGTTGACTCTGACAATTCCCAAGATATAAGCGCGACTTCATTGGTGTTGGTGGCCCCCGCAAGGGGATGCCTGTCATGGGGGAGACCTCAAGAGGACAACGCCCTTCATAGTGGCCCGCTGGGCCTCGACCTAAACGAAGGAGATCAGCCGTGACCAAACGCACGTCTGCCAAGTACAAAATCGACCGCCGGATGGGCGAAAACATCTGGGGTCGTCCGAAATCCCCGATCAACCGTCGTGAATATGGCCCCGGCCAGCACGGTCAGCGCCGCAAGGGCAAACTGTCGGACTTCGGTTTGCAGCTGCGCGCCAAGCAGAAGCTGAAAGGCTATTACGGCGACCTGACCGAGAAGCAGTTCCGCCGCATCTACGCCGAAGCTGAGCGTGTAAAAGGCGACACCGGTGAAAACCTGATCGGTCTGCTGGAGCGCCGCCTGGACGCTGTTGTTTACCGCGCCAAGTTCGTACCAACCGTGTTTGCTGCACGTCAGTTCGTGAACCACGGCCACGTCAAAGTGAACGGCAAGCGGGTCAATATTCCGTCCTACCGCGTCAAGGAAGGCGACGTGATCGAAGTACGTGACAAGTCCAAGCAGCTGGCTGTTGTTCTGGAAGCTGTTGCTCTGGCCGAGCGTGATGTTCCTGATTACATCGATGCTGATCACTCGAAAATGACCGCTACTTTCGTTCGTGCACCGGGCCTGAGCGATGTGCCTTACCCGGTCATGATGGAACCGAACCTGGTCGTCGAATTCTACGCGAAGAACTAATCTTCGCCGAAACGATCCAAGTTTCAGAGCCGCGCCCAAAAGCGCGGCTCTTTCTTTATTTACCCAAGCAGGATTATGTCGGACGATCCGATATTGCGGCGCAGTGCGTGGACATCACTCAGCGCCGGGTCATTGATCCATCCCAAGGCGGACTCGCGATCTGGAAATGAAAGAAGGGCGGCAACGTCCGGCAGGTCTGGCGCGCCGTCCAGAGCGGTAGGCTCTGCTGACGCGGTTTCGACCCTGCCGCCATGGCGTGCCAGCGCATCCCCGGCTTTTTCACGATAGGCGGCCAGAGCATCGGGGTTTTTTACTGTCAATTTGGCGTAGGCATAAATCATCAATCTACTCCTTGGTTGTGCAGCTAAAACCTATGTTGGAAAGGTTTTTGCGAAAACGCGTGCAATTGCAGTTGGCTTATGCATAAACGCATGCATGACGATAAACTGGGATGACTATCGAACCGTACTGGCCGTGGTGCGCGCGCGTACCTTGACCGCTGCATCAGAGCGGCTTGGTGTAAACTACACCACCGTTGCCCGCCGTATTGCCCGGGTGGAAACCGCCACCGGAGAGGTGTTGTTTGAACGTTTGCCAGATGGCTACCGTCCCACCGAGGCCGGGCATCTGGTGGCTCAGCATGCGGCAAGCATGGAAGGTGCTGAGCACGCCATGCTCAGGGGGTTATCCGGTCAGGATACGCGTCTGGAAGGGGAGCTGACCCTGACAGCACCTCAGCTTTTGATTGCGCATGTACTCTCACCGGTTCTGGACGCGTTCTCGGCTCAACATCCCGGTGTTAAGCTCAGAGTTCGGGCTGACAATGAGATCGTGGATCTGAACAGGCGCGAAGCAGACATAGCCATCCGTATCAGTCGCAATCCGGGTGATACCCTGAAGGGACTGCGCTTGGCCGAACAATTCTCGGCTTACTACGCTTCACCAGAACTTATGCAGCGTGTGTCGGACGCCCCGCATGGGCCGGTGGATTGGTTGGTTTATGAAAAACAACCAGACCTGTCTGAGGAGGTGATCCAGACACACCCCGGTTCGCGTATTCGAATGCGATTTGACGATATGGTTGCCATGTCTTCCGCCGCGCAGGCGGGGTTAGGTGCTGTCAAGATGCCGATGTTTCTGGGGCGGTCACTGCCCGGTCTCGTTCAACTCCCGACACTTTCACCGCAACCTTACGCGGATATCTGGGTGGTGGCCCATCCAGATGTGTGGCCGTCGGCCAAATTGAAGGCCTTTCGTTCCATCGCAGTTCCACACTTTCGCAGGCTACGCCCGCTGTTCACGGCCTGATCAGATCGGCAGCGGCCGGCCTTCGGCAATAGCCTCCATGGCAAAGTACGAGGTCACGCTGTCCAGTTCGACCTTTTCGATAAGTCGCTGATAGACCTTGTCGTAAGAGGCCATGTCTTCGGTCACGACTTTCAACTGATAGTCGTAGTCTCCGCCAATGCGATGAAAATCGACTACTTCAGGGATGGTCAGGACATGGCTGCGAAACGCCTGAAGCCACTCCGCCGAATGATGCCTTGTACGCAGCATCACAAAGACAACAAGATTGAGCCCCAGCTTTTCCCGTGCAATCCGCGCGGAAGACCCCTGTAGAACGCCGTCGTCGTTCAACACCTTCAGGCGCCGCCAGCAAGCATTCTGGGACAAGCCAACCCGATCCGCCAGCTCGCGCTGCGAGAGGGTCGCGTCCTTTTGCAGTTCTTTCAGGATGAGGGTGTCAATATGATCTATTTTATGGGCCATATCTAATCATATGACACAAATCTGAGGAAATACAGGCAAAGAATGGTGAAGTTTCTGCATTCCAGATCAATCACATTGGTTATGCAATATGGAGCCTATGTTATGACCCTGTCCAAGTTTCGTGCAGATATCCAATCCACCACTCACAATTCCACGCTGCGCGATGGGCTGATCGGTGAGGGTGTCCTCATCCCTGGTCTGCATGGGGACGTACCGCTTGTCTATGCGGATTACGTTGCTTCGGGCCGCGCGATGCGGCAGGTCGAAGATTTTATCGCCCAAGATGTGCTGCCGTTCTATGCGAACAGCCATACCGAGGCCTCCTATTGCGGTTCCTACATGACACGGCTTCGTCGCGAAGCGCGTGCTGAAATAGCCCGCATTGTTGGCGCGAGGGGAGAGGACGCGGTGATCTTTACCGGGTCCGGAGCCACTGCTGGGCTTAATCGGCTGGTCAGCTTACTGGGAGTGGAAGAGGCTGACCGGCCGATTATCCTGATTGGTCCATACGAGCATCACTCGAACATTCTGCCTTGGCGGGAAAGCAAGGCGCAGGTGATCGAAATTCCCGAAGCGCCCGCTGGCGGGCCTGATCTGGCAGTGCTGGAACAAACACTGGCTGACAATGCAGGGTCTGATCTGATCATTGGTTCTTTCTCGGCCGCGTCGAACGTAACGGGCATCATCACCGATCCCGATCCGGTCACGCGTCTTCTGAAGGCGCATGGGGCGCTGGCCGTTTGGGATTATGCAGGCGGCGGCCCTTACCTGCCAATGAATATGGGTCCAGAAGATGCTCGCAAGGATGCCATTGTTGTCTCACCCCACAAGTTTCCCGGCGGTCCGGGCGCATCAGGTGTATTGGTAGTCAATCAGCGCGCCGTTCAGCGCACGTGCCCCAGTTGGCCGGGTGGCGGTACCGTAAGTTTCGTGTCCCCGTGGCGGCATGACTACAGCGAGGATTTGGCGACGCGGGAAGAGGCCGGTACGCCCAATGTCATCGGCGATATCCGGGCTGCGCTTGCCTTTATCGTCAAGGATGTTGTCGGAACTGATGAGATCGCGAGACGAGAGGTTCTGTATAACAAAATGGCTCTGGATGGTTGG
>NZ_SMMF01000947.1:15822-40555 GCF_009711355.1 Roseibium sp. RKSG952 | reverse complement strand
GGGGCGGATAATCCGCATCGTCTGCCGATCTTTTCATTCCTTGTTCGGGATAACTCGGGGCAGCCGGTTCATCAGCAGCTGTTTACCCGCATGCTCAGTGACATCTACGGCATTCAGGCCCGTGGCGGATGTGCCTGCGCCGGCCCCTATGCCCATCGTCTGCTGGATATTGACCGCGAGACTTCCGAGCAGTTGCATGCGGCGTTGTCAGCAGGCGAAGAGATGAAGAAACCCGGCTGGGTGCGTCTGAATTTCTCATATCTGATGAGCGAGGAGACGGTTCAGTTCATAATCGACAGCGTCAATGACCTGTCGCACCGGACCGAGGAATTCGCACCCTATTACAACGCCGACCCGGCGACAGCGCGCTTCAAAGCCGCCTGAGGGAATTGCCGCTTTTCTCAAGGCGTTGAGAAATGTATGAGGGGCGCAATCAAGGAGCCCCTCATGAACCAGATCATTCCGCAACCCGGCATCATGGACATCGCTCTGTATCAGGGCGGCAAGTCCCATGTCGAAGGCGTGGCGAATGTCATCAAGCTCAGCTCGAACGAAAACCCGTTCGGACCCAGCCCCAAAGCGATCGAGGCCGTGCGTGATAGCGCGACCACCCTGCATCGCTATCCAAGTACCGATCACTATTCTTTGCGCGCAGCCATTGGTGAGCGTCACGGGCTGGATGCTGACCGGATCATCTGTGGTGTGGGCAGCGACGAGGTTCTGCAATTCGTGGCGCAGGCTTATGCCGGTCCGGGTGATGAGGTGGTCTATACTGAGCACGGATTTTCCATGTACCCGATCATCGCGCGTATGGCGGGGGCGACTCCTGTCATGGTGGATGAGAAGGATCGCAAGGTTGATGTCGACGCAATCCTTGCGGCTGTGACCGGGCAAACGAAGATCGTCTTTGTCACCAATCCGGGCAATCCCACCTCAACCATGATTTCGGATGCCGAGCTTACACGTTTGGCGGAAAAACTTCCTGTCGATTGCCTGATGGTAATCGACGGGGCCTATGCCGAATTCGTAGATGGTTTTGATGGCGGGGCATCACTGGTGGATCGTTTTGAGAACGTCATCATGACCCGAACCTTCTCCAAGATTTACGGGCTGGGCGGGATGCGTGTCGGCTGGGGTTACGCGCACCAGTCCATCATTGATGTGCTGAACCGGGTGCGCCAACCCTTCAACCTGTCTTTGACTGCGTTGGCTGCGGCTGAAGCAGCGATACGCGACGTGGAGTATGTCGAGTTCTGCCGGTCCGAAAACGCGCGTCTGCGCACGTGGTTGTCCGAAAAACTGGAAGAGATCGGCGTGCCATCTGACGCATCGAATACTAATTTCATCCTTGCCCGCTTTTCGGATCTGGCCGAGGCCGAGGCCTGCGATGCCTATCTGCAATCTCAGGGTTTGATTGTACGCAAGGTTGCGGGCTACAACCTGCCGAACGCCCTGCGGATTACCGTAGGCGACGAAGAAGCCTGCCGCCGTGTGCTTGCGGCCATTACCACGTTCAAAGGGGGCGCCGCATGAGCCAGATTTATGACCGGGTGGCGCTGATCGGCTTGGGTCTGATCGCATCGTCGATGTTTTGGGCCATCAAACGCGCAGGTCTTGCAGGAGAGGTGACGGGATATGCCCGTTCCGAAGACACCCGTGAAACCGCGCGGCGCATCGGACTGTGTGATCGCGTCTGTGACACTGCGCAAGAGGCGGTCGAAGGCGCTGATCTCGTGGTGCTTTGTGTGCCTGTTGGTGCGATGGGACCGGTGGCGCAGGATATCGCCCCGGTGCTGAAATCGGGCGCAACTGTCACGGACGTCGGCTCAGTCAAGCGTCACGTGATCGAAGCTGTCGGGCCGTATATCCCCGACGGCGTGCATTTTGTTCCCGCTCACCCTCTGGCTGGAACCGAGCATTCTGGTCCGGAATCCGGATTTGCCGAGCTCTTTGACAATCGCTGGTGCCTGTTGGTTCCGGTTAAGGGTTCTGATCCCGACGCCGTCGCACAACTGCGAGCGCTTTGGGAAGGCATGGGCGCCAATGTCGATGAGATGGACGCTGACCACCACGATTTGGTTTTGGCGGTGACGTCGCATGCACCGCACCTGATCGCTTATACGATGGTGGGTGTTGCGGATGATTTGCGGCGGGTGACAGATACTGAGGTGATCAAATATTCGGCCGCCGGTTTCCGTGATTTTACGCGGATCGCGGCCTCGGACCCGACAATGTGGCGTGATGTGTTCCTGACGAACAAGGACGCAACGCTTGAGATTCTGGGCCGTTTCACTGAAGAGCTCTTTGCCCTGCAGCGCGCCATCCGAACCGGCGATGGAGAGCAGCTGTTCGATTACTTCACCCGTACCCGGGCCATCCGGCGCGGCATCATTGATGCCGGTCAGGATACGGATGCCCCGGATTTTGGACGAGGAAAGGCCACGACATGAGGCTTGTTCGAGGCGGTTTTCTGATCTGTTTTGCAGCGTTGTCGCCAGTCACGGCTGGTGCGAAACCCCTCGAAACCTCTTTGGTTCCTGTTGCGCGACCAATTGCTGATACCAACAATGTAACTGCGATGCCGGCGCTACTTCTGGCCAGTGCAGCGCCGATTGCAGCGATTCCAAAGATACAGCCAAAGCTGAGGCCTGAGTCTCCTCAGGTGATGGCCGCTGCGGCACGACCTGCGGATCTGCCTCTGCTCAGCCCTGATGTATCTCTGAAACCATATCTGCGCCCTGAGACGCTTGAGCAGGAGATACTTTTCAAGAAAAGAAAGCTCCGCAAGAACTCAGTATGCGGTGATATCGCAATTCAGGGCAAACCTGTCGGGAAAGTGCCGGGTAAGATCAAGGCCTGCGGCATCAAGGATGCCGTGCAGATCACATCGGTATCCGGAGTGAGGCTAAGTCGCCCGTCGACCATGGATTGCGGTACCGCCATCGCGTTAAACAACTGGGTCGACAAGTCGGTCAAGCCCACCTTCAAACGCCGTGGCCCGATTGTTGAGCTACAGGTTGCGGCGCATTATGCCTGCCGCACCCGGAACAATCGCAAGGGCGCGCGAGTTTCTGAACACGGCAAGGGTCGGGCCATTGATATCTCGGGCTTTAAAATGGCCGATGGCGAGGTTGTGACAGTCCTCAATGGCTGGCGCAAGAATCCCTCGCAGAAGCAATTGATCAAAGTTTGGCGTGGCGCATGTGGGCCGTTTGGTACTGTGCTGGGGCCCAACTCGGACCGCTACCACCGGGACCATTTCCATCTGGATACAGCCCGTTATCGCAGCGGCCCGTACTGCCGCTAGCGCAGTATCAGCCGCGGTGCAGGGCCCAATGGCAGCGGGCCCAACGCCACGAACCCGTCACGGAAATTCAGCTGCAGATCCAGTGAGTTGGGATTGCCGCCCAGACCTGCCAGCAGCTTCAGCGCGCGGGTGACCGGATCAACTGCCTGATCGGGCAGGGCGCCTGCGGCATTGGCCATTGCGATCATGTCACGCCAGTTCTCCGCTTTGACGGCGATCTCACCGGTCGGAATTCCCTGTTCGTCAACGTTCAACTCTCCGGTGGCGAACAGGCGCAGTTCACCCCATTTGACCTCAGCAAGCCCGAGATCGATGGCGACAGGCTGCGGGCGGCGTTGTTCCAGCGCACTCCGATCCCACGGCTTGTCAAACGTAACCGTCATGTCCAATTCCAGCGTCTCGAAGGATTGCGGAAGCGAAGCAGCGGTCCGCATAAGGCCGCGAAGGTCTTCACCCGGGGTGAACCCATCAATGGTTGCCGTGACGGCGTAAATCTCCGGCGTTTCACTTTGCGCCATGATCAGGCCAAGTGTGTCACCCGCTGCTGAGGTCTCATCTTCCCGCGAAATGGTCCATGGTCCTGCGGTAAGGGCCATCTTTTCCAACTCCAACGCGACCCCCGGCTGCAATTGCAGCTCTGCCTGTAGCTCGCTGGCCTGAATGGTCGCCGTTTCATCGAAGTAAGACAGGCGCTGCGGCGTATCGGCAAAACGCAACACCTGACGTCCGGGCCAGATTGCAGGGCTTTGGAACTCGATCCAATCCGCGCTCCATGCTGTGCCGTTGACGGGATCGGCCAGTGCCGGATTATCCAGCCGTGTCATGTGGTGGGTCGGATATCCTGCCGTACCCACATCCGAGAAATCAGCCTGCCAACCCAATTGCTGCTGCTTGTCGAACCAACTGGTGACCGCGCTGCGCAGCCCGTAGCCGGCGACGAACCAATAGGCGCTCCAGACAATCGTTAAAAAGATAAGAACTCGTATGAGACCGCGCATGAGAATAATGGCCCTTTTTCCTGCCTCGGAATTGATGTTTATAGGCGCAAACGGGCAAGGACCAGTGCAATGACAATGTGGGTATTCGGATATGGATCGCTGCTGTGGAATCCCGGATTTCCCGTGGCGCGCAGCGAACGTGCTACTTTGCATGGATATGCCCGCTCATTCTGCATGAGTTCGATCCACCATCGCGGAACCGAAGACAAGCCAGGCCTTGTGTTGGCGCTGGATGAGCAACGTGATGCAAATTGTACCGGTTTGGCCTTGGCCGTCGAAGCCGGACATGAAGAGCGTACGCTGGACGAGCTGCGTGAACGTGAGTTGATTTCTTCGGCCTATGTCGAGCGTATGCTGGACGTTGATCTGGACAATGGACAGGTCGTAAATGCCGTGACTTACGTGATTGATCCGCATCACGTTCAGTATTGCGGCGGCATGCCGTTGGAAGAGCAGGCAAATATCATCGCCCATGCGGTGGGCGGACGCGGTCCGAACACCGAATATCTGTACAATACAGCTGAACATCTGGCCGAAATCGGACTACGCGATCCGGATCTTGAGTGGTTGTCGCAACGGGTCCGCAGTCTTACTGCATAAACCCTTGGCCTAGCGACTGTTAATTCGGTAGGTTTGCCTCAGAGCAGGCAATACCAGGAATGACGCGCATGGCGCAGGCACAGCAGGGCGCGAGACCGCAATTCTCGCATCCCATTCGTCAGATCGTGATGATGTTGATCGCAATTGGCTTGTCGGGCCTTGGGGTCTTTATGGCGCTGCCTTATGTGCTGCCCGTCTTTTACGCGAATCCCTACCTGAACGGTTTCATCCTGCTGGTCTTCGTCATCGGCGTATTCGCCTGTTTCTATCAGGTAACCCAACTGATCGGATCAGTTCGCTGGATCGAAGCCTTTGTCGGCGGTGTCGAAAGAGATGACACCAGCCCGCCGCAGCTGCTGGCACCGCTTGCATCGTTGCTCCGCTCGCGCGGGGCGCGCTCGCAAATCAGCTCGACCTCTACCCGATCGATTCTGGATTCGGTCGCCGAACGGATCGAGGAAGAGCGTGAGATCACGAGATACATCACGAACGTTCTGATCTATCTTGGCCTTTTGGGCACCTTCTTTGGTCTGGCCACAACGGTTCCTGCCATTGTTGACACGATCCGCAGCCTGAACCCGCAGGAAGGTGAGGAAGGGCTGGCGGTATTCAACCGTCTGATGACAGGGCTTGAAGCCCAGCTGCAAGGCATGGGCGTGGCCTTTGGATCGTCACTGCTGGGTCTTGCCGGATCGCTGATTGTTGGTTTGCTCGAGCTGTTTGCGGGACATGGCCAGAACCGCTTCTATCGCGAGCTTGAGGAATGGCTGTCGACGATCACCCGCGTCGGATTTTCTTCGGGCGATGAAGGTGGTGCAGAACTGGCTGTCTTGACGCCGGTTCTGGATGCGATGTCCGAGCAGATGGATGCGCTGCAGGATCTGTTCTCAGCGCAGGAGGAGGAAAGAGCGGAGGTTTCTGCCAAGCTGGGACAGTTGGTGAACGTTATTGGCGATATGAACCAACGTCAGTCCGAAGGCGAAGGTGTGACAGCGGCGCTCGAAAGGGTAGCGCTGAGTCAGGATGCCCTGCTGGATCACATGCGCGAACATGGTGCAGGCGAAGGGATCGATGCAGAAAGCCGGATGCGCCTGCGTTCAATGGACGTACAGTTGCTACGTATTCTCGAAGAGATTTCTGCAGGGCGACAGGACAGCATGAACGAATTGCGCAAGGATTTTGAGCTGCTGGTCAAGGCGCTGACTCTGCCACGCGGCGCCGTCCGCACGACGTCCGAGGGAGAATAACGGATGGCACTATCCCGGCGTACCGGTCAACGTTTTCAGGGCTCTGTCTGGCCCGGATTCGTGGATGCGATGACGGGTCTTCTGATGGTGCTGACCTTTGTGCTGACCATCTTCATGGTGGTTCAGTTCGTGCTGCGCGAAACGATTTCCGGACAAGAGGATGAACTGACCGCCTTGTCTGACGAGGTTTCGGCCCTTGCAGCGGCCCTCGGTCTGGAAGAACGCGAAAACAGCCGGCTGCAAGCCCGGCTCGGGGCGTTGAACACGACGCTTTCTCAGGCCGAAAGCGATCTGACGCAGGCGCAGGCCCTGATTTCATCGCTTACGGCAGAGCGGGACAGGCAGGCTGTAGCGCTGGATGAGGCGCAGCTTCGCATTACGGATTTTGAGGCGCAGGTCGCCGCGTTGCTGGCGGATCAGGAACGTGCGCTTGGCGATATCGCAGCCCTCGAAACACAGCGCGAGCAGCTTCTGAGCGAACAAGAGGCTCTGAATCTTGCCTTGGCTCAAAGCCGGGATGAGATTGACGCTCAGGCCGAAGCCGCACGTCTTGCCGCCGCTCGGCGCGAAGCACTGGAGGCTCTGGTTGCCGATCTTGAACAAAGCGGTGAAGATCGTTCAGCCCAGATCGCGGCACTCGAACAACAGCTCAGCGATGAAGAGGCCGCAAGGCTGGCCGAGGCTGCCGCAGCCGAAAACCTGCGCAACAGATTGCAGGATGCCGATGCCGAGTTGACCGCTATGACGCTGGCGTTGGAAGCCCAGCGTAAAGAGGCCGAGGAAACCCTGACCCTGCTGGCTGCTGCACAAGCGGCCCGGGCCGAGCTTGAGCGTCAGTTTGGAGCGCTGGATAACGAAGAGCTGCAGGCGCAGCTGAGGGCGGCGCTGGAGGCGCAGACACAAGCACAACTGGAGGCGCAGTCTCAGAGAACACTGGCCGCAGAACGCGAAGCGCTTCTGGCTGTTGCACGCGAGGCAATCTCTGCTGAAAAGGCAATCTCGGCAAAGGCGCAACGCGAAACGGCTCTGCTGAACCAGCAGATCGCAGCATTGCGTGGCCAACTGGGATCGCTGCAAGCGCTGTTGGATGACTACAAGGATCGCAATGCTGCGGCCGAGGTTCAGATCCAGACGCTTGGACAGGACCTGAATGCTGCGTTGGCCCGCGCTGCATCCGAGGAACGGCGACGCCGCCTGTTGGAAGAGGCCGAGCGCATTCGCCTGGAGGCGGAAGCCGAAGCATTGGCGGGGCAGAATCTGGAACTGACTGCTCAGGCCGAAGATCTGCAACGTTATCGGTCCGAGTTCTTTGGCCGACTTCGGGATGTTCTGGGCAATCAGGAAGGCGTCCGTATCGAAGGCGACCGGTTCGTGTTCTCATCCGAGGTTCTGTTTGATACGGGCTCGGCTGTCTTGTCCCCGGAAGGGCGCCAGGAGGTTGCGAAGGTCGCCGAGATCCTGCGCAGCGTTGCTGCCGAAATCCCCGAGGGTCTGAACTGGGTGATCCGGGTCGATGGCCATACAGACAACGTTCCTCTGGCCGGTTCCGGTCGCTATCGCGACAATTGGGAACTGAGCCAGGGCCGCGCCTTGTCCGTGGTGCGCTATATGGTCGACGCGCTGGGTATTCCGCCAAATCGACTTGCTGCGAACGGTTTTGGTGAGTTCCAGCCCGTCAACCCGGCGAACACGCCGGAGGCACGGGCGCAAAACCGGCGGATCGAGCTGAAACTCACCGAAAGATAACGTCAGAACTCGCTAACCAATGCGTGGGTCGGTCAGCGCCGCCCGAAGCGAAAACTCTTGTCTGGTGAACCTGCAAAGCACCGGGGTATGACCGGATATTCCTCGGTCAGAAAGTAGGCGTAGGTTCCCTCCGGATACTCGGGAGAAGTGGTGAATGCGCCATTGCACTCGTCCAGAGTTCCGAGCCCGGGAATATAGGCGAAATCCTCGTTGAAAGTGCCATCGTACTTGCCATCGGGTGCGCGACCCCCTGGACGGTTGCCGCTTTTCAAACGATAAGACGACGTCATTTCCGTCACCTTCCCGTTCACAACGCCTGTCATTGTGTAAATCGGGAAACCGTCTGCGGCGAACCCGATCAGTGGAGAGTGCCTGTCCGATGAATAGTCCAGCAGTTCAATGAAACCCGTCGGAATGCCGTGGTAATGGTACTTCCCGTTTGGTTGAACGTGCGCATGGTTCTCATCAAGTCCCAGCGCGATTGCGCCGCCTAATGCGTTGTAGGACCAACCCGATCTGGGATCACCGTGCCAAAACTCGGCTGCCAGCGGATCGAACACTACACCGTTCAGTGACACGCCAAAGTTCCAGCCCAGTTCAAGCGGCGTGACTGTCCCCTTGGGCTTTGGGTTGGCCGGTACCTTCAAGCTTACATTCTGCGCGGAAATACTGTGTGGGTTACCCCGGTTGGGAAAGCGCCCGACAAGATGGTCGGGAATTCCATTTGCCGAGACGCGGATAGCTTTGCGGGTCTCGGAAATCTCAGAGGTACTGGCGCCTGGATCGACAGTGGCAGCCACTAAATTCAGGGGCCGGGTTTTCGTTTCGTCGTGATATCGAAATCTGTGCTGAGCGGTGGCAATGGCTGCGATGGCCGACAGGGCGAAAGCAGCACTCCAAATAGCGACGGTCTTGGTCATCAAATTCCCTTTCGCGTTTCAAACGTAACTATGAAACGCGAGGGGAGAACAATTCCGTCGAAATATGTGTACTGCGCCTGCGCAAATGCATAATTGCCCGGTTACAGAGCAACGGCGCCATCAGATTTGCAAGGACATCATTTGTGTCAGTTTGCTGCCAACAGTGGAGGGTGGGGGCCGCACTTTGCTGCCGACCAGGGCTTTGGGTTTCTGGATTAACTCGGCTTTCTTCACGGACGCTCGGACCAAACCAAACAAGGCTTGCGAGCAATACCTTCGGACCGAACTGAATTTCACTAAGCGGTATTGACCAATGCCACATCCTAAATTGCAAAAAAATGATCGGAACCGACCGGAATGTTGACCCTCATAAGGTGAAATGTACGCGCGGAATTCCTATCTATTACCTGAGGTTAATCGGAGCAGAACGTGACGGACAAGAAGGCAGAGATACACAATTCAGTGGATGAGGCGTTGCGCGCCCCATATCAACGTGTGACTTTTTGCCAGTCCCAACGAGGTACCCGGTTTTGGCTAAAACGCATTGAGCGTTTTGCGCCGCACCTTTGGTTGGTCAAGGGCAAGCCTGAACAGGCGTTTGACCGAGATCGGCGGGCTCATCGTTTTCTCTGGAGCCGCGGCGCGGCTGTACCGAGGATATTAGCGGAAGGCTCGGGTTTTATAGCGGTTGAAGACGCCGGCACCAGCCTGACCAAGCTTTGTAAGAAAGCAAACGTTGCGACCGCGGACAAACTCAAAGCATGCCGCGCCGCTGGGCAGGCCTTGGCGCGTTTACATTCGGCAAATCTGGCACATGGGCGCCCGGCCTTTCGAGATATGTGCTGGAGCGGGCGCCAGATTCGGTTCATAGATTTTGAGTATTTTGTGCCCACCAAGGCTGGGCGGTTTCGCAAAGCACGCGATGTCGGCATTGCGATCCTGTCTGCCTTGTCTCAGGGGGTTAATGGGCCGCGCTATGCGCACAGCATCCTGTCGGCCTATATCGCGGCACAGGGCAGCCAATCGCAGCAGTTACCGGTGCCTTCCCCGGTGCGAAGCAGTCAGCCACGCATCCGCTAATACCGTCGGGTTCTCAGGCCCAAACCCGCCCTTAGTTCCGTCATGCAATCATGCTGTTGGTCTCAGACGAAAAAACCCGCCTTGATAGGCGGGTTTTCTGTTTGAAGGGTTGCGCAATCAATCTGCGGTGAGCAATGGCGGTTTGTCGCCAGGAATACGCGGCTGATCAGGGCCGAGAATTTCCAGATTCAACTCGCCTTTCAGCACAGACACGCGGACCACACCGCCTTTGGCCAGCTTGCCGAACAGGAGCTCCTCGGCCAGAGGCTTCTTGATGTGTTCCTGAATGACACGCCCCAGTGGACGCGCGCCCATCTTGTCGTCATAGCCTTTGTCGGCCAGCCACTCGGCGGCCTTTGGCGTCAGGTCGATGGTCACATTACGATCCAGCAATTGTGCTTCAAGCTGCAGTACGAACTTCTCGACCACCTGCAGGATGACCTCTTTCGGCAGCGGCGCGAACGAGATCACGGCGTCCAGACGGTTACGGAATTCCGGCGTGAACATGCGTTCGATGGCGGCGGTATCCTCACCTTCGCGGCGATCACGGGCAAAGCCTATGGCGGCCTTGGCCTGTTCCTGAGCGCCCGCGTTCGAGGTCATAATCAGAACCACGTTGCGGAAATTCACCGTGCGGCCGTTGTGATCGGTCAGCTCACCGTGGTCCATCACCTGCAACAGGATGTTGAACACGTCCGGGTGCGCCTTTTCGATCTCATCCAGCAGCAGCACGCAATGCGGATGTTGGTCGACGCCGTCGGTCAGCAGACCGCCTTGATCGAACCCGACATAACCCGGAGGTGCACCGATCAGACGGGAAACCGCGTGTTTCTCCATGTATTCCGACATGTCAAAGCGCAGCAGTTCCACACCCAGCGTATCGGCCAGCTGTTTCGCCACCTCGGTTTTACCCACACCGGTCGGACCGGCAAACAGGTAGTTCCCGATTGGCTTTTCAGGTTCTCGCAGACCGGCACGGGCCAGTTTGATCGCGCTGGACAGCGCTTCAATGGCCTCATCCTGACCAAACACCACCCGTTTCAGCGAGGCTTCGAGATCTTTCAAAACCTCGGCATCATCCTTGGTGACGTTCTTGGGCGGAATGCGCGCGATCTTGGCGACAACCGCTTCGATCTCTTTGACGCCAATGGTCTTGCGACGTTTGCTTTCCGCGACCAGATGCTGTGCAGCACCGGCCTCGTCAATCACGTCGATCGCCTTGTCCGGCAGCTTGCGATCGTTGATATAGCGCGCGGCCAGTTCCACGGCAGTCTTGATTGCATCCGCAGTGTATTTGATCTCGTGATGCTCTTCGAAATACGGCTTGAGGCCGCGCAGGATTTTCACGCTGTCCTCGACCGAAGGCTCATTCACGTCGATCTTCTGGAACCGGCGGCTGAGCGCGCGGTCTTTCTCAAAGTGCTGACGGAACTCTTTGTACGTGGTTGAGCCCATGGTGCGCAGCTTACCGCCCTGCAGGGCAGGTTTCAGCAGGTTCGACGCATCCATTGCGCCACCGGAAGTGGCACCTGCACCGATTACGGTGTGGATTTCATCGATGAACAGCACCGCATCCGGGTGATCCTCAAGTTCGGTCACCACCGCTTTCAGGCGTTCTTCAAAGTCACCGCGGTAGCGGGTGCCAGCCAGCAAGGCGCCCATGTCCAGCGAGTAGATCGTGGTGTTGGACAGCACATCGGGTGCTTCACCGGCCACGATCTTGTGGGCCAGACCCTCGGCAATCGCAGTCTTGCCAACACCTGGATCACCCACCAGCAGCGGGTTGTTCTTGCGGCGGCGGCACAGCACCTGGATACAGCGCTCGACTTCCGAGGCGCGACCGATCAGTGGATCAACGTCACCTGCGCGCGATTTGGCGTTCAGGTCCACGCAGTACTTACCAAGGGCGCTCTCTTTCTGTTCGGATTCGCTCGCGGCAGGTTGCGCTTCGTCCTCGACCTGGTCGGCACCCGTCACAGGGCGGTTTTCGCCATAGGCCGGATCTTTCGCCACTCCATGCGCAATGAAATTCACCGCGTCATAGCGGGTCATATCCTGTTCCTGCAGGAAATAGGCCGCATTGCTTTCCCGCTCGGCAAAGATTGCCACCAGAACGTTGGCGCCGGTGACTTCGGTACGGCCTGAGCTTTGAACATGGATTGCTGCGCGTTGAATGACCCGCTGGAAGGCAGCTGTTGGAACCGCTTCAGAGCCGTCGATATCGGTGACCAGATTTGACAGGTCCTCATCGATGAACTCGACCAATGTACTGCGTAGTTCGTCCAGATCGACACTGCAGGCTTTCATGACGCGGATCGCATCCGGCTCTTCCAGCAGCGCAAGCAGCAGATGCTCAAGCGTTGCGAATTCATGACGCCTTTCATTCGCTGCCGCCAGGGCCGCGTGAATGGCTTGTTCTAATGTGCTCGAGAATGAAGGCACGCGGGTGCTCCTCTGTATTGGGCCGGAAGGGGGTCGAGTATCGGCAGGATCCCCATCCCAACCATGTCCTCATACTATTAGAGTTTGGTTGATCGCGCCCCGGCTTCAAGGGTTTTCTTTCACTTGACAGTCACATTTCCCGTGACCGTGGCCGTGAGGAGCGTCAAATAAGCCCTAAAACCGGTCTTTTCTAGACCGGATTTCTGCAAATACGTCTGCAGGGTCCGCGCCCTCCATCCCCAAATACGCCAGAATCGTCGGGTCAGCGGCACGCAAAAACGGGTTTGTTGACTTTTCCAGGGCCAGTAATGACGGCACGGTCGCTTCTCCGGCAGCGCGTGCGCGATCGATATCGGCGACACGTTTCTTAAGGTCGGGGTTGTCGGGATCGACCGTGACGGCAAATCTGGCGTTGGATTGCGTGTACTCGTGACCTGAACAGACCAGCGTATCATCCGGCAGGGCAGCGAGTTTGCTGAGCGAGGCCCACATCTGTGCGGCATCTCCTTCGAACAGGCGTCCGCATCCCAGCGCCATCAGGCTGTCGGCTGTGAACACGACGCTGCTTTTGGGCATGTAATATGCAACGTGACCGACAGTGTGGCCCGAAACATCCAGCACCTCGACCGGTTCACCGCCAACCTCGAATGTATCGCCCTCGGAAACTTGCAAGTCTAAAGGAGGCAGACGATGCGCGTCTGCCGCCGCCCCAACAACTTTTGCGGGGTGTTTCTCCAGGATGGAGGCCAGACCATCCACATGATCCCAATGGTGATGCGTCAGCAGAACATGGCTCAGTTGCCAACCACGCTTTTCAAGGGCCGCTAGAATCGGCCCGGCTTCGGGGGCATCAATCAGTGCGGTTTCGCCGCTGGTGGCGTCATGGGCCAGAAAGGCGTAATTGTCGCTGAGGCAAGGAATTGTGACGATCTCAAGAGGCATGGCCTTTTGCCCTTTCGTTGCTAGACTGCGCCCAGCTAAGCCGATTGACCGGGTGTCCGCAATGCATCTTGATGTGCAGGATCTGAGGAACTTTTACTACCGCAGCACGCTGGGGCGGGCGGCGCAGGCGGCCATTCGCGGTCGGTTGATCGATTTCTGGCCCGAAGCCAAAGGTCAGACCGTCGCTGGATTTGGTTTTGCCGTCCCTTTGTTACGTCCATATCTGGCTGATGCCCGTCGAGTGATTGGCCTGATGCCTGGCCCGCAGGGGGTAATGCCCTGGCCCGCAGGTATGCCCAACGTCTCGGTCCTCACCGAAGAGACGATGTGGCCGATTGAAACCGGGCATGTAGACAAGCTGGTCGTCATGCACGGGCTTGAGAACTCAGAAAGACCAAGCCAATTGCTTGATGAGTGTTGGCGCGTTCTGGGGCCGGGAGGCAAGGCTATGTTCATCGTGCCAAACCGGGGTGGCCTCTGGTCCAGGTCTGATCGGACACCCTTTGGCTTTGGTCATCCTTATACTGCCAGTCAGCTTGAGAAGCAGCTCAAAGCGCATCACTTCGTGCCCGAGAACCATTGTTCCGCGCTCTATATGCCTCCGTCATTCCGCCGGTTCTGGCTGAAATCCGGGAACCTGATTGAGAGAACAGGCCAGCGCATTCCGTCTGTGATGGCAGGTGGCGTGTTGATGGTCGAGGTGAGTAAACTCATCCGGCCTCCCAGTGGCACCGTGACCAAGGACGCTGAAAAACGCCCGATCAAAGCGCTGGATGGGTTGCTAAAGCCTGCCTGATCTCTTTGTGCCCCGGAGCGGTATTGCGGCGGCCAAAAATGCGGGAAAAAGGTCACAGGAATCGCAAAAACCTGCAAGTTGGTAACATTTTTCAACCGGATCGGCTGATAAAAAGGGTCGCACTCAACTTAAGTGCATGAATTTAAACAGATTGTGGATAAATCCGTCACCACTATAATATGTTGCGAGCTGGGTTCGGCTCTGCTAGACCCCCGGTGATTTTGATCCCCGACCGTCTGGCCGGGGTTTCTTCACGCCCCCGGGGTAGCTGCCGCAACGCGAATTCGGGGCCCAAAATATCGGAAGGGTGGACGTGTCCGAACCAGCTTCGATTTCCACAGGCATCGCCGAGCGCTATGCCACCGCGATCTTTGAGATCGCAAAAGAGAATAATGACCTTTCAGGTCTGGAAACCGGCATCAATGATCTGGCAGCAGCTCTGGGCGAAAGCGCCGACTTGCGCGACCTGATCGCCTCGCCGCTGGTTTCACGCTCCGAACAGGAAGCAGCGATTACCGCGATTGCCGACAAGATGGGTCTGCACACCATCCTGCGCAACACGCTGGGCCTGATGGCTGAGAAACGCCGCCTGTTTGTTATTCCGCAACTGATTCAGGTCCTGCGTGACATGCTGGCGGATGAGCGCGGTGAAGTGACCGCGGATGTTGCGTCGGCCAAGGCGCTGACCAAAACTCAGATGGAAAAACTGTCCAAGACGCTGTCCGAGCGTGTGGGCAAGACCGTAACAATCAATGCGACCGTTGATGAAAGCCTCATCGGCGGTCTTGTCGTTAAAGTGGGCTCGAAAATGATCGACAGTTCGATCCGTTCGAAGCTGAACTCCCTACAGAATGCAATGAAAGAGGTCGGATAAATGGGAATCCAAGCTGCAGAGATTTCTGCAATCCTGAAGGACCAGATCAAGAATTTTGGTCAGGAAGCCGAAGTGGCCGAAATCGGCCGCGTGCTGAGCGTCGGTGACGGGATTGCCCGTGTATACGGCCTGGACAACGTGCAAGCCGGTGAGATGGTCGAATTCCCCGGTGGCATCATGGGCATGGCGCTGAACCTGGAAAGCGACAACGTCGGTGTCGTTATCTTCGGTTCCGACCGTGACATCAAAGAAGGTGACACTGTTAAGCGCACCAACTCGATCGTGGACGTTCCGATCGGTGACGAGCTGCTGGGCCGCGTTGTTGACGGTCTGGGTAACCCGCTGGACGGCAAAGGCCCGATCAACGCAACCAAGCGTGGTGTTGCAGACGTTAAAGCGCCGGGCATCATCCCGCGTAAATCGGTTCACGAGCCGATGGCAACCGGCCTGAAATCGGTTGACGCGATGATCCCGATCG
Organism: Roseibium sp. RKSG952; assembly: GCF_009711355.1. Lineage (NCBI taxonomy): Bacteria > Pseudomonadati > Pseudomonadota > Alphaproteobacteria > Hyphomicrobiales > Stappiaceae > Roseibium > Roseibium sp. RKSG952. The sequence goes on along the minus strand of NZ_SMMF01000947.1, from coordinate 25,125 downwards.
GCCGTGGCCAGCGTGAGCTGATCATTGGTGACCGCCAGACCGGTAAAACCGCCGTTGCTCTGGACGCGATCCTGAACCAGAAAGTCTACAACGAAGCAGCAGGCGACGACGAGTCGAAGAAGCTGTACTGCGTGTACGTTGCGATCGGTCAAAAGCGTTCGACCGTTGCTCAGCTGGTGAAGAAACTGGAAGAATCCGGTGCGATTGACTACTCGATCGTTGTGGCCGCAACCGCGTCCGACCCGGCCCCGATGCAGTTCCTGGCACCCTACGCCGCAACCGCGATGGCCGAATACTTCCGTGACAATGGCCGCCACGCACTGATCATCTATGATGACCTTTCGAAACAGGCTGTTTCGTATCGTCAGATGTCGCTGCTGCTGCGCCGTCCGCCCGGACGTGAAGCCTATCCTGGTGACGTTTTCTACCTCCACTCCCGTCTGCTGGAGCGTTCGGCTAAGCTGAACGAAGACTTCGGTGCGGGCTCGCTGACCGCTCTGCCGGTTATCGAAACTCAGGGTGGTGACGTTTCGGCGTTTATTCCGACCAACGTGATCTCGATCACCGACGGTCAGATCTTCCTTGAAACTGAACTGTTCTACCAAGGCATCCGCCCTGCTGTGAACACCGGTCTGTCGGTTTCGCGAGTGGGCTCTTCGGCTCAAACCAACTCGATGAAGTCGGTTGCGGGTCCGGTTAAACTGGAACTGGCTCAGTACCGCGAAATGGCTGCGTTTGCGCAGTTCGGTTCAGACCTTGACGCCGCAACTCAGCAGTTGCTGAACCGTGGTGCACGTCTGACCGAACTGATGAAACAGCCGCAGTACTCGCCGCTGACCAACGCTGAAATCGTCTGCGTCATCTTCGCCGGCACCAACGGTTACCTCGACAAGATCGACGTGTCCGATGTTGGCCGTTACGAAGCTGGCCTGCTGGCGCATCTGCGTGGCAAGCACGCGGATCTGCTTCAGTGGATCACGGACGAAGATCCCAAGATCAAGGGTGACGCTTCCGACAAGATCAAGGCTGCGCTGGACGAATACGCCGCAACCTTCGCTTAAGGGAGAGGCGGGCATATGCCAAATCTTAAGGACCTTAAAAACAGGATCGAGTCGGTCAAATCGACCCGCAAGATCACCAAGGCCATGCAGATGGTCGCGGCTGCAAAACTGCGCCGCGCCCAGGAATCTGCCGAAGCCTCGCGTCCCTATGCCGAGCGGTTCAATGCTGTGATGGCGGGGCTGGCGGCTTCGGTCGGGGGCAGCGACAGCGCCCCCAAGCTGCTCCGTGGTACGGGCAGTGACGATGTCCATCTGCTGGTTGTCATGACAGCTGAACGCGGCCTTTGTGGCGGCTTCAACTCGAACATCGCCAAGCTGGCCCGTGTCAAAGCGGAAGAGCTGCGCCTGAAAGGCAAGACAGTCAAAGTTTTGACCGTCGGCAAGAAGGGCCGCGACGCGCTCAAGCGTGATTTTGGCGATCTGTTCGTTGGACATATCGACCTGAGCGAGGTCAAGCGCATCGGTTACACAAACGCGCAAGACATCGCGAAGGACATCCTGTCCCGCTTTGACGGGGGTGAGTTCGACGTTGCCACGATCTTCTACTCGAAGTTCGTAAACGTTGTGACCCAGATCCCGACAGCACAGCAGGTCATTCCCGCCTCGTTTGAGGAAACCGAGGGTGACGACAGCGGTGCGGTATTCGACTACGAGCCCAGCGAAGAGGCCATTCTGGCCGACTTGCTGCCCAAGGGGGTTGCGACCGCGATCTTCTCGGCTCTGCTCGAAAACGGAGCGTCTGAACAGGGTGCACGGATGTCCGCAATGGACAACGCGACGCGCAACGCGGGTGAGATGATCGACAAGCTGACGATCCAGTTCAACCGTTCGCGTCAGGCCGTGATCACCAACGAGCTGATTGAAATTATTTCCGGCGCCGAAGCGCTGTAAGAAAACCGGAGACGAAACATGGCGAATGCAAAAGGCAAAGTCACACAGATCATCGGGGCCGTCGTCGACGTGCACTTCGAAGATCAGCTGCCTGAAATTCTGAACGCGCTGGAAACCACCAACAACGGCAAACGTCTGGTGTTGGAAGTTGCTCAGCACCTGGGTGAAAACACTGTCCGCACCATCGCGATGGACGCGACCGAAGGTCTGGTCCGTGGCGAGGAAGTAACCGACACAGGCGCACCGATTTCGGTTCCGGTTGGCAATGCTACTCTGGGCCGTATCCTGAACGTTGTCGGCGAGCCGATCGACGAAAAGGGCGACGTTGTTGCATCTGAAACCCGCGCAATCCACCAGCCCGCACCTGCGTTCGACGAACAGTCGACCGAGTCGGAAATCCTGGTGACCGGCATCAAGGTCGTGGACCTGCTGGCCCCTTACGCCAAAGGCGGTAAGATCGGCCTGTTCGGCGGCGCCGGCGTTGGTAAAACCGTTCTGATCATGGAACTGATCAACAACATCGCAAAAGTGCACTCGGGCTTCTCGGTGTTCGCGGGTGTTGGTGAACGGACCCGTGAAGGGAACGACCTGTACCACGAGATGATCGAATCGAACGTTATTAAGCCCGACAACCTGTCGGAATCGCAGGTGGCCCTGGTTTACGGTCAGATGAACGAACCTCCGGGAGCACGTGCACGTGTTGCTCTGACCGGCCTGACACTGGCCGAGCAGTTCCGCGACCAGTCCGGCACCGACGTTCTGTTCTTCGTCGACAACATCTTCCGCTTTACGCAGGCGGGTTCCGAGGTTTCGGCTCTGCTGGGTCGTATTCCTTCGGCGGTGGGTTACCAGCCGACGCTGGCCACCGACATGGGCGCCCTGCAGGAACGCATCACCTCGACCAAGTCGGGCTCGATCACCTCGGTTCAGGCGATCTACGTGCCTGCGGACGACCTTACCGACCCTGCGCCGGCAACTTCGTTCGCCCACTTGGACGCGACCACCGTTCTTAACCGTGCGATCTCGGAAAAGGGTATCTACCCTGCGGTTGACCCGCTCGACTCGACTTCGCGTCTGCTCGACCCGGCCATCGTTGGTGAAGAGCACTACAAGGTTGCGACCGACGTTCAGCAGATCCTCCAGCGCTACAAGTCGCTGCAGGACATCATCGCCATCCTCGGCATGGATGAACTGTCGGAAGAGGACAAACTGACCGTGGCCCGTGCCCGTAAGATCGAACGCTTCCTGTCGCAGCCGTTCGACGTGGCCGAAGTCTTCACCGGTTCGCCCGGCGTTCAGGTTCCTCTGGATGTGACCATCGCGTCGTTCAAAGCGGTTGTCGCTGGCGAATACGATCACCTGCCCGAAGCGGCCTTCCTGATGGTTGGCGGCATCGAAGAAGTGATCGCCAAAGCGGAGAAGATGGCCGCAGAAGCCGCCTAAGGAGTATCCCTGATGGCAAACACGATGCAATTCGACCTCGTCAGCCCCGAGCGGAGCCTTGCTTCGCTCGCGGCCACCGCGGTCCAGATTCCCGGCGCGGATGGGGACATGACGGCAATGCCCGACCATGCCCCCACAATTACCACGCTGCGCCCGGGCATCCTGAAGGTCGAAGCACCCGAAGGGTCCAGCGAATACCTGGTCACCGGTGGGTTTGCTCAGATCAACGGCGATGGCCTGTCGGTTCTGGCCGAAAAGGCCATTCCGGTAGCCGAAGTGACCCGGTCGCATCTGGACGACCTGATCGCTGAGGCCCGCGCTTCGCACGAGGCGGCAAAGACTGGCGATGATCAAACCATCGTCGACGATGCTGCCAAGCTGCTGGCCGACATGGAAGCCCTTGGGACGCACATGAGCCTGTAAGGCTCCGTGACTTTCTGATCATTATGAACGGCTCCGCTAGGCGGGGCCGTTTTTTTTATTGGTGATTTTCCTGCTGGGGCAGGCTAAGGCTTTTATATTCAAGTACAAAGATCACAGAATGAAAACTTTTCGGACCCATCCCATCGGCATCGACCAAGGCGAAGTATTGTTGTTTTCGGAGTTTTCCGACGGTGGCAGCATGTGGACTGGTCAGGGGCCGCGCGAAAGGCGCAAATCAGTTAGGTTCAGTCAGCCGTTCCGGTCGCCTCCGGTTTTACAGATTGGTGTCTCCCTCTGGGATGTGGATACCTCGTCGGCGTTGCGTGCCGAAGTGAAAGCCGAGGACATCACGGCTGAGGGCTTCAACGCTGTGTTCCGTACATGGTCCGACACCCGCATCGCCCGCATTCGTGCCGCATGGACCGCGATCGGGGAAGTGGCGCACGAGGATGACTGGGATATCTCCTGAACGTGCCTGCTCTGGCCTGCAAGCTATGTCGACGCGGGGCCATACCAAGCATGCTTTGGTTCGCCAGCGGCAGCGAGTGACCGATTTGCCGCCCAAAGCTGCGTTCCAAGATCGAAATGCCACCATTCATATGCGTAATTCGTGAATCCGGCACTGCACATCGCCCAGTATAATAGTCGACGATTTTGCAGAGCCTCCTGATCGCTGAGCGACAATTGTTCCGGATCGCCATCCACCGAACACAGGATCTCTTCGAAATAGGTGGTGTGCGTAATGTCCGAGGGATCATCGAAAATTCCGCCGAAGAATAGGTGTTCCTTAGTATCTTTGTTTCGCAACGTCAGATCGATCGCGCCTCCGGTGATGTGCGTCGGCCAAGTGCGCGCGTCATCGGGGGCAAAGCTGCGGGGGTCGGAACAATACCGGCCCGCAAAGGCGATACATTCCTCATCTGTCGGGGCTTTCAATGACCTGCGCGCCCGGGCAACAAAAAAGTCCCAAAGCTCCTGCTGAACCGAGAGCGGGCGAAATCCATTCAGCGCATAAATCTCAATGCCCAGATTGGTGAGCTCTTCATTGATATCCGCAAGCCGTTCAGCCAGAGATTTGCGAACTCGCACCTCTGGGTCCGAAGTTGCAAAGCAACGTCGGTAGGGCGTGTTCAGGCCGTCCCTGCGGGCGTAGAAATTGAAACTTGGTATCTCGTATTCAGCCAGATCGACCAGAGGTTCCTGAGCGCGCGGATCACTTTGGTCCACAGGGAACTCTTGATAGTCCAAAGCTGTAGGAGGGTTTGTGGTTACGGGGATCGGACGTTCTCGAAACGTGGAGTATTCCAGCAACAACCTGTCCTTTTTGGCTACGGAGCAACATTCAGAGCGCGTGCAACGACATTGGGTCATTGCAAACATTATATGGGTCGCAGTCAAGAAGGTTGGGAAGGCGGCCATCTGCAGTTATCGTCGCGCAGTTGACCAGAAAGGAAACCGGGCGGCCTCAGCAGGCCGCCCGTTTTGGATTACTTCGCGTGATACAGCGACTCGTAGATCGGTGTCAGCGTCTTGTCTTCGAATAGCGAAGAAACACTTGTGCCGTTCCAGATATTCAGGATCGCCTGTGTGAAGATCGGTGCTGTTGGCACGATACGGATATTCGATGCCTTTGCGATTTCAGGCGTCGGTTGGATGGTGTCGGACAGAACGAGCGACTTCATGACCGAGTTGGTCACTCGCTCAACAGCAGGGCCGCTCATGACACCGTGCGTGATGTACGAGTGAACTTCCTTGGCACCGTTATCCATCAGAACCTGTGCCGCTTTGCAGAGTGTTCCGGCGGTGTCGCAGATGTCGTCGACGATCAGGCAGATCTTGTCTTTCACATCACCGATAACTGTCATCTCAGCAACTTCACCCGCCTTTTCGCGGCGTTTGTCGACGATGGACAAAGGTGCACCGATCCGCTTGGCCAGCTCACGAGCACGGGCGACGCCACCTACATCCGGCGAAACCACCATGATTTCATCCATCTGTTCCTTGAACTGGTTTTTCACGTCCAGAGCAAAGATCGGCGAGGCATAGAGGTTGTCCACGGGCATATCGAAGAAGCCCTGAATTTGGGCGGCGTGCAGGTCCATGGTCAGGATGCGTTCGATCCCCGCGCCGGTCAGCATATTCGCGACCAGCTTGGCGCTGATCGGTGTGCGGGCCTTGGTGCGGCGGTCCTGACGGGCGTAGCCAAAGTAAGGAATGACTGCGGTGATACGCTGCGCTGATGAGCGGCGCAGTGCGTCGGCGATGATCAGCAGCTCCATCAGATTGTCGTTGGCCGGGTTCGAGGTCGGCTGGATGATGAACATATCCTCGCCGCGCACGTTTTCGAAGACCTCGACAAAGATCTCACCGTCGTTGAACCGTTCGACACGTGCGTCGACCAGACCCTGGTCAACACCGCGATGCAGGCTCATTCGGCGGGCAATGGTTTCGGCAAGAGGAAGATTGGCGTTCCCAGCGATTAGCTTGGGTTCGTGAAGTGTCGGCATCGGCTGAAAATCCCCGGGCAGCAATGGCAATGTGACAGATTCGTGATGTTGACACCGCTTAGCATGGCCTTACCGTCCCGCAAAGATAACGTAGCGGAGAAAGTGCACATGGCCGACATTGACTACTTTTTTGCGACACTGTCGCCTTATTCCTATCTCGCAGGCATGCGACTCGAGGAAGTTGCGGCGAAACATGGTGCAACGATCGCCTACAAACCCTTGGACATTATCGCACTGTTCGGCCGTACCGGGGGAACGCCGCCCAAAGACAGGCACATTTCCCGCATAGAATACCGGGCGCAGGAGCTGCTGCGCCAATCTCGCAATCTGGGAATGGACTTCAATCTGCAGCCCGCGCACTGGCCAACAAATGCAGCGCCGTCATCATATGCAATCATTGCCGCCATTCAGGACGGTTCAGGCGATGTGGGTAAACTGTGCCATTCGATCCTGCGGGCCTGCTGGGCCGAGGATAAAGACATCGCGCAGGATGATGTCATCCGGGATTGCCTGACGCGGGCGGGATTTGATCCCAAACTGGCTGACAGCGGCCTGTTGCTAGGCGCCGAAACCTACGCAGCAAATCTTGAAGAGGCGGTGGATCGCGGCGTGTTTGGTGCACCGTTCTACATCACGCCGGATGGTCAGCGGTTCTGGGGGCAGGATCGGCTGGATGATCTGGACCGGCATCTGGCGGAGGCCAAGGGGTGAAGGACGAAGCCTCATCGTCGCAAGCGACTTTCGTCCGGCATTTGGGGGAAGGGGAGCGCAAAGTGCTCGCCCTGCACTGCACCATAGCCCACTCAAGGGCCTGGGCCGGATTGGCCGCCGCGCTGAAGGATGAGGCGACACTGATTGCACCGGACATGCTGTTTCACGGGCAAAGCCCGGACTGGGATGGTGAGGGCGATGTCTTTGAAGCTGTAACAAGACAGGCTCTGGATCAACTGACCGAGCCATTGGATGTCATCGGCCATTCGTTCGGCGGGATGATCGCATTGCGGCTTGCCATCGAATATCCCGAACTTGTGCGTAGTGCCGTCCTAATCGAACCCGTGTTTTTCGCTGTCGTGAAACAGGATGCGCCACATCTGGTTCAGGACCATGACCGCGAGGCTCAGCCCTATCTGACTGCACTGGCCGCGAAGGACAACAGGCTCGCTGCACGGTTGTTCAATCGGATGTGGACTTTGGATGACGGCCCCCGTTGGCCGGATTTACCCGAACGAACACGGGCAGCAATGGAGCGGGGTATCCAACTGGTCGCCCCGGTTGAGGATGTATTGTTTGATGACCGGCTTGGTTTGTTGAAAGCCGGTCAACTGGATCGCGCGACGATGCCAGTCCTGCTTTTGCGGGGATCACGGACACAGCCCACGATTCAGGTGATCAACACCGGACTTCAGAACCGTCTGCCATCTGCATCGGACCGAGTGATAGATGGGGCAGGGCACATGCTGCCCATATCCCATCCACACGAAACGGCTGAACAGATACTCAGGTTCTGGGGTGCAAAAGAGAACGCTCGGTCAGAATAGGCTCAGAGCAGCGAAATGAATTGGTCGATCTGGTCTTCGCCGATCGACCAGTCACACACCAGTCGGCAGGCCAGCATTTCATCTTCGTCTTCGCCTTCCAGCTCAGCGCCCCACAGATGATAGACCGCACCGGCGTCGTGCAAGGCGCGGTGTTTGCTGCGCGGGAAGCTGGCGAAAATCATGTTGGCTTGGGGCTCGTGCAAGAACTCAGCACCTGCTGCACGCAGGCCATCGGCGAGGCGGGCGCAGTTGCCATTGGCCTGACGCGCTGACCTCAGCCACAGATCATCCTGCAGATAGGCCGCCATTTGCGCCGACAGATAGCGGTGCTTGGAAAACAGATGCGCCCCGCGTTTGCGGCGCAGCTCGAACTCCCAGGCTTTGCTCTCGTCAAAAAAGACTACCGCTTCGACCCCCATCAGACCGTTCTTGGTGCCGCCAAAGCTGACGGCATCTACACCGGCCTTCCACGTCATTTCAGCAGGTGAGCAGTTCAGCGCGACCATCGCATTGGTGAAACGTGCGCCGTCCAGATGCACAGGCAACCCATATTCCTTGGCGACGCCGCACAGCGCCTGCAGTTCGTCTAGCGAATAAACCGACCCACGCTCGGTCACCTGCGTGATCGAAACCGGACCACGCTGAGGGCCGTGAACACCACGGGTTTCTTCGGCAAGGATCGACCCACGCAGGGCTTCGGGCGTCATCTTGTCCTCACCTGGAACCAGCGTCAGCTTGGCACCGCTGTAGAATTCCGGCGCGTTGCATTCATCCTCGTGGATATGTGCAACCGGTGAGCAGAATACGGTTTCCCATGGCTTTGTCAGCGTGGCCAGAGCCAATGAGTTTGCAGCAGTTCCCGTGGCGACAAGATAGACTGCTGCCCCCGGCGCTTCGAAAATACCGCGGATCTGATCGCGCACTTCGTTCATCAACGTGTCTGTGCCATAGGCCATCTGATAGCCTTGATTGGCCTCGGTCAGCGCGGCCAGAACTTCCGGATGAACCGGTCCGGAATTGTCAGAGGCGAAATGCATCAGATAGGCTCCTCAATTATGTATTCTTCCCACTCGTCCTCGGGAGTTTCGAACTCCGAGACGGTGCGTCCCTGAACCGATACGCCGGCGGCATGGACGCTGTTCGGCGTACCAGACAGCAACGGGTGCCAGTCGTAAAGGGGTTTGCCTTCCCAAAGCAGCCGATAGGCGCAGGTTTGGGGCAGCCAGTAGGCGTGTTCATCAATATTGTCCGGCGTCATTACGATGCATTCCGGAACAAACTGATGCCTGATTTCGTACTGCGTGCAACGGCAGGATTCATCATCCAGCAAGCGGCAGGCAACGCAGGTCAGGGCAACCTCGCCGCTGTCCTCATCCTCCAACTTGTTCAGGCAACATTTGCCGCAACCGTCGCACAAAGCTTCCCATTCGCGCTTGTTCA